>DLMX01000089.1:15012-30837 GCA_002479405.1 Methylophilaceae bacterium UBA7525
CTTCAGCAACAGCCCTGACTGCAGCGATCTCTCCGGCTTTGGCAAGCACTTCGGCCTGCGATACACGACGGCTACCTGCTTGAGGGTTCTGCAATCGGCTCACATCATCCTCAAGCATACGAGTACGCATATCGACTTCATTCAGCGCCAGCACAAGTCCAATGGCAGCCGCACACCCTAAACCCAGCAAAACACGTTGCAGCCACATATCCGATGACATGGGGCGTGCATGATTCAAATCGATATGCCGCATTTGCTATATTCTTCCGTCAATTAATGTCACGCCCACAAGGCAAGGCGATACAGGGGATCATCGCCGCCGGCAACGCCATCCGGTAGCCGCTGTGAGATTCGCTTGATATTCCGTCCAGCCAAGAACGGCAATTCTGTTGACTCTGGCCAATAAAGCCATATCGGCCTGCCGTCAGTCTCGTCACCCAATATCAGGGATTCGCGTTCAAGCAGGGGGGGCAACTGAGCGATATCGGCAACGTCTGCCGCATGATTCCGTACCATGCGCAAACGACCTTTTTCCAACAGCAGAAAACAAGTGCGGCCGGATTCCAGCACAACAATCCACGCGTCGCCATGACCCATCTGGCGACGCATCTGGTTGAGCGCCACCATCAAGTGCGGGTATATACCGGTTGCAATCAAGTCATGCCGGGCAAGACTTTCCTGCAAAGACTGAAGGAAGCCCTGCTCAACTCCGCTGGCCAAAGCCGGCAACTCCGGTTCATTTCCGCTCAGTCTCAAATCCCACAACCTGGCAGTCTCACCATAAATTTCAATGAACCGGTGATGCAGATACGCTTCCTTTTCACGCAGCCCAGTCAGGCGCTCAGCACCGGAGATCAAGGCATAATTCACGAAATGATTGGAAAGCACTATCTGCAAATCCGCCTTGCGCCAGTCATCTTGTTGCAAAGCCTTATCCAGCATCGAAACCGGCGCATCCCAAAAGCGGTCTACGGCATCCGAAGCGCACTTCAATATCTGCTTACGGACAACTCTCCTCATGGGGCCGCGCGAAGTACGTAGCAGCACCACATGCCGGGGATGCAGGAACACGTTTACCTGCTCACGCCAAAGAGGTAACACGATTGATCTCCTGCAATGTGGTTTCTCCGCGACGTACGAGTTCCAGCGCCGCCTCGCGCATGGATCGCGTGCCGTTGGCACGGGCGGCTTCCTTGATGCGTCGTACTGGTTCTTTTGTCACAATCAGTTCGCGAATCTCATCGGTAAAACACAGCAACTCAGCGATTGCCTTGCGCCCCTTATAGCCGGTGCCGTGACATTGACCGCAACCTTGCCCGATACGGAAGCGATACTCGCCTTCCATTTCAGGAGAGATGCCGGATTTTCTGATTAATGCCGCGTCTGGCGTATCAGCGACTGAACAATGTGGACAGATTATGCGTACAAGTCTTTGCGCCATGATGCCGTTGATTGCGGAAACGAAACTATAGGGGTCAACCTCCATGTTGGTGAAACGGCCGATGACATCGAACACATTGTTAGCATGCACGGTTGTCAAGACCAGATGACCAGTGAGCGCTGACTGCACGGCGATTTGCGCCGTTTCGGAATCGCGTATTTCTCCAACCATGATCTTGTCCGGGTCGTGCCGCAAGATGGAGCGCAGGCCGCGTGCGAAGGTAAGGCCTTTTTTCTCATTAACCGGAATCTGCAGCACGCCAGGTAACTGGTATTCCACGGGGTCTTCGATTGTGATGATCTTGTCCTGGCCGCTATTGATTTCCGAAATAATGCCGTACAGCGTTGTGGTCTTACCTGAACCTGTCGGACCGGTGACGAGCAACATTCCGTAAGGCTCTTCTGCCAACAGTCGAAACCGTTCCATGATCCCGGACTCGAAACCAAGCGTATCCAGGCTCAATCCCTTATCTTCTCCGCTGACAGCCTTGCGATCCAGAATGCGCAATACGGCATCCTCACCAAATACACTTGGCATAATGGATACGCGAAAATCCACTTCTCGCCCCTGCACCAGCACTTTGAAACGTCCATCCTGAGGTATGCGGCGTTCGGCAATGTCCAATTCGGACATCACCTTAATGCGCGAAATTGCCTGCTCCGCCTGCTCCAGCCCATTCATGCTGCCAACCATGCTCAATACACCATCAATTCGGTATTTGATTGTCAGCCCGCGAGTATCAGTCTCCATATGTATATCGCTGGCACCTGTTTTCAGGGCATCATACAAAGTTGAACGCACCAGACGTACAACGGGGCTGGAATCTTCACTGATGGACTGTAGCGAAAGGTCTTCAATGCCATCTGAATGATCCTGCAATCCTGCATGCTCGGGAAGAAAACCATCCATTGCCCGAACCCCCTCTTCATGACGGGCAAGCAATGCAGCAATATCCTTGCGATGCGCCAGCATCCACATCACTGGTTCGTTAACCAGCACGCCGACTCGGCCCTGCAGATTCACATCGAACGGGTTACAAAATACCAGTTTCAAAACGCCTTCGGCATCGTGCATCGCCACGCACTCATGCTTTGCGGCTTCAGCGAATTTCAACAATTCAAAATCGGGAGTCAATGCATGCAGATCATGCATATCCATGACCGGGTAATGCAGCAGATTACCCAAGGCCAGAATAAATTGATCCGGCAAAAGCTCGGTGAGCTCTTCAAGCACATCCAGCATATGCCTGCCACTTTGCTGCGCAAACAGCCTGGCCTCGGCAATCTGCTTTGCACCCAACCTGGGCATGATACGGTCCGAGATCGAGTTCATTGCACACTTCCCGCCAGTTCAAATATCGGCATATACATCAATGTCACCACCACACCGATAACCAAGCCGATCACCACCATCAGCAAGGGCTCCAACAGACGGGTAAACCAATCCACGGCTCGTGCAATTTCATCGTCATAAAACATGCCGATGCGTTCCATCATCTCCCCCATGCGCCCGGTCCTTTCGCCCACACGCAACATACGCAACGCTATCGGTGTCGTCAGGGCATGCTGCTCCATCGAGAGCGACAACGGCTTCCCTTCACGCACACCCTGTTCCACTAACGTCAAATGCTGACGCAATAAAGGCTGCAGCAACGGGGATACCATCCGGATCCCCGACACTAACGGAATCCCGCCTCGCAACAGCATACCCAACGTGCGGTAAAAACGGGCCAACTGGTAGATTCGCAAAGTCTCCCCGAAAACCGGTAGCCTCCATAACCAATCCGCTACCGCACGCCGTACTACTGAACGCGTCGCTACATACACAACCCCTGCTACCGCCAATGCAAACACCAGCATCACTTCGCTACTGTTCTGCTGCATCAATTGCCCCCAGGAAAGCAGCATGCGCGACATCCAGGGAAGATCGGCCCCGGAACTCTCATATATCGTGCTGAAGCGCGGCACCACATAACCCAACAAAAACAGCATCACCAGTCCGCCGACCACAATCAGCAATACCGGGTAAATCGATGCCGTCACAATCTTCTTGCGCACCGCATCGATCTGCGATTGATAATTCACGTAACGCCCCAGCGCATGCACCATGTCTCCAGTACGTTCACTGGCGCGTATCATCGCCACATATAATGGCGGGAAAACTGCCGGCGATCGCTCCATCGCCCCGGATAGCGGCAAACCTTCATACAAACCCGTCATCACCTGCCTCAGGACCATACGCGACTCTTCGTTGTGTTCTTTTTCCGCCAACCCTTCCACGGATTCAACCAGACTCAATCCGGAGTCCAGCAGCGCAAGCAGTTCCTGACTGAACAACATGAGATTGAATTTGTTACGGTTAAACGATGAAAACCCGGCACGTACCGATCCCTCACGTATCGCCAGCACCGTATATCCCTGAGCTTCCGCCATTGCCTGAGCCTGCATCGCATCCAAGGCCTCAAAAGACATGGCCGCTATCTCTTCACCAAACGCGACTTTTAAATCGAACCTCATCAAACTTTACTGCCAGCTCGCAATATCGACGGACTCGTCCTGCCCGCCCGGCCGACCATCCTTACCGTAGGACCACAAGTCATAATCTCCATATTCACCCGGGCTTCTGTACTGGTATGCCTTACCCCAAGGGTCATCCGGCACGGCTTTTTCCAGATACGGTCCGCCCCACTTCGTTTCCCCTGATGGCGCCACATTGAGAGCCATCAGCCCTTGCTCCGTTGTCGGATAATGTCCGGTTTCCAGACGATACTGATCCAGTGCCTTGCCGAGTGCCGCAATCTGCGCACGCGCCGCCTTTACCTCAGACTTGCCGATTTGCGAGAAATATCTTGGGCCGACATAACCTGCAAGCAGGCCGATGATGACCATCACCACCAATAGCTCCAGCAAGGTAAAACCAATCTGCCGTCGATGAATTGCCTTATACATATAACCACCTCACAATGAATTAAGTTGCGTACTGACCCGGCTGACAAGCTCTTGCCAGTTCCCAAAAGAACGTTGTCTAAACAATGTTGCGCTGGGATACCATGGGGAATCGGTTCTATCCAGCATCCAGCGCCACTCGCCATGAAGCGGCAGTAAAATCCAGATGGGAATGCCAAGTGCACCGGCAAGATGCGCCGGGGCCGAGTCGATGCTGATCACGATATCCAGATTGCACATCACGGCGGCCGATTCGTCGAAGTCGATCAGCTCGGCGTCGAGTGCTTTCACATTCGGCAGGTCTTGCAGCAACGCCTGCTCTTCCGCCGTCAAATCCTTTTGCAGAGTGACGAACAACACTTCAGTGTTGCTGGTGACCAACGGCAGGCAGTCGTTCAATCGGGACGAGCGGTTGTGATCGTTGCCGTGCTGCGGATTGCCTCGCCACACAAGCCCCACCCGCTTCCCAAAGCCCTCCGGCAGTTGCCGCTTCCAATAGGCCACCCGCTCCGGGTCGGCCACAAGATAAAGCACTGAGGCTGGAATATCCTCTTCCGAGTCCGTTTTCATAGCACCCGGCAGGCTCATGACGGGAACATGAAAATCGAGGCCGTCCGGCATTTCGCCTACATCAACCACATGAACACGCGGAAAGCTTCTGCGTATGATTCCGGTCATGGGCTTGAGGCATTGCATCCAGCATTCAACGCCACGATGTTCCAATAAAGGGATGTAACGCGCTGCCTGTATGGCATCGCCAAACCCTTGCTCGGCCTGGATCAACAGCTTCTTGCCGTCGATCTCCGCTGTACCGTCCCAACGTGGATAAGGCGCTACTGGCAGAGGCACGGCCCCCTTCAACTGACGGCGATATTCGTAATCCGGCCAGCCGATACTGAAACGCCCGTGCAACAGATGCACCAACCCACTATTCCAGCAGGCTTCCGCGAAATCAGGCTTGAGCGCCGCTGCCTGCGCATACTTTTCCAGCGCCTCGTCGTAGCGGAACTGCCGCTCTAATGCCACCCCAAGGTTGTACACGGCACCTTCGTAGTTGGCATCGAGTTCCAGTGCGCGGTTGAAGTGCGTAATTGCCTCGTCGATGCGATTCAGTTCGACCAACACGCTACCCAAACCGTTATGTGCCGCCACGTTGTCCGGATCGATGAAAAATACACGCTGGAAGTACTCGATGGCCTCGTCGAATTGCCTGTGCTCATACAGCGTGTTACCCAGATTGACGAGCGCAGGAATATCGTCCGGGTCGAGCGCAAGAATTTTCTTGAACACAGCCACAGCCTCGTCGTGCCGCTTGAGGTCGGCAAGGACATTCCCCAGTCCGTCGAGCGCCTTCACATAATCCGGGTTCGTAGCCGTCGCTTTACGGTAGTAATCGGCCGCCTCACCATAGCGTCTCAACTCATGCAACAGGCGCCCAAGTTCATACGCACATTCGGCATCCGGTCGCACCGAATAGGCTTTGTGATAAGCCGCAATCGCCTCGTCATACCGCTTCAGATTGGCAAGGACACGAGCGAGACCGATATGCGAATCCATATGATCCGGCCTGATGGCGATGGCCGAATGAAAGGCGAGAATCGCTTCGTCGAAGCGCTTTAAGGCACCGAGTACAAACCCAAGATTGTTATATGCATCCGCATGCCAGGGGTCGAGCCGGACAGCCTGCCGGTAAGCCGCAACCGCCTCATCTGGGTGCTCCAGCGCCGCATGCGCCACGCCCATACCGAAATAGGCGTCCGCGCAATCCGGCTTGATTGCAACAATCTGCAGGCACTGTGCCAGCGCCTCCTCATGCCGCTGCAGCAAGTTCAGCAATTCGCCTGTGCGTACACGGGCCTTCCAGTAATCCGGCCTGCACGCCACGGCCTTACGGTGGCATTCCAAGGCCTCATCATTGCGATTCAGCTTGCCCAACGCCACGCCGAGGTTGTAATGCGCTTCCGCGTGATCGGGCTGCAGCGACAGTGATCGACGCAGATAATCCACGCCTTTCTCGTGCTCCTGCGTGCGCAAATAGGTCATGCCAGTGAGATATAGCGCCTCTGCATGCAGAGGCGACTGTTTGAGGATCTTGCGCAATGCGGCGCGCGCCTCCAGCATCCTGCCTGCATGCTGAAATTGCAAGGATTGCTGCATCAGCAGCTCTATGGATTTTGCAGTCATGAATCCATGCGCATCCGTAGTTTTGAAGTCGCGATTAAATAGTTATACATTTATGCCAATCAGCTTCTGGACAAATACGCGGGAGCCGACCCCCCCCCCGCGTTCACTAGCTCGACTGACCTACTGCCGAATTAGTTAGGCACAAAACCGTTGATGCTGAAGGAAATCCACGGCGCCTCTTCCTGAGCGGTCTGACGGAAAGTCAGCGCGCCAGCCGTGGCAGTATGCGTGGAGGACGAGCAACTGGTCTTCACATAGAGGTACGGGGAGATCTTGGTCTTGCTCTTGTCATCGTCCTGATAGTTCACATCAACCGTGAAATCGACATAGTTACCATCCAGTGTTGCGCTTTGCTCATCAGCGTCTGGCACAGGCAATGTCGTGTCATCCCAAGCCTCAACACCATTGATTGGCGTGTTAGCCGGTGTCGGTGTAGTTAACGGCTGAGCCACATAACCAGCTGCGGGCTGAGTTTCATCATCCAGCTTGGCTCGATGCTGCACTGAGACGTTGGTACGGCCAGCGCGGTATAGCACGTCCTGTTGCAAAGTGCCGGTATGGTAGTAGCCGATATCTACGGAACGCCCGCTGAAGCCGGAACGCACAAAATCATTGATCTCGAGGTACTGGGTACCGGCAGTGTTCAAATCATAATCGGTGTTGCTCATGGTGATCTGAGCACCGTAGATACACTCGTTGGTCGAGGCCTTGCGCCATATCCTGTCCACAACGTTACCAACCGTTACATCGCTGTTATTGGTGTGTGTACTGTCATTCAGGACAATATTTCGTGTGACGCTAGTAATCAATGAGAAGCTGGCCTCCGGTGCAGTATTGACGTTCGCAGGGAAGACCGCACACGTATTGTTGGCTGTGGTGGTCGGCACAGTGGCATCATCAGATCCAAAATTGCCCGTGGTGTTGCACAACGTGTAGGGCGAAGTATCAGAGCCGACCGCAAAACCTGTGGAAGGGAGATTGACCAGTCCGGTCGCCATTGCCTGCGCGGTAACCAGACCAAGAGCGCTCAATACTGCTGCTTTAAGTACCATGTTTTTCATGATGTTTTCCTTTGCGTTACAATAAGCAGGCATTTGTGGCTGCCTGCAACACCAATCTGCCCCTATCGTCCGTAGCGTCTCGTGAACTTCTACCTTTGATAGATGCCAGATACGGTACGCGGGCAGCTGCAATGCCTGTCCGCATCACTTTCCAATTGCTGACTCCCGCCAATCTCATCCAGCCTCATCGCCGCTTATCCGCATTGAAGTCATATTTCACGGTGACCCACGCCGCACGAGGCGCGCCCGGTGCGACGAAGGTGGTGGACTGCCACTCATTGGAGTTGTAATTAAAACCACTCGCACCAATCGTACCGTTGATGGACGGCGAGAACGGGTTGATGTCGAGGCGTGAGGCGCTGAAGTAGTCCTTGTCCAGCAGGTTGTTGATGGTCAGGTTGGCAAGCCAGCCGTTGCCGAAGTCATAGCTGGTGTTGAGGTTAAACACCGCGTAGCCCGGCGTCTTGCCGTCGCCATTGAAATTACGTCTTACGGTTTTCGTTCCGCCTTGGTTGTCGGACACCACAATTTCCTGGAACGTACCGCCCCGATGCTTATTGTTCTCGTTACCGCGGGCATACGACCAGCTATGTGCGACCATGGTGAGCCCGATGCGCCATTTGTCGGTGGCTTGGTAACCCAGATTGAGGTTGATGTTGTGTAGCGGAACGCCGGGCATGCGGTCGCCCGGTTCAATAGTCATCATGTTCCAGTCTGGATTGTCTGAATTGGTATGATCGACAGAACTGTTGTCGGCATTGGCGATCTTCGTCATAGCCTCAAAGGTAGCGTCCGTCAACGAATAATTGGCCTTGAAATCCCACTTGCCTTCCTTGCCGCCCAGCCCCATCTCCACCCCCCGCCGGCGAGTCTTGCCGATGGTATCGAAGAAGCTCTGGGTGGCGGTGTAGGCGACGAAGTAGATATCGTCATTCAGGTTGGTGTTATAGACGCTGGCATTCCAGTCCCAGCCGTTGGCCAGTTTGCCGCGTGCACCAAATTCCAACGTACGCGCCACCACTTGCGGCAAGTAAGGATCGCCGGACAATGCAGTAGGCAGTGTGCAGGCGCGGTTGTTGATCAGACTACGCGGGCCAGTTTTGCTTCCCGACGTTGATGTTATCGTAACAATTGTGTCATCAAAGGCACAGCCAAGCTCAATAGCTGACGGCGTCCTGGTGCCCTGATTCCAGTTGCCGTACAGGTTGAGCGTGTCATGCGGCGACCAGCTCACCCCAAAAGACGGATTGACCTTGTGGTAGGTGGCGACTTCCTTTTCCCACGGGTCGTAGTATTCGGAACCGCCATAGGACCCACCAGGAATATAGTCAGGATCAGGCACCGTGTTATTCAGCAAGTCCTGATTACAATCTGCAAGCGTCGCACCGTCGCACAGCAAGTAGTGCATCCAGGAGGCAGTTCCCTGAGACAAGCTCACATCCTGAGTGTTGCTGCGTACCCGCATATTTGTCATTACCCGCGTGTAGTTGTAGCGCGCACTGGCCGAGACATGCAGGCGTTCAACGGGGGTAAACGTCTCGCTCAAATAGGCGCTACGTGTCTTGCTGCTACCATTGAAATCGTTGTTATGTACCGAGAAACGTGCACCGGCAAATTCCGCGCCGATTTCGTCCGGAGCCGCGTAGGCCTTGCGGTCGGCATTGAGCAATGCCAGTATCTGGGAATTGGTGTAGGTATTGGTGGCGTAGTCCTGGGATGTGCCCAGCATGAACTTGTGGCGCCCGCTATCCCAGTTGAGCTGCATGGAACCACCGCGAATGATCTGGCCGATGTCAACAGTGGATAGCACTGCATTGGGGGTGCCATCTTCGTAACCGGCACCGGTACCGTTGGCTTCCCAAGCGCCGTTGCGCTTGATGTTGCCTGCAACGCGAATCTGTCCTTGTACCAAAGTTGCGCCATCGTCAAATACCACGTCACGTCCGCAATCAGGCCCGTTGAGTGGCGCGGTAGGAATCAGGGCATATGCCGCGAAAGGATCCCCCGTATCCGTGAAATAAGCGGGCTTGTCTTGATTCACGAGATTTGTCAACCACGAACCAGGCAATGCCCCCGACGGAGGTATTCCGAAATAAAGTGCAGATGGCTCAAAGTTTCCATTGAGCGTACTGCTCAAGTACCCTGTGCCAGTACCAAAAGCGCCTTGCTCCCCATTGAACATGTACTGTTCGTATGCAGTCGCAGCAGCAAGAAATTGTGCTTCGGCATTGAGCGTCTGGTTAAGCGTGGAGGGATCCAGAGAACCATCGGCGATGGCGTCCGCAACATCGTAATCGCCGTCGCCATCAAGATCGTAGCTCGTGTTTCCCGCAGAATAATCCAGCGCGTTCAGCATCGTCATGCTGAATCCACTGAATATGGAAGGTGCAACATAATAGTCCGGAATGCCGTACTGGTTGGTACTGGCGAAGGCACACACTACGTTCTCACCGGGTTTCGGGCGACGCGTGGCATATTCATTCGTTCCAAAGCCTGTCGGGTCAGCGAAATCCCGGTTGATATCCCCCGTCACCGCCTTGCGATCGCTCTTGCGGCGGTAGACCTGGCCGGTGATGCTGAAGTTATCATTGACCTGAAAGGCACCGGCAATCTGGTATTGCAGCAATTCGTTCTTGGTTTTGTCGGGCGAGGTGAAGACGCTTTCCTTGTCCTGATCGTACATTTCCTTCGGTACCAGGCCGTTGCCGATCAGGTCGTTCCCCGCATAAGTGATGCTGCCGTGGAGATCCAGGTTATCGGTGCGCAGGCTGGCCTTGCCGAATACCTGCATGACCTCGCTTGGGGAGTTGTTTCGCCAGCCGTCCTCCTCGAAGCGGTTGAGGGCGAAGAAGCCCCCTACGCGGCCATTGTTGCCGCCGGTGGAAAGCATGACCTGCTTGCGGCCGAAGGAGCCGCCAAGCACCTGGATATCCGTACCGGGGTCATCGAAGCCGTTCTTGGTGCGCACGGCAATGGCCCCGCCCAGGGTATTGAGTCCGAACACGGGGTTGGAGCCGGGAAAGACGTCGATACCTGCCAGCGCGTTCATGGGGATCAGGTCCCAGTTCACTACATCGCCGAAGGGTTCATTAACACGGATACCGTCCATGAAAACCGATAGCCCTTGCGGGGTACCGATCTGCGGGCCGGCGGTAAAGCCGCGGTAGGTGATGTCCATCTGGAAGGGGTTGCCCTGATAGTCATTGACGTTGACGGACTGCAACCGGGAGTTGAGCAGTTCGGCCATGGTCATGGCTTTGGATTCCTTGATTTCCTCGGCCGTAATGCTTTGTACGTTGCCGGGGATTTCTTCCCGCGTCAGATTGAGGCCGGGCATGGGGCCGATCTGCTTGAAGCGTGAGGCGCGGACATTGACGACATCGGTGGCGATGGTTTCACCGAGGTCGGGCAAACCCGTGATGACGGCCGTCGAGCCTGCCAGATCCGCATTCAACCCGCTTCCAGCCAGAATGCTGTTCAATGCTTCATTGCGGGTCATTTTGCCCTTGACTGCAGGCGCAGTTTTACCTTTTGCCAGGCTGCTATCGAATGCCAGACTCAAATCTGCAGCCGTGGCAAATTGCTTGAGTGAATCTGCAAGTGGTTGTGACGGCAGATCGACTTCTACCGCATCATTAAAACCCGTAGATTCGACAGGAGGAACACTGATATCCAGTTGACCGCCAACGGCGTTGAACGACAAAGCCAATGTCAGCAGACCCGCCGCGTACTTGAAATCCTTACCACAAAAGCCGTGCCTGCCATTCGCATGTTGCGCTTGTTTACGCACAGTTCCCACGTCACGACTTCTTCCGAACCACTGCCCTGCATCAACACCATCCCCTTCAGTAAAACGCTTTTTTGCTTTCTTCATTTTCACTTCCCTCATTGCCATCCCTCTTATTATTGGACTTGCATTGCTGATACAGCTTTGACGGTTTTGGGTGGCAATACCCTGATGCAATTTTGCGATACTTACTCCCGAAAAATCATGGGAGTTTTTCCCGATGTGATATGAGGGATGTACCTTTTTTGTTCTTTCAGGGATGAAAACTCAGGCTGCGATGTGCGGTCATGGCAGTTTTCCGTTTGGTTTAACCTCGAGGAGTTCAATAGCAACATCGCTCTTCTTGCAGGGGGAAGTGGGGGTTAGGAATAAAGATCAGAATAGCAAGTAAGGATTTACGAGGGAGGGGTAGCTCACTTAATAAAATGACAAGATTGCTGGCGAACACCCAGCAATCCGACGCTGGTATATGGCAGCGAAATTAACATGACTCGAGGTAGCGTTGATATTTAATCCTGAAAAGACGTCCAGGCCGCAGATTAATTCTTGATGCTGGTTACATCACCGCCGCAATAACTACGTGCCGTCTTTGGTTTCGCTGACGCGGACATCGGCAATTTTCGGCAGCACCTGCAGGAAGCTTTCAATGTCCGCTATCTGCACCACGGCCGTCACGTGCTGTGAATTTTGATCTACAGCGACGATTGGTTTTTCGCGATATCTCGACAGTGTTTCGGCAACCTCACCCATGCTTGCCTGCTCGAACACAATAGTTCCCATCTGGAAAGCAAAGGCATCATCGGCGCTGCGGCTGCTGCGTTTCGGCTCCTTGCCTGCATCCACTTCGGCCACTTCGCCGTCAGTCAGTATCATGGGTGCAAAGAGGACTTTATCGTTGGCATCCCGGGATTCAACCCTGACGCGGCCATGCTTGACGCTCACCCGCACCTGGCTGCTCAGCCGGTTGACGGCAAAGTTGGTCCCCAGCACAGTGACGCTGGCTAAACCGCTATCGACGATGAATGGCCGTGAAGGGTCCTTGCTCACATCGAGGATGACCTCACCACGCTTGAGTGTAAGCAATCGCTTGTTGCGGTAATAGGCGATATCGACACTGGTGTCGGCATTCATAATCAGTTCCGTACCATCCGCCAGCAGTTGATGGCCGGTCTCGCCGATACCGGTAACGCTTGCCTGCACATACCAGGGCTGCGTCCATTCGCGCCACGCCACCTGCCCAAGCAGGCCGCAGCTTACGAACAGGAATAAACCCACAAGTCCGCGCGCAATCGTCTTGCGATACTTTTCTTTCAATGCAGCGTTCTTGCGCTCCAGTGCTTCTGCCAGTGATTGCATCCTATGGGCAGAATCGAAGTCACTCCATGTTTCCACAAACGCCGAATATTCGCTGGCATGGGCAGGGTCGGACATCAACCATGCTTCGAACCGGCCACGATCCGGATGATCGGGCGCAGCATGCTGCATGCGCGTAAACCAGCGCGCAGCTTCTTCGCGCAAGCGTTTGGAGGCGGAGGACATGAGTGCCATGAATCAGATGTATGGAATTGGATGTGATGGAATCAGGAAAGCAACATATCGCGGCTTGCCCGCAAATCGATCAGGGCTCGCATGATATGCCGCTCCACCATATTGAGCGAAATATTGAGGCGATCTGCGATTTCCTGCTGCCCGAGACCTTCGATACGGAAAAGCCTGAACACCTCACGGCAGCGTGGCGGCAGGCAATCAATAATGCGCTGCAAAGCTTGTAGCCGCTGCTGCAGGTCGGCAAGGTGCTCGGGGGAAGGGGCCAGATATTGCTCCGGCATGTTCTCGATACCATGCCCTGCCCCATGAGTCTCTGCCTCATCGGATATGAGCGGAACAAAACGCGACATCTCATGATAAGTGTCTGCCAGCACATTACGCACGACAGTACGCAGGTAAGCATGCGGCTTTTCAATATTGTCGCGATTTTTGGTCAGCGCAAAGCGCAATAAGGCATCGTGCAACACATCGTTGGCGGTATGCACACAATGCGTATGCCGATAAATGCCGGGCAACAGATCAGTGTAAGCCCAGCGTAAATCCAATCCATACCAGAACATGATGATTACCCTATACAAGCCAACATCGAAAATATCCGTGGTGTTTTGCTTTATGCGAGACGCCATCTGAAAACCCTGCAAGGCTATTGATCTGCAGCACCTTTGGATTTCCACTGACTGTCGGGACAAGCTCTACATAGATTGGTCCGCAAAAAATGTGCCTGAATTCGAAACCCATTCAAGACACTGATTAAATTAGATTTTAAAAAAACAACCAGGCCAGAATTTATGGAAATTGGTTATACACAACCAAATCCATGGCTATATACAACCAACTGGAGGGGATGGGATTGAAGCTGTACATCTTTGCAACAGGATGATGCGGTAACAATAAAAATTGGCTTCAACTTTCCAGCTTGAAATCCACCGGCACCACAACAGTAAAGGATTTTCTGGACAGATCGCCACGTACCGGCAAGGCATCGACCGCTTTTTTCAACATCGCCAGTGCCGCATCGTCCAGTACCTTGTGTCCGCTACCGGGTTCGAGCAGCACGATCTCCACCAGGCGGCCTTTGCTAAACCGTGCACTGACCAGTGCCGTGCCCTGCAAATTACGGCGAATAGCAATCTGCGGGTATGTTTTGTTCTTCGATACCATATCATGCAACAACTGACCGTAACCTTTCCAGGCTTCGTCCTGATTGGCCACTTCGAATTGAGCATTAGGGTCCGGTTCACCAAGCGCTCCCGATTGACTGCTCGCCTCGGATGACGGCTGGGCATCTGCCGATTCCGATGACGCCTGGGTTGTCGGCAAGGATGGTTTTACAGCCACTTCTTCGGCTGCTTCGGTCTGCTGCTCGGGCACCAGCACGTCCAGCGGATCTATTGGCGTATCAGCTTTCGTAGCGAGTATCGGCTTGGTCACCTTCTCCGGTTTGGTCACAGGTTTGGGGGGCGTAACAGGTTGCGGAGGTGATTCGAGTTGTGGCTGATCGGGCGGTGCAACTTCATGCATCTGCGCCATCTGCACTGCGATCCGCACCTGTGCCGGTACGGATGCATGTTCAAGTAATGGCAACAGCAGAAACAAACCGGCATGCAGCGCCAAAGCGAGGCAAAAGGCCGGCAACAAGCGTTCTGATGCAAACTGCTGCCGTGCGGAGAAGTCCGGAATGTTTACAGTCATTTCAGTTGCCTGTCAGAGACTTGGTTACCATAAACCCTTATTTATCGCGCGGATTCCGGCAGCATGACAAAGGTGAACCGGCTGATGCCCGCACGCTGGGTGGCAGCCATGACCTTGGCAACGATGCCGTATTCAACCTTTTCGTCGGCGAATATCTCGACGGTCGCATCCGCGTTACCTGCAACCTGCCTCAGATGGGCATCAAGTTCGCTCTGGGAAACGCCGATATCGTTAAAGTAAAGGGTGCCGTCCCCAGTGACGCTGACACGTGCCGATTCCAACTGGGTAGTGGAGAGATCGGCTGTCGCCCTGGGGAGGTTCACGGGGACGGCATTCATCAGCAACGGCGCCGTCACGATGAAAACGGTAAGCAGCACCAGCATGACATCCACCAGGGGCGTCACGTTAATCTCGCTCATCATGCTGTCATCACCGCCCGGGGTCATTGCCATATTGGGTTCCTTCTCTTTCTAAAGCGTAAAGCGGACTTGCTAGTGTAAAAAGACCTCCGGCAAGCCGGAGGGTTAGAGGGGAGAGTTCTGAGACAGCTCAACTTTCCAATGCAGCAGGTTATTCACAGCTTCTGCTTTGCCCTGATTCCCCATGAAAGCTTTTCACTTTGTTTCATCGATTTTGTTTGCCATCACGGCTCGCGTCTTGCACCCGACTTGAGTACCAAGTGGTGGAAGGCGGAAGCAAAGTTATCCATGGTGGCGGCAGACAGGCGCACCTTGCGCAGGAAGTAGTTATAAGCCAGCACGGCTGGCACGGCTGTCGCGATACCGATGGCGGTAGCGATCAACGCTTCGCCGATAGGCCCGGCCACAACATCAAGGCCGGCAGAACCAGCGGCGGAGATATTTTTGAGCGCGTTCATGATGCCCCAGACCGTGCCAAAAAGACCGATGAAAGGGGCAGTAGAACCGACACTGGCGAGGACGGAAAGGCCATTCTCCATCCGGGCCTGCTCGATATGCGCCTGCTGTTTGAGCGCATGCAGCAACATTTCACGTTTGTCGTCAGTAGGAACTTGAGCTGCCAAACGCTGCCACGAAACCAACTCGTCCAGGCCGGACTGACAAACACGCGCCAGCCGACCCTTGACCGATTGCATGACACCCAACAGTTCCTGTACATGCGTTGCCTTGGCGAAAGCTTGCAGAAACT
>DLMX01000076.1:0-460 GCA_002479405.1 Methylophilaceae bacterium UBA7525
TTTCAGCAAAAACATGTCAATGCGCTGAACAAGTCGCTCAATAAAACCGTGACTCAGGTACTGACGGAAGTAGATGTCGTGCTGTTCGTCATCGAGCCCATGCATCTGGGTGAAGCCGACCGCTTGGTGCTCAAGTTGCTGCCCAGGGACAGGCCGGTGATCCTGGTGGTCAATAAGGCCGACCTGATGGGTGACAAGGGCAACCTGCTGCCGTTGATTCAGGATTTCGACCTTGAATTTCCTTTTGCCGCCATTGTGCCGGTCAGTGCCAAGAAAAATTTATATCTGGATGAATTGATGGCTGCTATTCGATCCTATCTGCCGGTGCAGCCAGCGATGTATGGAGAGGATGAACTGACGGACAAGAATGAACGGTTCTTGGCTGCAGAGATGTTACGGGAAAAAGTGTTCCGTTTTCTCGGTGATGAAATCCCTTATGCAGTTGCCGTCGAGATCGAGA
>DLMX01000076.1:589-8744 GCA_002479405.1 Methylophilaceae bacterium UBA7525
CGAAGGCAAGTTGCGCCGCATACACGCGGCGATCATCGTTGACAAGCCCAGCCAGAAGCCGATGCTGATCGGCAAAGGCGGTGAAAAGCTCAAGCAGATATCGACCGAAGCCAGGCAGGATATGGAAAAATTATTTGGTGGCAAGGTCTGGCTGGAAGTCTGGGTCAAGGTCAAGGGCGGTTGGGCTGACGATGAGCGGGCACTGAAGTCGCTGGGCTATTGACACAGTCAGCTCAGAAACCGAATCTGGACCAGAAAAACAGAATATTGCCATTGCCTTTGCCGCCGGGCAGATAGGCGGTATTCAGCGCAAACCTGTCATAGTTGACGGAAGCGATCGGCAGGATTCCCGGGATGGGGAAGTTGTTGGCGATATCTGCGCGCGAAGTCAGAAAGGCGGTATAACCAATGCCGCCATGCAAGCCGTTACGATCGCCCCACATCCACTGATGCCCATATCCGGCCACGGGTTGCAGCTTGCTGTGCGAGTCCGAAAAGGCCATCAGGTAAAGGCCTTCCCAATTGCCGGAATCATTGTAATGGCTGCGCCCATAGCCCAGTCCCCACGTGAATTCCCGGAATGAATCGACCTTGTCATCGCCATAAGCAAAACGCAGGTGATGGGTGTACATGGGCAGGTAAAGGTCGTGAGAGCCATGGTGCCAAACGTCCTTCACCCGCTTGCAGGCCTGTTCGTAGAGTGAGAACCTGCTGTCGCAGTCTGCATATGCTAGTCCGCTAAAGAGCAGACCGCATATCAATGTGCCGATAAAGCGTAACTGATTCAATGGAGTCATTTCTGGTTAATTTAACTACGTAACTGAATGACATTGGAAAAGTGTTAAAGGTTTCTCTGGTGCGGAGCCGCTTCAGTTAAAATGGAGCGTCACATTTTCAAGCGTAATTCATGGCTGTCAGTAATATCAGTCGACAGGACAATCAACCGGCCTTCGTGCTGCACACCTACCCCTTCAAGGAGACCAGTCTGGTGGTGGAGCTGTTCTCGCGCGATTTCGGGCGTGTGGCGGCAGTTGCCAAGGGTGCCAGACGACCCAGATCCGCCATGCGCGGTATGCTGCAATCCTTTCAGCCGCTGGTCGCTGCCTGGTCGGGCAAGAACGAACTGCGTAACCTGCATAGCCTGGAGTGGGGCGAAGGGCTGTTGCTGTTACAGGGGCAGGCCCTGATGTGCGGCTTCTATATGAACGAACTGCTGTTGCGCCTGCTACCGCGCGAAGATGCGCATGAGGCCTTGTTCGATTACTATGCCTGGACTTTGCGAGCACTTTCCGGGAGTCAGGTCGGCAGTCCGGATACGGCAATCACATTACGCAGGTTCGAGCTGAAGATGCTGCAGGAGATGGGCTATGCCGTGCCCCTGGAGCATGATGAAGAAGGCGTGCCCATCGTGCCTGAGCGGTTCTATTTTTATATCCCGGAGCGCGGTGCCTGCAGTTTGCAGAGCGGGACCCGGCAGCAAATCGGAGTACAATTATCCGGCAAGACCTTGCTGGATATGGACCGCGACGAGTATGGCGAGGTGCAGACCCAGCAACAGAGCAAACAGTTGATGCGCATGCTGCTCGGCCATTATCTCGGCGACAAACCGCTGCATACGCGGCAATTACTGATAGATTTACAAGAATTATGATCAAACTCGGCGTTAATATCGACCATGTGGCGACTTTGCGGCAGGCGCGCGGCACGCAGTACCCGAGCGTGGTGCAGGCTGCCCTGCGCGCAGAAGAAGCCGGGGCGGACAGCATTACCATCCATCTGCGGGAAGACCGGCGCCACATTCAGGATGCCGATGTCTATGCCTTGCGCCCTCTGCTGCAAACCAAGATGAACCTGGAAATGGCGGCGACCGGTGAGATGGTCGATATCGCGCTCAAGGTACGCCCGCAGGATGTCTGTCTGGTGCCGGAGAAACGTGAGGAGCGCACTACGGAAGGCGGGCTGGATGTGGTGAGCAATCAGGACCGCATTGCGGAAATCTGCGACCGGCTGGGCGATGCCGGTATCCGCGTGTCGCTTTTCATTGCGCCGGATATCGAGCAGATCGAAGCTGCCAGTCAGGCAGGCGCGCCGGTGATTGAAATTCATACAGGTCACTTTGCCGATACGAGCGGCACGGTGCAACTGCATGAACTGGAGCGCATCCGGCAGGCGGCAAGACACGCGCAGGAGCTGGGGCTGGTCGTCAACGCCGGGCATGGTCTCAATATCCATAATGTCCATGACGTTGCAGCAATTCCCGGTATGGAAGAACTCAATATCGGCCATGCCATCGTTGCGCATGCGCTGTTTGTCGGCTGGGAATATGCGATTCGCGAAATGAAATCCCTGATGGTGGCGGCGGCAAAATGATATTCGGCATAGGTACTGATATCGTCGAAGTCTCGCGAATCGAGGATTCACTCGCGCGTTTTGGCAATGCGTTTGCCGAGCGCATCCTGAACGAGATGGAATGGCAGTCCTACATGCAGTCGAATACCCCTTCGCGGTTTCTTGCCAAGCGTTTCGCCGCCAAGGAGGCGTTTGCCAAAGCCTTGGGTACGGGCTTGCGCGGTCCGGCGACTTTCCAGAATATCGGCGTTACGCATGATGACCTGGGCAAGCCGGTGCTGGATCTCGCGCCGGAGTTGCAGATACTGCTGGATGAAAAGGGTATTCGCTTCATGCACCTTTCCGTCAGTGACGAGAAAAACCTGGCCGCTGCCTTTGTCGTGCTGGAAACCTGAGTTTTGAGCGAGGTGGATTTTCAGCGCCGTTTCGCTGGCGTGCGTCGCCTCTATGGTGATGATGCTTTAACCAGGTTCCATCAGGCGCATGTTTGTGTCATCGGTATCGGCGGCGTCGGTTCCTGGGCGGCGGAAGCCCTGGTGCGCAATGCGGTGGGCCGTATCACGCTGATCGACCTGGACAATATCGCCGAATCCAACGTCAACCGGCAGTTGCATGCCGTCGATGGCGCATTTGGCAAGGCCAAGGTCACCGCCATGGCAGAGCGCATCCGCAGCATCAATCCGCAGTGCGAGGTTTTCGAGATAGAGGATTTCATCACGCCGGAAAATGCCGCAACGCTGCTGGCTAATGGCTATGATGTGGTGCTGGATGCGATTGATGACGCCAGGGCCAAGGTCGCGATAGCGGCCTATTGCCGACTACACAAGCAGCCGCTGATCATGACCGGTGGCGCCGGCGGCAGGCTGGATCCGGTGCGTATGCAAACCGCCGATCTGGCCAAAACCACCGGTGACCGCTTGCTGGCCAAGGTCCGTAACCAGCTGCGCCGCGACCATGGATTTCCCAAGGGCGATAAAGCCCGCTTCAACATTCCCTGCATCTATTCGGATGAGCAGGTACACAAACCGCATAGCGAAAACTGTGATGCGGATAGTGTCCTGACCGGGCTTAACTGCGCCGGTTATGGGTCATCTGTCTGTGTGACGGCACCTTTCGGCATGGCGGCTGCAGCGCTTGTGCTGAACCACTTGCGAAAATCCTCGTACGCTCACTCCGATTAAGAATCAGGCCTTGCAACAGGCCATGGCTGTTCAATAGTCTCTAACCCAGACAAATACCAGGCGTTGGTGTTTCTTTGCTATCGTCACGTGATGCGTTTTGACTTCATCGTAAAGGTTTGCCGTAACGGTATATCTTCCTGCGGGCATTTTTGCTAACAGGAAAGGGCCTTGAGTTACGGTATCAAGGACAATATTGTTTTTCGTGTCTGTAATTTTTACCGGGATATTGGCGAGATAGTTTTCACCGCTGGCGGTTTTTTGTACGAAGACCAGTTCGAGTGGATAATCTTTGCCGGCGTTGCGCATGGCCTGCGATTCGCAATATCCGATGCCCCCTGATACAAAAATCACTTCTGCAGATTCGGAGCTATAGGTCTCTTCCGGCAGGCGGGTTTCCTCCTCGCTGCAGGGATCCTGTATGTAGGCATCGACATCTTCTTCGGCAGCAAGACCTGAAGAAAACACCAGCATTGAGATCAGGACCGGCAGCATACGAAACAGAAATTTCATGATAATCCTCGACATGGTCAATGAATACAGGGGTTCATCATGAGCCTGTATTTATTGTATTTCAATAGGCTGTTTGTACTTTGGCAGGAGCTGCCGCAAGGATCCCGCCAATGTCCGAAAATGCACAGATGCATGCTGGCTTGCTTCGGCCAGTCAGTCCCGCATTCATGCAGGGTTCCGCCCATATCCGGATCGTTAAGGTGATATATCCTTGCTATCCCATGCTGGAAAAACGCGGGGTTTTGGCATTCGCAGGTTTAACATCGAATGCTACGCAGATTCTCTCTTCATCGGCGCTGAAGGGAATCGTGCGATGGAATACGGATGAAGGGAAGAAGCAGACGTCCCCGACCTTGGGTGCGACCAGCACGGTCGGAAAATCCTGATGCTTTTGCGGATAGTTGTCGCCGTGCGTGCTGAGTTCGATGCAGCCTTCGGCTTCGTTCGCCAGCCTCTTCGGGATTGCCAGATAGACGGCGCCACTGATCCAGCCTTCTTCGTGGATATGTGAACCAAGGTGCCCACCTTGGCGCATCCTGACATACCAGGAGCTGTTGAATTCGATATCTTTGGGGAATTCACGAATGAAGGCGCAATCCTCATCCTTGTATTTCTGGTAGTAATTCCGTACGGTTTCCGCAATCAGCTCTGCCAATTTTTTGAACGATGCTTCCTTGCGCTTGAACAGGTTGCCGGATGACTGTATGCCATTGTGCAGGCGGCTCTGTTGGCGAGCGGAGATCTCTGCCTGGTCGATGTCGTGCAACAGTTCCTTCAGCAAGGGACTGTCAGGCTCGGCCAGTTCCTTGATGCTGCCGTGGTAGACAAAATCCAGCGGATTCTTGCAGAAATTGTATTCATCCGGCTGATTGAAGTTGATCGCGTAATGCGTGGAGAGCGTGGCCAGAAGAGGCGAGCTGCTGTTGGCTTTTATGGCATCTTGCAATTTTTCGCGGAACTGATCGTAACGCTCGGTCTTGTACAGGCAATACAGGGCGCGTTCCCGCCAGTCATCGAACTGCGATTTCTCGAAGTGGGGAATTGCACGCTCCAGTTCGCCGTTGTCATAAAGGAATACCGCCAGATTGTAATTGGCACTGGCATTCTTCGGATCAATCTCCAGTGCCCGATTAAAATGCGCAACGGCTTCGTTCAGTTTGCCGTGATACCAGAGTGACTCTCCCAGATTGCTGTGGACGGTGGCCGAGTTGGGGTCGATGGCCAATGCCTGCTGGAAGCTGTTGATGGCATCCTCCAGCAGGCCCTGGTTGCGCAAGGCAGTGCCCAGGTTGAAATAGCCCTGGGCGTCGGCATGGATGGCAAGCGCCTTGCGATAGCAGCTGATGGCTTCATCCAGCTTGCCTTGCGTTTGCAGGATGGCACCCAGATTGCCGAGAGCTTCATAAAAACCGGGTTCAAGGGCAACGGCTTTGCGGTAGGCGGTCAGCGCTTCATCCAGACGGTTGATGCTTTGCAGGGCAATGCCGAGATTGAAATAAGCAGGAGTCAGATTGGGTCTGAGGCTGACGGCCTTGCGATAGCTCTGGATGGATTCCTCGGTCTTGCCCAGGTGGCCGAGTACGACACCCAGATTGAAATGGATCTCGGCTATCTTGTTGTCCAGGCTGATGGCCTTGCGGTAAACGGTTTCAGCCTCGGCAAACTTGGCCTGATTCTCCAATGCTACGCCCAGTACATTGTAAAGGACGAACATCTGCGGATATTGCTGGATCAGATGCCTCGCGACGTTTTCCGCATGTCCAAATTGTCCTGCATTCAGCAGGTTGATGAGGGACTGCACTTCGGACTGAGGCGCAATCCTGGGTTGTTGCTTCTGCATTCTCATGAGTCGCACCAGTTTGGAATTGTGGGAGTGAAAAAGGTTTTTTTCGCACACTTTCTGTGCACGATTATACTTAATGTAAGTGAGTTGTAAATAATATGTAACTAAGATGTAAATTTCTCTTCTGGCTTGAAAATCCTGGATTCAGCCCTCATATGGTTTCAGGTAGATTGCTTTGAAACCAGGAGAACCATTTATGACCGAAAAAACCATGAATAAAGAAACGCTTGGCTTCCAGGCCGAGGTAAAGCAACTGCTGCACCTGATGATTCACTCGCTCTACAGCAACAAGGAAATAGTCCTGCGCGAGTTGATCTCGAATGCTTCGGATGCCGCCGACAAGCTGCGCTTTGAGGCGCTGGCCAATAACAACCTGTATGAAAACGACAGCGAGTTGAAGATTCGTGTGTCTTTTGACAAGGCTGCACGTACCGTGACCATCTCGGATAACGGTATCGGTATGAGCCGTCAGGAAGTGATCGACAATATCGGTACCATCGCCAAATCCGGTACACGTGAATTTTTCAATGCCTTGAGCGGCGACCAGGTCAAGGATGCGAACCTGATCGGTCAGTTCGGTGTGGGTTTTTATTCCGCTTTCATCATCGCCGACAAGGTCACGCTGGTCACCCGTCGGGCCGGCAATAATGAAGCCGTGCAGTGGGAATCGGCCGGCGAAGGTGATTACACGCTGTCGGTCGCTGACAAGGCGACACGAGGCACCGATATCATCCTGCATCTGCGCGAAGGCGAGGACGAGTTCCTCAACGACTGGAAACTGAAGACCATCATCCGCAAGTATTCCGACCACATCACACTGCCTATCGTCATGAAGAAGTCCGAATGGAAGGACGGCGAGCAAGTGCCGACTGATGAGGATGAAGTGGTGAACAAAGCCTCGGCATTGTGGGCTCGCAGCAAGAACGAGATTGCGGAAGAGGATTACAAGGAATTCTACAAGCACGTTTCCCATGACTTCGAGGATCCGCTGACCTGGAGTCACAATCGCGTGGAAGGCAAGCAGGAATACATTTCACTGCTCTATATCCCGACCAAGGCGCCGTTCGATCTGTACGATCGCGAGCGCCGTCACGGTATCAAACTGTACGTGAAGCGTGTCTTCATCATGGAGGACGCCGAGAAGCTGATGCCGCAATACCTGCGCTTCGTCCGCGGCGTCATCGACAGCGCCGACCTGCCTTTGAACGTGTCGCGCGAGATCTTGCAGCACAGCAAGGATATCGATGCCATCAAGGCGGGCTCGGTGAAGAAGGTGCTGGGCCTGCTGGAGGATCTGGCGGAAAACCAGCCAGAGCAGTACAGCAAGTTCTGGAACGAGTTCGGCCGTGTGCTGAAAGAAGGGCCGGGCGAGGATTTCAGCAACAAGGACAAGATCGCCGGACTGCTGCGCTTTGCCTCCACACACCTCGATACCGAGGAGCAGGTGGTCTCGCTGAAGACCTATATCGAGCGCATGAAGGAAGGCCAGGACAAGATCTACTACATTACCGCCGACAGCTTCGCCGCTGCGAAACACAGTCCGCATCTGGAGATCTTCCGCAAGAAGGGCATCGAGGTGCTGCTGCTTTCTGACCGCGTCGATGAATGGATGCTGGGCAGCCTGAGCGAGTTTGACGGCAAGCCATTGCAATCCGTCGCCAAGGGTGATCTGGATCTGGGCAAGCTGGAAGACGAGGCCGAGAAGGAGCAGCAGAAAAAGGTCGAGGACGAGTACAAGTCACTGGTCGAGAAGATTCAGGCGACGCTGGGTGACAGAGTGAAAGAGGTGCGCGTGACGCATCGCCTGACCGATTCGCCGGCCTGTCTGGTGGCGGGCGAACATGATCTGTCCGGCAACCTGGAACGCTTGCTGAAAGCAGCCGGTCAGAAGACGCCGGACTCCAAGCCGGTACTGGAGATCAATCCGGGCCACCGTTTGCTGGAACTGCTGAAGCAGGAGAATGAAGGCGCGCGCTTCGACGATCTGGCGCATGTGCTGTTCGATCAGGCCTTGCTGGCCGAGGGCGGTCAACTCGAAGACCCGGCCAGTTTCGTCAAGCGTATGAACAGCTTGCTGGCGTAGCACAGTTATTCGCCGGATTTGTTGTATGAAACCCCGCTTACCTCAGGTAGCGGGGTTTTTTATTGTTGACATAATAAATGAGAATCATTATCATTTAATTAATGAACGATAAGGTAGATGTATGAAACCGTATCCCGAAGCCCAATACGACCCGGACCTGCCTGACGCCAAGGCGGTCATGGCATCGCT
>DLMX01000013.1:0-200 GCA_002479405.1 Methylophilaceae bacterium UBA7525
GTCACGGCGCCCGCCGCGGCTGCGACGGCTGCGCTGTTCACCGCCGGTTTCTGCGGTGGCGGTTGCCAGCGCCGGTTTCTGTTCGCCTTGTGGACGTTCTGTCTGCGGACGTTCATTTCGAGACTGCTGCTGGCGCTGCGGTTGTTGCTGACGGTTGCTGCGGTCACCGCTGGTGCTGCGATCTGTCGCGGGTGCTGCGC
>DLMX01000013.1:360-846 GCA_002479405.1 Methylophilaceae bacterium UBA7525
CGCGGGTGCTGCGCCTTGCGGACGTTCCGCACTGCGCTCACGATCGCGGTCACGACCGCGAGTGCGGTTGCGGCGGTTGCCACGCTGCACTTCTCGACGTTGGGCGGACTCGCTGCCGGATTCCTGCTTCTTCTCGCCGCCCAGACCCAGCCAGCCCAGAATGCGGCTGACGAAACCGGGTTCCTTGCGGGTCTTGGGTACCGGGCTTGTTGATGTGGGAGCTGGAGATGCAGGCGTGATGCCTTTTACTGCAGCTTCGGCCTTGACCGGTTTGGCTTCCTGCTTGGTGTTGACGACTTCTTCTTCACTTGGCAGTTCTACCATTTGATAGCTGGCACGGGTGTTTTCTTCGGTGACATCATCGTGGCGTACACGGGTAATCGTGTAGTTGGGGGTTTCCAGGTGGATGTTGGGGATCAACACAACTTCCACGCCCATGCGCTGCTCGATCTTGTGGATGTCTGCGCGCTTTTCGTTCAGCAGGAA
>DLMX01000013.1:1140-1301 GCA_002479405.1 Methylophilaceae bacterium UBA7525
TGGTTGGATTCGCCGAGGCTTGGGCGCAGGCGTTGACGCGATAGTTCCAGCAGGCCGAAACGGGAGATCTTGCCGGTCTGAACGCGTGCTCGGTCGTAATGCAATGCATCGCGCAAGCGGTTTTCTACCTCGCGCTGGTTACGCTGGCTTTCCATGTCGAT
>DLMX01000013.1:1440-6327 GCA_002479405.1 Methylophilaceae bacterium UBA7525
TCCATGTCGATGAAGTCGATGACGACCAGACCGCCGAGGTCTCGCAAACGCAATTGTCGTGCAACTTCTTCTGCCGCTTCAAGGTTGGTGTTGAAAGCGGTTTGCTCAATGTCGGCGCCCTTGGTAGAGCGGCCGGAGTTGACATCGATGGAGACCAGGGCTTCCGTGTGGTCAATGACGATGGCGCCGCCGGAAGGCAGGCGCACTTCACGCGAGAAGGCGGTTTCGATCTGGTGTTCGATCTGGAAGCGGGAGAACAGCGGGATCTCGTCCTGGTACAGTTTCACGCGAGCGACATTACCCGGCATGACGTGGTTCATGAACTGTACGGCCTGTTCATGGATGTCCGGCGTGTCGATCAGGATCTCGCCGATATCGGGTTGGAAGTAATCGCGGATGGCGCGGATGACCAGGCTGCCTTCCTGATAAATGAGGAAAGCGCCGGCCTGGATGGTGGATGCGCCCTCAATGGCGGTCCACAGTTGCAACAGGTAGTTGAGGTCCCACTGCAGTTCTTCCAGGCTACGGCCGATGCCGGCGGTACGGGCGATGATGCTCATGCCGTTCGGTACTTCCAACTGGGCCATGGTGTCGCGCAGTTCGTTGCGGTCTTCACCTTCAATGCGGCGTGAGACGCCACCGCCGCGAGGATTGTTCGGCATCAGGACCAGGTAGCGGCCAGCCAGAGAGATAAAAGTGGTGAGAGCGGCACCCTTGTTGCCGCGTTCGTCCTTGTCGACCTGAACGATGAGTTCCTGGCCTTCTTTCAGTACGTCCTGAATGCGTGCGCGGCCGCCTTCGACTTCCTTCAGGAAGTAGCTGCGAGCGACTTCCTTGAACGGCAGAAAACCGTGACGGTCAGTGCCATAATTGACGAATGCAGCTTCGAGAGAAGGTTCTATGCGGGTGATGACACCTTTATAGATATTGCTTTTGCATTGTTCTTTGCCGGCGGTTTCGATATCGAGATCGATGAGTTTTTGTCCATCGACGATGGCGACGCGCAATTCTTCCGACTGCGTCGCATTGAATAACATGCGTTTCATTGAATGACTCCCGCGCTCCTGGCGGGCGGTGAGGTTGCTGCTGTGGCAGCAGGCAGTATTCGCTGGCGGCTCTGATCTGTTGATCAGAGTTCAGATTTTAAGCGGTGGCCTGACAATCAGTGCAGGTCACAGCAAGTTAGCACGAGCAGTGGTGCGCAAACGTGTTGCACACGCAGAGGCGCTTTTGACTAACACATGGCCATTTCAAGGCCTGTTTCCGCGATGTTGGACGCACTCACAATCGTGAGGTCGCTGGAAACTATCTGTTTTCGATGTGCGATAACAGATTGAATTAGTTAACGAAATTTCTCGTAAACGATAAGTGGTTAATCTCTGTGCGTTGGTTCTGTTTGAAACTGTTTCTCGGCTAAGCCGACAATATCGGCTAAAATTCCATATTCCAGCTAACTCTTACCTTGCCTGTATCGGCAACATCATCTGCGGTGGCTAGAGCGCAATAAATTTATGACAAATTCGCTACTTATTTTTATTTGGCGAGCGAGTTAACCAAGGTATTTGTTGTTCCAATTAAGGTATTCTCGAATAAACGCCTGAGCGGTTTAAGTCGAAAATTGGTGCATTCAATACATAAATTTCTTAAATGCAAACGTAGTATAGGCGAGATGACCAATATAAGCAAAGCAAGTATAAGTAAATCAAGTCAGCCACTTGCAGAAAACAAGTCAAGCGTGACCATGCATACCGTGGACGAGGGGAGTGCCGGACAACGCATCGACAATTTTCTTGCCAAAATCCTCAAGGGTGTTCCCAAAAGCCATATCTACCGAATTTTGCGTAGCGGGGAAGTGCGGGTAAACAGCAAGCGTATCGATGCCAGCTACAAATTGCTGATGGATGATATCGTGCGCGTGCCTCCCATTCGCATGTCCGAAAAGACCACTAGTGCTGAACAGAAGCCCGGGCAGGCACCTCGATTCGAGAAGAATATCGTGTTCGAGGATGATGCCATGCTGGTAATCGACAAGCCGGCTGGATTCGCCGTGCATGGTGGCAGCGGCATCAGCCGCGGTGTCATCGAACAGTTGCGGCTGGAGCGGTCGCGGGCCAAGTTCCTGGAACTGGTGCATCGACTGGATCGCGAGACGTCGGGCATTCTGATGCTGGCCAAGAAGAGAGCTGCACTGGTCGCATTGCATGATGCCATACGCAACAATCAGACCGACAAACGTTATTTGATGCTGGTCCATGGCGACTGGACCGAGAAGAAGAAGCGCGTGAATCTGCCTCTGCAAAAATATGTACTGCCCAGCGGCGAGCGCAGGGTGGCAGTGCAGGAGAATGGGCAGGATTCAGAAACGGTATTTTATTTGCGTAAAAACTTTGGCGAATTCAGTTTGCTGGAGGCGCAGTTGATTACCGGGCGTACCCATCAGTTGCGTGTGCAGTTGGCGCATCTCGGTTTTCCGATAGCAGGCGATGACAAGTATGGTGATTTCGCCGTCAACAAGGCCATGCAGAAGCGCGGCTTGAAGCGCATGTTTCTGCATTCGGCTGAAACCACACTGAGGCATCCCGTCTCCGGCGAGAAACTGAAACTGGTGGCGCCTTTGCCGGTCGAATTGGAGCGTTTCCTCAAACAGCTTGAGACGGATACCCATGCCTAAGCAATATGACCTGATCGTCTTCGACTGGGACGGTACATTAGCCAATTCCACGCAGATGATCGTGGACTGCATGCGCGAGGCCAGCGCCGATGCAGGCTTGCCAGTGCCGGAGCGGGCAGCTGCCAGCAATATCATCGGTCTGGGATTGGCCGAGGCGGTACATGCGCTGTTCGGGGAACTCAACCCGACGCAATACCAGCAACTGGTGGCGAGATATCGCTACCACTACTATGCGCGAGATGAGGAAACGCCCTTGTTCGAGGGAGTCATGAGCGCCGTTGAATATCTCAGCGAGGCCGGCTTCATGCTGGCGGTGGCGACCGGGAAAGGTCGCAATGGCCTCAACAAGTCGCTGGCAAAATCCGGTCTTGCCGATTTCATGCATGCGACGCGTTGCGTGGACGAATGTTTTTCCAAGCCGCACCCGCAGATGCTGCATGAGTTGATGGATGAACTGGCGACAGAACCTGAACGTACACTGATGATTGGCGATACCAGCTACGACCTGCAGATGGCGAGTAATGCCGGCGTCACCAGTCTGGCAGTCACCTATGGCGCACATCCTGAGTCAGAACTGAAGAAGCATCAACCGCTGGCCTGTTTCGACCGGTTCGCGACGCTGGATCAGTGGTTGCGTGAACATGCCTGAAAATATACGCGTCATCTGTCGCAGCGAGGACGTGCAGGAAAAGGCGCAAGGTTTGCGTTTTCAACTGCCTGAACTCGGTGATCGCGCGGCCGGCTTTGTCGTGCGCTACAATGGCAAGCTGCAGGCTTATGTGAATCGTTGTGCGCATTTGCCGGTGGAACTGGATTGGAACGAGGGTGATTTTTTCAATGTCACCCGGGAATATTTGATCTGTGCCACACACGGTGCACATTATCAGCCTGAAACCGGCGAGTGCGTGATGGGGCCGTGCAAGGGCAGTGGCTTGCAGAAGATCGCAGTGCTGGAGCGCGACGGTGAAGTTCTGATACAACTGGATTCTATTAGTTAGGAATGTTTGAACATGTCTGAATATTCGAATAACGGCCCCGACTGGGAACGTAAAACCATTGAGAAACTGGCCTTTGCCGCCCTCGACGAGCAGCGTCGTTCACGCAGGTGGGGGTTGTTTTTCAAGTCGCTGACCTTTCTTTATCTGATCGTCCTGTTGCTGCTTGCGATGGACTGGATAGGCAAAGGCTCTGTACCCAAATTGAATCACACTGCCCTAATCGATATCCAGGGCGTCATCGGCGCCGGTGCAGATGTCACTGCCGAGTCGGTGATTTCCAGCCTGCAGGCGGCCTTCGAGAACAAGAGGACCAAAGGGCTGATTCTGCGGATCAATAGTCCGGGCGGCAGTCCGGTGCAGTCCGGCATCATCAATGACGAAATCAAACGTCTGCGCGCACTGCATCCGGAGGTGCCGGTCTATGCCGTGGTCGAGGATATCTGCGCTTCGGGCGGTTACTACATTGCAGCTGCGGCAGATCAGATCTATGTCGACAAGGCCAGTATCGTGGGTTCGATCGGCGTGCTGATGGATGGTTTCGGCTTTACCGGCACGATGGAAAAGCTGGGCGTGGAACGTCGCTTGATGACGGCTGGTGAAAACAAGGCGATTCTGGATCCATTCTCTCCGCCCAATGAGCTGCATCAGAAATTCGCACAGAACATGCTGGATGAAATTCATCAGCAGTTCATCGGCATCGTGCGTGAAGGTCGCGGTGAACGTCTGAAGGAAACGCCAGAGACTTTCAGCGGACTTTTCTGGACCGGTGAGGCAAGTATCAAGATGGGTCTGGCCGATGGCTTGGGAAGTTCGGAATACGTGGCACGTGAAGTGATCAAGGAAGAGCGTATCGTGGATTTCACCGTGCGTGAAGATTTTGCTTCGCGTTTTGCCAAGCGTCTGGGAGCCACGATGGCGAATCAGATCTCCTTGGGAAATTTGCGTTTGCAGTAAATCTGCAATAAATAAAAAGCCCCGGTTGTTTTGCAACCGGGGCTTTTTTTATGGCTTGCGTTAATCAGCGTTCATTCGTTATTTGGAATGAATGTAATTGATCAGGTTGTTGGTCGAGCAGTCGAAGGCGACGGCAGGGGAGTTGTCAAGAAGTTGAGGCAGAATGCCTTGTGCCAGCTGCTTGCCGAACTCCACGCCCCACTGGTCGAAAGAGTTGATGTGCCAGATGATGCCTTGGGTAAAGATCTTGTGCTCATAGAGCGC
>DLMX01000070.1 GCA_002479405.1 Methylophilaceae bacterium UBA7525
TTCGCGGGCGGCTTCGGCAAGTACGCCGGCATCATCCACCAGCGCATTGATTGCAGTGATGCAGGTATTGAGGTTTTGCTTGATGGTGTTGAAGTCGCCGTTGTAATGCTCGCGGATAGGCGCAGGGATGTCTCCTCTGGATATCTGGTCGACACATTCCGCAGTAACATTGAGCGGGCCTATAACGGCATCCAGTGCCTGATTGACGCCATCGACGATCTTGCGGAAGTCGCCCTGGTGCTTGCCGGCATCGGCACGCGTGGACAGATGACCCTGCACTGCGGCATCGGCCAGCATGGCGGCATCGGCCACCAGCGCATTGACCGCATCTATGCACTGATTGAGGTTGTTCTTGATGGTGTTGAAATCACCATTGTAGGTGTCGGTGATTTTTACCGGAATCTTGCCGTGGGCAATATCATCAACATATTGGGCAGCCACATTGAGCGGGCCGATCACGGCATCCAGCGTATGGTTGACGCCATCGACGATCTTGCGGAAGTCACCCTGATGCTGGCCGGCATCGGCACGGGAGGCCAGCTGACCTTTCACTGCGGCATCGGCCAGCATGGCGGCATCGGCCACCAGCGCATTAACCGCATCTATACACTGATTAAGGTTGTTCTTGATCGTGTTGAAGTCACCGTTATAGTGCTCTGTAATCTTGGCCGGGATATCGCCTTTGGAGATGCGGTCTACGTAATTGGCAGCGATATTCAATGGCCCGATGACGGAGTCCAGCGTGGCATTCACACCCTCCACCACCTTGCGGTAATCGCCTTGATGACGGGCGGCATCGGCTCGCGTAGAAAGCCGGCCATTCACAGCGGCCTGGGAAAGCATCCCGGCATCGGAAACCAGAAGTTTGATTTTCTCCTGCATGGTGCGCATGGCGGCCATGGCGCTGCTGCGGTCATTGGCAGCCAGCGACATGGAGAAATCGAGATCGCCCGCGGCAATGCGGCTGGCGGCTTTATTGATCTCATCCGGTTCCGCACCCAATGCCCTACCGATTGACCGGGTCATGATGAAACCAAGCCAGACCAGCAACACGGCAGCAGCAACCAGCAATCCGACCGTCACCGCAAATATCGTCTCATAGCGCTCTACACTCGCATTGTATTCTGCCTCCGCCACATGGAACTGAAGCTCCTGCAGCGCGGCAGCGTCAGGGCCGGCAGCAGCATAGAGCTCCTGCACCTTGGGAAACAGGTTCCTGGCTTTTTCATAATCCAGCGCACGCAATGCAGCAACGGCCGGCTTCAAGCCCTCAGCGACAAAGCGGCCCCGGCTTTCGGTATATTTATCGGCTAGTATCTGTTCTTCCGGCGTCAGATAGGTGGCCATGTAAATTCTCAACAAACCGCCGATAGTGGCAATATTCTGCTCAATGGCATCTGCCGATTCCCGGGCCTGCTCCGGATTCAAAACAAGTTTCGGCTGCACAGGAGACTGGGCCTCTTCAAGCTGACCGTTCTCCCAGCCGGCAAACTCCACCTCACTGAGCGCCAGGCCTAGTTGCATCTGGTTTTCAAACATAAGAATGGCCATTTTGTCCAGAACTGCCACCGGTTTCATCCGGTCTTCATAAACGGTTCTCAGGGATTCTTCAGCACGCTCGAGCGAAACCAGCCCCATCACACCAATCCCTGTCGCCGCCAGCACGGCAATCACGTTCAAAACGGTCAGTCGGGCCTTGACACTCATGTTCTTAAACATTGGTATTCCCTTTATTTTTGTTAATGGTTCTTTTTGATCAATGCATTGCAACACTATCCATCAATTGCATTTCCTGGCTGTTCATCAGCTTTTCAATATCCACCAGGATGAACATCTTTTCACCGACAGATGCGAGGCCGGTGATGTACTGGGTGTCGATGCTGGCCACGATGTCCGGCACGGCGCGTATCTGGCTTTCCTCAAGTTGCATGACATCCGACACACCATCCACCACGATGCCGACGACACGACCGCCGAGATTGAGGATGATGACAACGGTAAATTCGTTGTACTCGACCTTGCCCATGTTGAATTTCACCCGCAGATCAACGATAGGCACGATCTTGCCGCGCAGGTTGATGACCCCCTTGATGAAAGCCGGTGTATTGGCAATCTGCGTCACGGCATCGTATCCGCGGATTTCCTGCACCTTGAGAATCTCCAGGCCATAAGCCTCGCTGCCCAGCACGAAAGTCAGGAACTCGCCTGCAACAGAGCCTCCCTGACCTGCCTTGCCCTCGACTTCTTCTGCGACCATATTCATTGTGTGTACTCCTTGCTGATGGTTTGGACTGCCTTGCTGGCAAATGAAGTGGCTCCAGTCAGATAGTTATGCGTTTGCCCCATCTGGATAAGTGCCGGAACGTCAAGAATCAATGCGACCGAGCCATCGCCCATGATGGTTGCACCCGAGACGCCCTGAATTTTTCTGAAATTGGTTTCCAGGCTCTTGATCACCACCTGTTGCTGACCGACCAGTGCGTCGACAAACAGGGCGGCCTTCTTGCCCTCCGCCTCGATCAGCACCAGCACCCCCTGGGTAGGGTCCAGTATCTCGGTCTCCTGACCGAAAAGCGCATGCAATGCAATGACCGGCAAATATTCGCCGCGCACATGCACCATGCGCCCTTCACCGGTCACGGTCTTCATATCCTCGGCGCGCGGTTGCAGCGTCTCGACGATCAGGTTGAGTGGAATCACATAAACACTGCTGCCGAGCGAGACAGACATGCCGTCCAGGATAGCCAGCGTAAGCGGCAGGGAAATCGCGATGGTCGTGCCATAACCCATTGCCGAACGGATATCGATGCTACCGTTCATGGCGGCGATATTGCGTTTCACCACATCCATGCCGACACCGCGGCCGGAAACATCGGTGACGACTTCCGCCGTTGAAAACCCCGGCGCAAAAATCAACTGGTACACATCGCTATCGGACATGTTCTCGCTGACGTTCAAGCCATTGCTTTTCGCCTTGGCAAGCAACTTGTCGCGGTTGAGGCCGGCACCGTCATCCGTCACTTCGATGACAATGCTGCCACCCTTGTGTGCCGCAGATAATGTGAGTTTTCCCGTTTCCGGCTTGTTGGCGGCCTTGCGTTTTTCCGGTGTCTCGACACCATGGTCGACACTGTTGCGCACCAGATGCGTCAAAGGGTCGACAATGCGCTCGATCAAACCCTTGTCCAACTCGGTCGCAGCACCAACTGTGACCAGCTCCACTTTCTTGCCCAACTTGCCAGCCAGATCGCGCACCATGCGCGGAAAACGCGAAAAGACAAAGTCCATCGGCATCATGCGGATGGACATGACCGCTTCCTGCAGATCGCGCGTATTACGGGTCAATTGGCCGACACTGTTGATCAGCGCCTCGTGGTGTATGGGGTCCAACGCATTGATACGCTGCTCGATCATGGCCTGGGTGATCACCAGCTCCCCGACCAGGTTGATCAGTTGGTCGACCTTCTCCACCCCTACGCGTATCGACGTGGTTTCGGCATTGGCATGCCCGGCATCCGGTTTGGCCGGATTCCTTTTTTCGCTCTTTTCAGCAATCGCCGGAGCCTTGCTTGCAGCCGCCACTGTTTCAACAGGGCTTGCCACTGCTTTGGCAATCTCCTCCTGGCTTATCGGTGCCGTATTGTCATCAATCTTCAATGACTGCTGTGCGTCGGCATGCGGGGTAAAAGGCGCAAAGAAACCATAGCCTTCTTCCACCGCCTCTTTGCCGTCTTCCGCGAACAAGCCATAGCCGGCTTCTTCATGTACTTTGACCTTTGAGCCAGCATCCGTATCGGCGGCCTCGTCTGTTTTTCCCACGGTATTTTCAGCAGCAATGGCAACCGCATCGACAGGTGGCACGGTATTGACACCTGCCTGCGTAATCACTAGATCATCCGGGTTCAGGATAAATGAGCAGATTGAAACAATGTCCGACTCGCTGGAGTCGGTATTCAGCGTAAATAGAGTGCGGCCGCTTTCATGTTTGCTTGCTGCCACCTCGCCCAACAAACCCAACTCTTCCTGCAAATTCGCAATATCCTTTTCCTTGAGTTCTGGCAGCAGGATATTGAACTGCGTCAGCCCTTCGGCCGGTGGCGGCAAAGCCGCGGCAGGAGCAACAACGTGAGCACTCACTTGGCTCGTCTCGACAGGAACCGCAGGCGTCACGGCAGGCGCAGAATCTGCCACCGCCTCAGCCTGGGTCAGGGAAGCCAGCCGCGTCTTGACTGCCGCCACCTGATCCTGATCCACGTCCGCTCCGTGACGATGCCCGTCCAGTTCCATCTCAATCACGTCCTTGGCGGCCAGAAAAGCATCGACATGCTCAACCGTCAGCGCCATTTCATGCTTGCGTATCCTGTCCAGCAGGTTTTCCAGCACATGGGTGATCTCAGTCATATCCATGAAACCGAAAGTGGCTGCGCCTCCCTTGATCGAATGTGCGGCACGGAAGATGGCGTTCAGGTCCTCGTTGTCCGGGTTCGCTACATCGATTGCCAGCAGCAGTCGCTCGGCTTCCGCCAGCAACTCTTCCGCCTCATCGAAGAAGACCTCATAAAACTGACTCATATCCACTGTCATCGCACTGCTCCCGGGTACTTTCTGGTTATCTGGGTGAGATCGACTTGCTCACGCCACTTCCTGCACAAACTAACCGATCACTTTCTGCACAACTTCAATCAAGCGCTTTGGATCGAACGGCTTGACCAGCCAGCCATTGGCTCCGGCAGCCTTGCCCCTGGCCTTCATCTCATCGCTGGATTCCGTCGTCAGCATCAGAATCGGCACTTTCTGGTACGAGCCCAAACCGCGCAGGGACTTGATCAAGGTCAGTCCGTCCATGATCGGCATGTTCTGGTCGGTCAGCACCAGGTCTACCGTTTTCTCTTTTGCCTTGTTCAATCCGTCCTGGCCATCCACCGCCTGCACGACGTTGTAGCCGGCGGCTTGCAAACTGAACGCCACCATCTGGCGCAACGAGCCGGAATCATCTACCGCCAAAATTGTCTTTGCCATCTGTGTTCTTTCCCTGTATCGATGAGCCTGTAAGCGAGCCGGCTCCTTTGTTGTTTTTAAAACCCTTAAAACAATTCAATTTCGCCACACCCCAAATGCTGCTGCCGCACGGAATGGCAGGATTCGCTGCCCAAATCGATGTGGCACAGTTTCAGGCTTTCACCCATTTCATCCAGCTGCCGGGCCATCGCCCCAGGCTCATGACCGGCACTTATGCCTTCCCCATGTGCCTTGAAGGTCAAATGCAGATCGCGCAAGCCATTCGTACGGCTGATCGTGCGCGAGAGCAATTGGCTGGTCAGGTCATGGAATTGCAATCCGACCACGGCAGAATTCACTTCATCGCCGATCACCTCCCGTAGGTCACGCAATACCTCAAGCTGTTTACTGTCCGCCAGCTGCGCAGGCAAACCCGTCTGCGCCAACAGCAGTTCCAGCTCCGCCTGCTGCTCACTCACTGCCTGGTGAATCGCAGTGAAATGCTGTCCGATCTTTTCAATCGCCTCGTTCAACAAAAACATGGTCTGCACCAGGTCGGACTCCACCCGGGACAAGTGCTGGCTGCCGTTTTCGCACAGAGCCGCCAACACTCTTCCAAGCTCCGGCACGGGCGAATCATTCTGCCTACTCATTGCTTGCCTCATATAAGTTACCCTGCCTTTTGCGCATTCAATTCATGGAATAAACAATAAAAACAGCATCAGTTATCGGGTTTCACAGCAACCGCCGCTTCAAGAGCGGACCGATCACCGTCTACCGGCACATCAACAGGGGAATCATCCTTGATCGCGTTTTCCTCGGCCTGCTTGTTCATGACGATGATGCTGATACGTCGGTTAACCGGATTCAGCGGATCTTTTTTATCGAATAGCACGGCAGATGACAGACCGACAACGCGCAGCATCTTGGCTTCATCCATACCGCCAGCCACCAGTTCGCGCCTGGAGGCATTTGCACGGTCGGCGGAAAGCTCCCAGTTGCTGTAGCCTTTCTCACCACGGTTATAGGTGGCCCCATCGGTATGCCCGGACAAACTGATCTTGTTGGGTACACCGTTCAGCATCTTGCCGATCTCAAGCAGAATCTGACGTGCATAAGGCTGCAGCTGGGCACTGGCGAGGGCGAACATCGGACGATTCTGCTCATCCACAATCTGGATGCGCAGACCTTCGGAAGTAATATCCAGCAGCAATTGATTCTTGAACTGGCGCAACATCGGGCTGGCATCAATCGCCTCCTCGATTCGCTTCTTGAGGTCTTCCAGCCGGAGGCGCTCCTGCTTGAGCAGCTCGGCCTTGGCCTCTTCATAACTCATGGGCTTGTTTTTCTCTATATCCAGTTTGTCGTCCGGTGCATTATCGCCACGCTTGACCTGCCCTTTCTGGCTGGTCAAATCCTGGCCGCCGCCTTTCAATATCACCTTGCTGTTGCCGACGGCATGCCCGCCTTGCAGCGCAACCTTGAGTGGCGTCTGGAAATATTCCGCAATACCCTCAAGTTGCGCCTTGGTGGTCGACCCCAACAGCCACATCAAAAGAAAAAACGCCATCATGGCCGTGACAAAGTCGGCATAGGCAATCTTCCAGGCACCACCATGATGTCCACCCGAGACCTTCTTGATACGCTTGACGATAATCGGGCGCATTGCGTCTTGTGCCATTTCAATCGGCTCCGGTCGACATCAACAGAATGAAGTGCGCCATCATCTCGACTTTGCCTGCTTGACGAAATCTTCCAGCTCATTGAAGCCGGGGCGCTCGGATGAATAGAGCACCTTGCGACCGAATTCGACGGCGATAGCCGGGGCATATCCATTCAGGCTGGCAAGCAAGGTGACCTTGACGGTCTGGTACATCTTGGTGCTTTCTTCCAGCTTCTGCTCCAGCAATCCGGAAAGCGGCGTGACAAATCCGTAAGCCAGCAAAATACCGAGAAAGGTACCAACCAGGGCATGCGCGATCAGAATGCCCAACTCAGCTGGCGGTAGCGCCACATTTTCCATGGTGTGCACCACCCCCATGACCGCAGCGATAATGCCGAAAGCAGGGAGCGCATCCCCCACCCTGGCAATGCAATGCACAGGCACATGGCCTTCCATGTGATGGGTCTCGATTTCGTTATCCATCAGGTTCTCGATCTGGAAGGCATCCATGTTGCCGGAGACCATGAGGCGCAGATAATCGGTAATGAATTCGATCAGGTGTTTATCGGCAAGCACCTTCGGGTACTTTGCGAAAAGCGCGCTATCCTCGGGATTTTCAACATCGTTCTCGATGGACATCATGCCGTCCTTGCGTATCTTGTTGAGAATTTCATACAACAAGGCAAGTAAATCCATATACAGCGATTTGGTAAATTTGGAGCCCTTGAATACGCTGGGCAGGGCCTTGAATGTGGCCTTCAAAGCCTTTGCGTTATTGCCGACAATGAAAGCCCCCAGGGCACCGCCACCGATCATCAGCACTTCCAGTGGCTGCCACAGTGCGCCAAGATGGCCGCCTGCCAGCGCATAGCCGCCAAATATCGCCCCCAGGACAACGACATATCCAATGATCACGAACATAGATACAAACTCCGGCTTAGAAGATTCTTGTTTCGCTTATATTTCTGTAGCATCCATATCCACAGCGTTCTTTCAGCAGCGCTTCTGGCCCGCTCGCGCACTTATCACACGCCTTTAGCACATGCCTTAAGCTTAACGGCTGGCTGCATGATGCAATCCCGAGAACTAAAACGGGTTTCACAGGTTGCTTTGAGATTTACGGCCCGGAAGATGAAAACTTGAATGGTGGCAGGGGCAGATGAAGCTGGTAAAGCCGGGGAAACAGGCTTATTTAAATATGCCAGACATAGATGGAGGGCCTGCCCTCTAGCTGCAGAACACAGTCGGGCTCGGCACCGGGAATTTCAAACTCATAACTCATTAACATACTGCCGGGCTGCATCTCGCGCGACGCTTTCTGCCAGAGCGACTCCATGGCGGCGGGCGACAAATATGCGAAGACCACATCGTATTGTGCAAAATCCAGCATCTCGTAATCGCCCAGCTCGAAACCGGCATTACTGATACCGCGCATCCGTGCGCGCCAGCGGCTGAGCAGCCAGGGCAAGGGCGCAATCTCGATGCCGGTGAACCGGCTCTGCGGCATGCCCCCGGCAAGGTACATGATCAAATCGCCCAGACCGCTGCCGATATCGATCAGATTAATATGCCGGTCTTGCGGCAGATACGCGGCCACTCGGCGCCAGACATCCGGCCGCGATGGATAGAAAGGAACCTGCGTGCGGAACGTGGTCCAGAACAGGCTCAGGAAAAACACAAAGCCCAGGAAATAAATCCAGGACGGCAATGCAAGCTGATGCATGACCAGCAATCCAACTGGAAATAAACACTGGATCGCCCGCCACCAGACATCCATCCTGCACATGACGGATAGCAGCATGGCGCTGCCGCCTTGAAGAATGGCCAGCATATAAAGATCGGGCACCAGCCCGGTGTATTGCCCAATGACCACCTGGGCCGCCGCTGTCACAGGCAATGCGGCAATCTGCAGCATCAAGGCCAGGGGTGCCGGTTTCCATCCTGATTTCTGCAAACCCTGCCCATCGTCCGGCGCAGCAGATGACAAAAACCCCGCGACAGGCCTCTTTACAGAGAAATGTCGCGGGGTTTCTACAAACAGGGATGAGTCAGCCTGTACTAACACCCGTTTCGCATGGGGCTCCATCACGGACTCAGGCAGCGCTGGATGCTGACATCAGTTGCGCTTCTTTCGCCTGCTTGGTTTTACCGGCACGCGAAGGCACGTGGCAGATACCGCACTGATAGTTCTCATTCAGGTCGTAATTATTAACGACGAACTTGCCACCGCAACAGGTGCATGGCGCCAGCTTCAACATCTTGCTGTCGATGAACCGGACCAGGGTCCAGGCCCGGGTAAGGGACAGGACAGGTTCCTCATCGCGGCTCTTGCCCGCTTGCTCGAGATAGATCCTGTAGGCCTTCATGACCGCATGAATGCCTTGCACATCCGCATATTCAACCAGGAAGTCATAAATATTCAGGAACATGGATGCATGGATATTGGGCTGCCAGGTTAAAAACCAGTCGGTTGAAAACGGCAACATGCCCTTGGGTGGCGAAACGCCTCTCAACTCCTTGTAAAGCTTGATCAAGCGCTCCCGCGACAGGGTTGTCTGCGCTTCCAGCATCTGCAGACGCGCCCCCAGATTTATCAGCTCGATTGCCAGATGAATTTGTTCGGCTTCTTCTACGACACTTTTCTTGACCATGCTTCTCTCCCCCAAACAGCGGATTCACTACGCTTTAATTATGGAAACTTTTGAATTATGGAAACTTTTGCTTATGCAATCACTTCGACAGGCTGATTGGCCATCAACATCACGGCATGCGCATTGGTCAGTGCGCTGTCCTTGTTATAGCTGGTCAGCATGTTCAGGATGCTGCAGTCGTCAAAACGAAAACGCGCAAGCATCATCTGGGCATTGGCCAGCTTGGTTAGCTGTGAATTACTGAGACTATCGATCAGGTTGGCGATATCCTGGCTGACGCCCAAACGGAAAATCGCAGCAGGCTTATCCTCGCGAATCATCTGCTGAGCAAGCATCAGATAGTTGAGATTGATGTCACGAATTTCAGACAAAGTGTTTTCAATTGACATGTTATTTTCCCTGATAAAGATACATCTCGTTTTTTTTTGCAACGACCAAGCTGTTATAAGCACTGGCCGCTATGAGCACGTACTTTGCGCGCGATGGGAAATTATTCAAATGAGACTTTGTCGGTATTTTTTGTCAGGCAAAAGGTGGGAATGCCTGTCGGGAAAACAATAAAAGCCATGTACGTGTTTGTCCTACAAACACGTACATAGTCAAAATAAATTATTTTAAATTAATCTTTTATATCAGGCCTATATCCGCCTTCTCCATCCCGTTACACACGTCATGATTTCATCACCAATCTATTCAGGAATACCCCCTCGCACGCAGGAAAATGTTGAATCTTTGACGAAGTCCAATAATTAACAAATTAGCCATCGGCATCGCCCCGAAAAACTTTAGGGGAAATTTGATTTTTTACTAAAAAAAATCTTAACTACATGATTTATATAATAAAGCAATGTAAAAATACTGACGACCTCAATACCTGCCTCCTACGTTTTCTGCCGATGTCCGGTCACAAACCTGATTCTCCTCATCATCACCTCTCGAGCAATCTGATTGAGAATTACCAGCCATCAGAAAATTAGTCGAAATCTCGACAAGTATTCAAGTTATTCAACACTCAGCCGATATACCGTTAACGTTTCAACATGACCGGAAAATTCAAGCACCTGCACGCCTGAAATTTATCAATTTTTATTCAAAAGGTTACGAGACCCCATGCCGGGCATTGACCAAAAAATATCCATGGTATGAATTTCGCTCAATGATTCAGTGAATAACTTATTAACGAATACATTTTCAAGTCGAATCTATCAAATGGAATCAGTGACTGAAAACCAGAACCCGGCCCCGACAAGCATGATCCGCTCAACCAGCGACTTATCGTCATGGGACCGGATGAATGAATCGCACACAGCGCAATGGCAGGAGACGTCGTTCAACAGTCTCGGAGAGAGTGCAAACCAGAACGAGCAAGACCAGACACACCCGCACAGCATCGGACAAGCCGGCAACAAGCCGCATGAATTCATCCGAATCGAATCACGTTTAAAAACCATACTTTCCAATATCCCCGGCCTGGTATTTGAATGCACACTGAACGAAAACAACGAAATCAGCTTTAGCTACGTGAACGAAGGCTGCCAGGCCATGCTGGGTATAACGCCGGAGCAATTGAACGCCAACCCGCATCTGTTATTCGACATAATTTTGCCTGCCGACCGCGAGTCGTTCCTTGAAAGCATGCGAGCATCCGCAGCCAGCCTGAGCGTATGGAACTGGGAAGGCGGATTATGGATGGAAAAATGGCAGGACGTGAAATCCGTCAGTCTGCGTGCCACTGCGACCAGGAACCAACAGGACAAAGTGCTTTGGAGCGGCATCATCACCAATATCACCCAGAGCCGGAACGAGAAAATGGCACTGGATGAAATCACCAACCGTTTCAAGGCGATTGTTTCGAACATCCCCAGCCTGGTGTTTCAATGCACCCTCAATAACCGGAATGACATTGTCTTCAATTATCTCAGCGATGGATGTTATGCATTGCTGGGCGCTCACTCCGATATTCTGTTCAAGGCGCCGGAGCGACTCATCGAAATCATCCTGCCGGAAGATCGCGAGTCTTTCTTCAAGAGCATGCATGAATCGGCCGAAAATCGGTCTGCCTGGAACTGGGAAGGTGGGCTATGGATTGAAGAATGGCAGGATATCAAACTGGTCAACCTGCGTGCCAGCGCAATGCTGAATGCCCAGGGGCAGGTTCAATGGTGCGGCCTCATCACCAATATCACCCAGAGCAAGAAGGAAAAAAAGGAGCTGGAGCGCTCAAACCAGCAACTTGAAGAACTCTCCTCGCATATGGCCCTGGTAAAAGAACAGGAGAGACTGCATATCGCGCGTGAAATCCATGACAATATCGGCGGCAACCTGTCGGCCATTAAGATTGGCATTTCATCCCTGATCAAGGGCCTGGAAAAGCAACAACCGGCGCTGATTGAAAAAGCCATGAAACTGGAAGAGCTGGTAGACAGCACGTTTGACGATACGCACAAGATTACCGCGGACTTGAGGCCGGGCGTGCTTGAGCTTGGCATTGTCGCAGCGCTGGAGTGGCATGCAAGGGAATTTGAAAATAGAATGGGCATTCCTGTCAGCTTCAAAACTAACGAAGAGAATCTCGAACTGGACATGGATAGCGCCATCGTCCTGTTCAGAGTCTGTCAGGAGGCGAATACGAATACCGCCAAATACGCCAAGGCGGGTTCGATTGAAGTTGAATTGATGCATCAAGCCGACGAAATCGTGTTGCAAATAAGCGATGACGGTATCGGCATCAAGCCTGAAGACAAACTCAAAAAGCATGCCTTCGGACTAAGAGGCATGGTAGAACGCGTGCAGGCAGTGGGCGGACGGATATCTATCGAGCCGGGACTGATTGCCGGTACCAAAATTTTGGTGAGACTTCCTTATAATCCATGCTATAAGCTAGACATCTAGCAACAGCATCAGAAAGCTGCTTTAACCTCTTGAGTACAATGCGCCCGTCCATTATCAAAGTCATTCTTGCTGACGATCACGCCATATTGCGTGACGGCCTGAAACAAATCCTCTCCGAAACTGATGATATCCAAGTCATAGCAGAAGCAGAGAGCACGACTGAAGCCATCATGATTGCGCGCAAAAGTCCGGCTGATGTGGTCGTCCTGGATATCTCGCTGCCGGATCGCAACGGCGTTGAAGCGCTAAAAATCCTCAAGAAAGAAAACCCGAACCTGGCTGTATTGATGCTCTCGATGCATAAAGAGGATCAATATGCGATCCGCTCCCTGAAGGCAGGCGCCTCCGGCTACCTGACCAAACAAGGCGCATCTTCAGAACTGGTAACGGCCATCCGCACCGTTGCCAAAGGCAAGAAATACCTGACTGCCAGCGTGGCCGAAAGCCTGGCCAACCATCTGGGCAGCGAAGAAAAACCGCTGCACCAGACGCTTTCCGACCGTGAATTCCAGACACTCACCATGATCGCATCCGGCATGACAGTTGGGGAGATTGCCGAGAAACTCTGCCTTTCCGTCAAGACCATCAGCGTCTACCGAGCGCGCCTGCTGGAAAAAATGCATCTGCACAACAACTCTGAAATCACCCATTACGCCATCAAGAATCACCTGATCGATTCCGAATAGACCGGTTCTTTGTCCCCAGGCAGCAGCGAAAGCTGCGATGGCTGAGTTCCCCTACTGGATCATCGAACCAAAAGGGAAAGTCCATGAATAGTTTCATGGTGGGCACTTCAAATACACTTGTGCCACAAAGGCCAGGAACTCTTCTTCCGGCATTGGCTTGCCATAGAGGTTGCCCTGCACGTATTCGCAGCCTACCGCTGCCAGCAGGTCAAGCTGTCCGGTTGTTTCGACGCCCTCGGCAATGACCTTGATCCCCAGTTTGTGCGCCATGACGACCATGGCTTCAGCAATGGCGCGATCACCGGGATCGGTTACAAGATCACGCACGAAGGAGCGGTCGATCTTGAGGTAGTCGATGGGGAATTTTTTGAGATAGGCCATGGCCGAATAGCCCGTACCGAAATCATCCAACGCAACCTGCATACCTGACAGACCAAGCCGGGCAAGTGTTTCCATGATTTCAGGGCGGTCGTCGAGCAACAGTCCTTCGGTGATTTCGATGGTGATTTGTGCCGGGTCGAAATCCAGTTGCTCAAGATGCTCCAGCCACGCGGCGTCAAGATTTCCTCTCAGAAATTGCCGTGGCGATAGGTTGATGCTGATTTGCCGCTGGAATGCCGGAAGCCGGTTCCAGCGTTGCACAAGCTGCACCGCCTGACGGAAAACCCAATCGCCGATATCGCAGATAAGGCCGTTTTCCTCGGCGATGGGGATGAACTTATCCGGCGGCACCATCCCGCGTAGCGGATGTTTCCAGCGTAGCAGGGCTTCGGCCTTGACCACCTCGCCGGTAGCGATATCGACGATGGGTTGATACCAGACCTGGAACTGGTCGTTGACGAGCGCATCACGCAGATCTTTAGCCAACAGCATTCTTGCCTGCGCCTGTTGCTGCATGGCGCTGGTAAAGAAGCTGAAATTATTGCGGCCCTGCTCCTTGGCTGCATACATGGCTTGGTCGGCGCAGCCGATCAAGCCTTCTGCACTGTCGGCATCCAACGGGTAGCCAGCAATGCCGATACTGGCTGTAATGTAGGCCGTGTGCTCGCCCAGATGGAAGGGCTGGGCCATATGGTCGATAATATTTTGCGTCAGCCGCCCCAGGTTAGAGATGTCCTCGACTTGCGTAAGAATGACGACAAACTCGTCGCCGCCCAAGCGGGCCACAGTATCCGATTCGCGCACACAGGCCCGGATGCGCTTGGACGCATCGGTCAGCAACAAATCACCGACATCATGCCCCAGCGTGTCATTGACCTCCTTGAAGCGATCAAGGTCGATGAAAAGCAGCGCCAGGCCTTCCCTTGCCCGCTTTGCCTTGGCGATTTCCTCGCTCAACCGTTGGCCGAACAAGCGACGGTTGGGCAAGTCAGTAAGGCTGTCATAGCTCGCTTGGTACATCATCCGTGACTCGAGGCGCTTGCGTTCGATGGCAATCGAGGACAAATATCCGGCATGCCGTAGCAAGGTCAAGTCCTGACTATCGGCTTCTGCAACTTGTTCGCGGTAAATGACCACGACGCCAAGTGCCTTGCCGGATGACTCCAGAATCGGCTCCGACCAGCATGCCGCCAAGCTGTTTTTGCGGGCAAAATCCTGACAGCTGTGCTGATAGCCGTGATGATTAAAGTTTTCAACGACAATGCGCTCGCCGCGCAATGCTGCGGTGGCACAACAACCATTTTCCTCGCACAGTTCGATGCCTTCCAGGCTGCTCGGGCAAGGTACCGGGAGCGATGGCGCAGCAACACTGATTAGACGGCTTCCGTCCTCGTCCGGTAACAGAATGCAACAGTATCGGCCAGACTTGGCTGACTCAACGTAGCGGGCCACCTGTTTGAGCGTTTCGTTCAATTCACCGCCGTGCGCAATCGCTTCAAACACACGCTGGCGCTCAACTTCGAGTGCTTGCTGGCGACTGCGCTCGGTAATATCGAAGCCCAATACCAGCAGACCCTGCACTTTTCCGTTTGCCGAAAATTCCGGACTCACGCGCACAAGATGACTGATAAGCCGCCCCGCTTCGTCCCGCCATTCCAGCGTGAGCTCTTCCTGCATCCCGGACCGCAACACACTGGTCAGCAAGACGATATAGGCGTCGACCGACACATTTTCCGCACGCCAGAACGCACTGACATGCTTGCCGAGGATATCCGACGCGGGAAGACCAACCGCCTTGAGATAGGCAGGGTTGACATAGACATGCCGCAAATCGTGATCAAGCCGAACCACGTAGGTCGGCAGGTTTTCCACCAAGGTGCGAAATTCGCGCTCGCGCGCAATCAGCGCCAATTCGGCCTGCTTGCGTTCGGTAATATCCAGCGAGGTGCCGATAAAACGCTTTGGACGCCCATCCTGATCGAAATAAGGCTCACCGAATTCCTGAATGTATTTCACCCGGCCATCCGGGAACAACAATCGATGCTCGACCTGATACAAAGATTTGTCGATGATCGACTGATTGTAGGCTCGGGCGACTTTCTCACGGTCTTCGGGATGCACGGTTTCAAGGAATGCCGCAAAAGTTGCAGCGAACTGGGTTTTGTCGATCTCCCAGATGCGGAAGGTTTCATCGCTCCAGGTCAGCACATCGTTGACCATATCCACGTCCCAGCTACCGATGTGGGCAATGCGTTGCGCTTCTTCCAGTGCTGACTGGCTGCGTTGCAAGGCATTCTGAGCTTGCTTGCGTTCAGAAATATCGCGGCAAATGGCCAGGTTGTAACCCACTCCCTCGAACTCGACATAGTTGGCGGTAATGTCCACTGGATAAATCCGGCCATCAGAGGTCTTGTGGCGGCTCTCGAAGTTGAGTGTGCGATGGGCCTTGAGGTCGCGCCAATGACTGGGCCAGACTGCCAGTTGATAGTCTGGGTCGATGTCCGCGATACGCATGCCCTGTAACTGATCGCGCGGATAGCCAAGGATATGGCAGGCCTCTTCGTTGACATAAAGAATATTGGCATCTTCGCTGATCAGGAGAACTGTGTCATTGACATGGTCGAGCGAGGAATTCAGCAAGGTAAGTTGCCTCTCCGCAGCCTTGCGTTCGGTGATATCGAGCATGATGCCGTGCCAGATGATGCTGCCGTCAGATTCTGTCATAGGCATGGAACGGTACTCGACCCAGCGCTCGGGCAAGCCGGGGCGGCATATGCGGGACTCCCCTTGCAAAGGCAGCAGCGTCCGCGCCGATTCGGCAATCGCGGCCTCAATACGCGGCCGGTCCTCTGGATGCGCCAAGGCATGTAGCGGCGCCATGTCCTCCTCTACGTCCTCGGGCTTCAACCCATAAAGCTTTTCAATGCCGGGGCTGGCAAAGGGGAAACTGGCATGCCCATCTGGCGACAGACGAAAGGAAAAAGCGAAACCGGGGAAATTGGCGACAAAGTTCGTCAACTGGCGCTCGGCACTGCGGATGGAGGTGATGTCCACACCGAAAGCAATAGTGCCGATAACCTGCCCGGCAACATCCCGCTCGGGGACAACGCGGACCTGATAAAAATCCGGTTCACTGGCACTCTGTGCACAGACTTCGATACAGACTTCAGCTTCCGTCTCCAGCGCCCGCATAGCCGCCTGCTGGATTGCATCGTGGCGCCCGTCCGGCCAAGCCTCGCTGGGGAGTTTACCTATGACCTCCTTGGCATCGGATACGCCCAAAACACGGGCCAGCCCGCTATTGAGGTAACAGATGCGACCCTCATGATCGTAGCGGATAATAGGATTGGGTGAGCATTCCGCCAAGCTACGGAATTCCTGCTCGCATAATGCAAGCATTTCTTCCGTTCGCCTGTGCCCGGTAATGTCGCGTATATGCCCTACCATCAGGGTCCGATTATCGTTTTCCAGCCGAGAAAAGGTTATCTCGATTACCTTATGGCCGTGCACGTTGCGGAAATCGGCATCCATGGCAAATGTGCCGGACTTGCAGACGATGCGCCATATCTGCTTAAGCTTTGCAGGAGTAAGCGCTGGGATGCTCTCTGGTAAATAGCCCCCCTGCGCCAGTAACCAGCTACTAGAGGCACTGGCATGACATATCCGGTACTCGTCGTTCAAATCGACAACAAACAAGGCCGGGGCATGATTGCTTTCCGCCATATACCGGGAAAGCATGGCGATCAGTTCGGCATCATTATTCTGCGTTTCGCTAATCGTATCCAATTACTCTTCTAATTGCCCCATTAATACATCTGAAATTTGTCTGGGAAGTGGGTGAATCCCGTTTATAAACATCGCGCCTATTCATTTAGTGATTTGTTTACTAAACATTAATGACCATTCCAGATAGAAAGAACATACACCCATTGAATATCCAACCCGGGAAGATACTAACAGAACTTGGCAATAGATTGATACCGCACAAATCCGGCTTCCATCACGCCGAAATCAAACATAAATCATTGTTTGGTATCAAAAACCAATCTAATCACTAAAGTTTTCCGCAGCAGCTGCCGACATCTGACTTACACCGGTCAGCAATCGGCTGTGAAGTGAGAAAAAATTTTCAGGTAACCCTAAATTTTCTCAAAAAGCATCCGATAAACAACTCAACAATACTGCACAGTGGAACATGGCGAAGCAGCATTGAGGGTCACTCACCGGAATGACGAATCAACCCAAGTAAAGGAGAATCAGAATGGCTGCTGTAATCAACACCAACATTGCTTCACTTAATGCTCAACGTAACCTGACTTCATCCCAATCGAGCCTGAACGTTTCATTGCAACGCCTGTCTTCCGGCTTGCGCGTCAACAGCTCCAAGGACGATGCTGCCGGCCTCGCGATTGCAACCCGTATGGATGCACAAGCACGTGGCCAGACCGTTGCCATCCGTAACGCCAACGATGCGATTTCATTCGCGCAGATCGCCGACGGTGCACTCGGCAAGGTGTCGGATGCATTGCAACGTATGCGTGAGCTGGCAGTTCAGGGTGCCAACGGCACCAACGGTACGGGCGACTTGGCCAACCTGGATGCTGAATATCAGGAACTGGTTGCTGAAGTTACACGTATCGGCACCGCCACCAAGTTCAACGGTTCAGCTGTTTTCGGTACCGGCTACACTTTCCAGGTCGGCGCTGATGCAACCGACACGATCGCTGTTGCTTCAACAGCTGCCGCCAGTATTGCAGGCGACGTAACTACGAATGCAAACGCAACGACCGCCATCGGCCTGATCGACACTGCTCTCGATTCCGTCAATACCTCCCGTGCGACATTGGGTGCGGTACAAAACCGTTTCGAGTCCGTCATCAGCAGCTTGCAAGTGTCTGTTGAAAACCAGTCCGCTGCACGTTCACGCATCATGGACGCAGACTTTGCGGCTGAATCTGCCAACCTGACACGCGGCCAGATCCTCCAGCAAGCAGGTACTGCGATGTTGGCGCAAGCGAACTCCTTGCCCAACAACGTACTGACTCTGCTGAGAGGCTAAGTCAGCACAAGCATCATTAAAAACAACCGGCGCGGGGGAGCATAGCTAATCCCCCGCGTTGGAACGTAAGGAATCCAGATCATGTCGATTACATCTATCAATGGTTTAGGTGCCGTAAGAGAACTAGGCTCTTATCGTGCAAGAACCAATGTAGCAGATGCGCCAGCGGTGCCTAGTAAACCCGCAAACGAGACGCCACAACCCGATGTGAAAGAGATGCAGCAGGCGGTGGAAAGCCTGAATCGCGTCATTGCAGCCTCGCATCAGAGCATTCATTTCACGATGGACCAGGAGTCTGGAAAGATCGTCGTAAGGGTGCTCGATTCCGAGACCCAGAAAGTATTAAGGCAAGTGCCGAATACCGAAGCCCTGGCAATATCAAAGAACCTTGCACGCTTGCAGGGTTTAGTCATTTCAGACCGCGCCTGATTTGCCTGATTGATTGAACAGCCTGGATCACAGCCCTTAATCACGGCATTAATCAATAGAACAGCGCGTAATTTGCTTTGCAGTTCAACTGATGGGTAATGCGCAAGCTGCGATAGGCTAAGCGATATTCGGTTTTATCGCGTTTCGATTACCAGCGTACAGGTCAAACGAGTTGCCTGTCTTCTGATTGAAAGGATAGTTTATGGCCATCACAGCGTCAGGTATCGCCTCAGGACTCGATGTCAATTCGATCGTGTCCCAGCTTGTTGCCGCAGAAAGCGGGCAGCTGAATATCATTGCGGAAAAGAAAACCGCGCTGCAATCAAGAATCTCGGCTTTCGGTACGCTGAAGAGTTCCCTGGCTAGCTTTCAGACGGCGCTGGCGAATTTATCGACCGCCAGCAAATTCAATGTGCAAAGCACCAAAATCAGCGACAGCAGCATTTTCTCCGCCACTGCCAATGGCAAGGCGACCAACGGGGATTATGCCGTTACCGTGAGCCAGCTGGCACAGACCCAGAAACTGGCGACATCAGGATTTGCAAACAAGACGGATACCGTTGGTTCCGGCACGCTCACCATCACACTGGGTACTTACGATAGCGGCGGCAACAGCTTCACCCCAAACGCCGCCAAAACCCCTGTCGAGGTCGTCATTCCGGCTGGCAGCGACAGCCTCGAAAAAGTCCGCGATGCCATCAACAGCGCCAATGCAGGCGTGAGTGCCTCTATCGTCAATGACGGCAGCACCAACGGCAACCGCCTGGTCATCACCTCCAAGGATTCCGGCACGGTGAACAGCATCAAGATCGAGGTGGCCGACGATGACGGCAATGCACTCGACGACAACGGGCTTTCACGACTGGCATTCGACCCGACCTTGGCGAGCGGCAGCGGCAAGAACCTGTCACAGGTGCAGGAAGCGAAGGATGCGCTGCTCAATGTGGACGGCATCGATATCGTCAAATCCAGCAACACCATCAGCGATGCCATCGAAGGTGTCACGCTCAACCTGCTGAAAACAAGCGGCGGTTCAGCCGTTGGCCTCAATATCGCGACTGATACGGCGGCGATAGAAGCGTCGGTGGAAGCCTTCGTCAAGGCATACAACGACCTCAATACCACGATCACCAACCTGACCAAATACAACGAGACTACAAAAAAAAGCTCGGCACTGACAGGCGATGGAACGACTCGCAGCATCGTCTCCAAAATCAAATCGACCTTGACCGGCAGCATCAACACCGGCGGCGCCTTGAGTTCGCTGTCGCAAATCGGGGTGGGCTTCAAGGCCGATGGTACCTTGTCCTTGGATAGTACCAAGCTGCAAGACAAGATTGCCACCAATTTTGAAGATATCGCCAAACTGTTCGCCACCAGCGCAACCGCATCAGATGCTCAGATCAGTTTTGTCGGCAACAGCAGTAAAACCCGGGCCGGAGTTTATGCCATCAACATCAGCGCGCTCGGCTCGGATATCACCGATGCCGCCGGCACGATCAACGGCGTTGCCGCCACAGGCGCCGGCACGACACTCAAGGGGGGCGTTGGCGATGCGAGTGAAGGCCTGATCATCAACATCGCCGGCGGCGCTTTGGGCAACCGCGGCACGATCACTTACAGCATCGGTTTCGCCGCGCAACTCAATAACCTGATTTCGGATTTCCTTGATGAAGAAGGCATCCTCACCAGCAAAACAGACGGCTTGAATAGCTCGATCACCCGGCTGAATAAAGAAACAGAAAACCAGGAGGCGCGTCTGGTGCTGATAGAAAAACGTTACCGGGCCCAGTTTACCGCGCTCGAAACGCTGATCAGCAGCATGAACTCGACCAGCTCTTACCTTACCCAGCAGCTGGCTCAGTTTTCAGCCAACAACAACTAAGTAATCGATACAAAAAAGGAATCAATATGTTCGGGGCCATTAACAAAGGTGTCAGCGCATACAAGCGTATCGACCTGGAAACCGGTGTGGTCGATGCCAATCCACTGAAACTGATCGTGATGTTATACGAAGGCGCGATCGAAGCCTGCCAAGCCGGGCTTATGCATATGCGAAATGAAGATATCGCCAAAAAAGGCGAGGCGCTATCGAAAGCCATCATGATTATCGAAAGCGGCTTGCGGCTCTCTCTCGACAGGAATGCGGGCGAAGACATTGCACAAAGCCTGGATGCGCTTTACGGCTACATGAGCAACCGTTTGTATGTGGGGCATCTGCAGAACAAGCCGGAGTATGTGCTGGAAGTCGTTAAATTGCTCAACGACCTCAAGGCTGCCTGGGTTGCCATCGCCGATGGCCAGGGCTCCACAACGCAGGCAATGCCGCAAGCCATCCATCATCAAAATCAACAGAACATGCCGGCGAAGGGCTGAATAATGACAAACCGTAATACAACATTGAGCCTTTATGCCGATGTCGCAAACATCAGCGAGCAAATGCTGGCAGCCACCCGGGCTGAGGATTGGGAATTGCTGGAAAAGCTCGAGGCCGATTGTGCGGCCTGCATGAAAGACGTACGCGCAATGGATAAATCCGTGCCGTTGTCAAAAGACGAGCTGAAGCTGAAGATTCAATATATCGAGAAGATCCTGGCGACAGACAAACAGATTCGCTTTCTGGTAGAGCCCTGGATGACCCGGCTTTCAGATTTGATGCACAGCGGCGGCAACCGCCAGAAACTGCGCAACGCCTATGGAATGAATACTGGGCACTAGAGCGCTCTCCTGACCATGTCAACCAAGCCTGCCATCTCGCCGGTCAACAACATCAGCCCGATGGTGCCGATGCATGTGATCGCGGATACGGCAGAAGAACTCGGCTTTCGTTTCGAGCAACTCAATCTGGCGCAACTGAGCAAGGGGCAGTTGTATCAAGGCAAGGTCGTGGCGCGGCTGGATGACCAGAGTTTTCTGGTAGCCCTTAACGGCAGCGCCCTCAGAATGGCACTGGGCAAGGAGACGCATGTCGGTGAGTTCGTCTCTTTGCGTTATATGGGCGGTTTTCCCACCCCCACCTTTTTACTTTCTTCACAAGCGCCTTCCGTCAGCCAAACCAGCATCAGCCCTTCTGCGCAGTTGATCAACCAGTTTCTCAATACCACCAATAACAAACAAACAACTAACCGCTTTGAAGCGCAACAAGCGGTCACCAGTTCGCCTTTCAACCCGGTCGGTAAAATTGCATACGACCTCCGGCAGGCACTGGTCATGAGCGGCCTGTTTTATGAATCGCACTTGGCCGAATACTTGGTCGGTAAACGCCCCTTGTCCGCCATTCTGCAGGAACCACAGAACCAGCCCGCGAGTACGCTGACCTCCCTGGTGCCGCAACAGCTGCAAACCCTGGAACAGCAGCGACTGCTATGGCATGGCGAAGTCTGGCCAAGACAACAGATGGAATGGGAGATCAGCCGCCACGACCGGCATCACAATCAGCAGGATCCACAAGCAGCAGATACAGATGAAACCATGATCAACAGCAGGATCACGCTTCATTTTCCACGGCTGGGGGAAGTCACGGCCAGCATCAGCCACGTCAACGGCCACATGCGTATCGAATTGCTTGCTGACAAGGGGTCAACGCTAGCCCTGCTCAAGCAGCAAAGCCAGAAACTGGTGGAAAGCCTGGAGGCTTCCGGCCAGACCCTGGACCATCTAACGGTGCAAGCGCATGAACACCCCGCACAACCCTAAGCAGCAGGCGGTCGCATTGGCCTACGAGGCTGGCGATCTGGCACCACATGTCGTCGCCAAGGGGCACGGACTGATTGCTGAGCAGATCATCGCGCGTGCCAGAGAGCATGAAATTTTTGTGCATGAATCGAAGGAATTGGTGAATCTGTTGATGCAGGTGGATCTGGACGATCACATCCCCCCTGCCTTGTATACTGCGATTGCCGAGATCCTTGCCTGGCTCTATCAGATGGAAAACCAGGCCTTGAGCAAGTAGTCTTTTAGCCACAGAGTACCCGCATGGGGCATGTCCGCCACCAATGGCGCTGAAGCGCCTATTGTTGGCGCCACACAGAGGAAAAGCGGATTGCGCTGCGTTGGGAGGGTCACCTGACAGGTGGAAATCATGATCCCGACAATCTCTGGGGTTTTCTCTGTGAACTCTGTGCCCTCTGTGGCTTGGTGTTCTCCGTGGCTTGAATTCAGGGTTCCAGTTTAAACCGGCATGTTCATGATGTCCTGATAAGCCGACACCAGCTTGTTACGCACTTGCACCGTGGCCTGGAACGAGATGTTGGCTTTTTGCCCGGCAATCATGACATCCGACAGGCTGACTTTGTCATCGCCCAGCACAAAGTTCTTGCCCAGTGTTTCTGCATTCACTTGTGCATTGTTAACGTGATTGAGTGAGGCTTTCAGGGCTGCTGCAAAATCCACTTTGCCGGCTTGTTGCGACTCTTTCAGTGCGGCGGGTCCGATAGCATTGATATTCATGCTGTTTGCGGGGTTCTGTGCTGCCGCCTTGAGTTGGGCAAGCATGAACTGGATTCTGTTTGCGTCTATGGCTCCGGTATTCATTGCTTTCTCGTCTATATTTTTATGACATGCTCAATTTAGCATTCCGGGCAAAATGAAATCCTTGAATTAAGCCGAGGATTCCTCCTCTATTCCACCAATTGATATTTGTTGACCACCCCATAATGACATCCAATAGGAAAGACTCGATGCAACAAGTTCTGAATGGAGTAGCAAATGGCAACAGCAGAAGTTTCGATGAATGGCGGTAGCGGACTTGCCCAGGCGGGCAAATCCTTGATGGGCGGCAAGTTCATGCTGGCCATCGGCGCTGCTGCGGTCATCGCATTCATGACAGTGGTCTGGCTGTGGAGTCAGCAGCCCGATTATCGCGTTCTGTTCTCCAACTATTCTGACAAGGATGGCGGCGCTGTCGTCGCTGCGCTTGAACAGATGAACATCCCTTTCAAATTCTCCGAAGGCGGCAGTGCCATCATGGTGCCTTCCAACCATGTACACGAGGCCAGGCTCAAGCTCGCGTCACAAGGCTTACCCAAAGGCGGCAACGTCGGTTTCGAATTGCTGGAAAACCAGAAATTCGGCGTTTCGCAATTCGTCGAACAAGTGAATTTCCAGCGCGCACTGGAAGGCGAACTGGAACGCAGCATCCAATCGGTGGATACGATCCAGGTAGCCAGGGTGCACCTCGCCATCCCCAAATCCAGCGTATTCACTCGCGAGCAGAAAAAACCTACCGCCTCTGTCTTGCTTAACCTGCACGCCGGACGCAGCTTGGATAAAAGACAGGTCAGCGCCATTGTGCACCTGGTTGCCAGCAGCGTGCCCGATCTGCCGATTACCAATGTCACGGTAATTGACCAGAACGGCAACCTGCTGTCAGATACCGGCAAGGATGGCCTGTCGGACGGGCTTGACCCGGCCAAGCTCAAATATATCGAGGATTTGCAGCGCAATATCATCAAGCGTGTCGAGTCCATCATCATTCCTCTGGTCGGTGCGAACAATGTGCGCGCCGAGGCCACTGCAGAGGTCGACTTTTCGACCGTGGAGCAGGCCGCAGAAATCTACAAGCCGAACCAGGCGCCGGAAGACATCACTGTACGCAGCATGCAGAGCAGCGAATCGAGCAGCTCCACCAGCACGACAACAGGTGGGGTCCCCGGGGCTTTGTCCAATCAACCTCCGGTACCTGCTACTGCCCCCCTTGTGGCCAACGACCCTGCAGAAGGAACCGCCGTCACCACGCCTGTCAGCTCACAAAGGAATGTGACGACCAATTACGAGGTCGACAAAACCGTGCGTTACGTGCAACAGCCCATGGGCGGCATCAAGCGCCTGACGGTTGCCGTGGTCGTCAATCACATCACCGGCGTGGATGCAGATGGCAAAACCGTCACACGGCCGCTGACCGATAATGAAAAAACCCAGATCAACGAGCTTGCCAAACAGGCCATGGGTTTCAATGCCGAACGCGGCGATTCATTGACGGTGGTCAACAACTCTTTCGTCAGCGCAGAACAGGAAGTCCTGCCCGAGATTCCGTTCTGGAAGCAACCGGCAACCATCGAGATGGCAAAGGATGCCGGCAAGTTCCTGATCGGCCTGATCGTGATCCTGCTGCTCTATCTGCGTCTGCTGAAACCCATGGTGCGTACGCTTATCACACCTGCTGCACCCCTGTTGCCGGCCCCGGCTGACGATGGCTCGGTAGTCAAGTTGAGCAACAATGAAAGTCTTTCGGCCAGGGGCCTTGGTGCCCAGGGCTATGAAGAGAACCTGGTAGTGACCAAACAGATCGCCAAGGAGAATCCGAAATTGGTCGCCAATGTAGTGACATCATGGGTCAGCGGCAATGGTTGAAGATAACATCACAAAAGGCGCCATCCTCATGCTGGCGCTGGGCGAAGAAGAGGCTTCTGAAGTCATGAAGCATTTGAGCCCGCGCGAGGTGCAGAAACTGGGCGCCGCCATGACCGCAATGAAGACCATCGGCCATGATGAAGTCGAATCCGTGCTGAACGAGTTCCTTGCGACCGCCAGCCAGAACACTTCTCTTGGCCTCGATTCGGACGATTACGTACGCTCCGTACTGAATCGTGCATTGGGCGAAGACAAGGCTTCCAGCCTGCTCAGCCGGATTATCCAGGAACGCGACTCCAGCGGCATCGAAAGTCTGAAATGGATGGATGCGCTGACCGTCGCAGAATTCATCAAGAATGAACACCCGCAGATCATCGCCACCATTCTTGTGCATCTCGAACGTGACCAAGCCTCCGAAGTACTCAGCCATTTCACCGAACGCCTGCGCCACGACGTGATGTTGCGTATCGCCACCCTTGATGGCGTCAAGCCCACCGCATTGAAGGAATTGAACGATGTGCTGACCAAATTGCTCAGCGGCAATGAGAATCTCAAGAAGAAGAATCTGGGCGGCATCAAGGCCGCTGCGGAAATCATGAACTACATCAGCGGCGAGCATGAAACAGCACTGATGGATGCACTTAAATCCTACGATGACGATATGGCACAGAAAATCATGGATGAGATGTTTGT
>DLMX01000108.1 GCA_002479405.1 Methylophilaceae bacterium UBA7525
ATCCGTCATATGGATGCCAGCGCATACGATAGTGGCCCCTTTGGCGCTGGCATCCATATGACGGATATTCCCGCCTTTCCCTATGCCTTGCTCTGGGGCGAAAGAACGATTAAAAGCGTTGCCAATCTGACCCGGGAAGATGGAAGCGAATTCCTTTCGCTGGCGGCGGACATTCCGGTCAACACGCGCACCGTGGTTTACCCGCTCAGTCAGGCCAATCAAGCCATGAATGACTTGCGGGCTGGAAACATCAATGGTGCTGCAGTGCTGGTGCCGTCACTGGGATAGGCCATGCAAGTCTATCCCAGGCAGTCAGTTATCGGTTGTTGAAGAAAGTGATGTTCATCACTTTATCGTTCACAAAGGTCAGTTCGGTCTGTTTGTAAGTGCGCTTGGCATCATAGCGAACAATGTCAGTGTAGTACCACATCTCGACATTGACCGGTTTGGAGGTATCACCTGCTTTACCGCCTAACTGTGTAATAGCGGCATTGGCGCCGGAAGGCCTGACGCCCTGTTCTTTTTTCACAGGCTGACCCAGTTGATCGGTAATTGCCTTGCGTGATTTTCCACTGAATGCATTCAGAAACTCATCTTCCGTATAAGTCTTTTTCGCCTTGGCTTGCGTTGTGGTTTTACTGGTTTCCTGTTCTGCGATAACCGGATTGATCGTGAAAACCGAGCCGATAACGGCAAGAGAAATGCAGGTTTTTCTACTAAGTAGCATATCTGTTCCTAATTCTAGTCATGCGTTAAAAAGTAATGTCGGATTATCGCACTTTTGTCAGATGCTTGCATTGTGCAGCAGTTTCATCGAGTGTCGATTCTCAGGCCGTCATAAGCCAAACGTACATTAGGCGGCAGTCGTTGACTGACTGCGGTAAATTCAATTTCATGCGTCATGTGGATCAGGTAAGTCTGATCTGCCTTGATACGACCGGCATACTCCAGACTTTGTTCCAGATTAATGTGGGTAGGATGCGATTTAAACCGCAGACAATCCAGCATCAGTAGTTCCAGACCATCAAGCAAAGCCAGCGAACTCTCTGGAATGGCTGAGACGTCGGTGATATAGCCGATATTTCCGATGCGGTAACCAAGGATATCGCTGTTGCCATGTTTGACCGGAATCGGCGTGACTTTGACACCAAAAAGCTCCATCGGCTCACTCAGCTTCCTGGCAGCCAGCACGGGCAGATCCCAGTAGTCGCCGGGCTCTCTCAGTACGTAGGAGAATTTGTCCGAGATATGTTGCATGGTTGCCTGATTACCATAAAGTGGGATCTGTTCGCGCTGTAACTGGCAGAACGAGCGCAAGTCATCAATGCCATGCAGATGGTCGGCGTGTGTATGCGTATAAAGTACAGCATCGACCCTGCTCAGACCTTCGCGCAAAACCTGTTGTCTCAGGTCCGGACCGGTGTCGATCAGAATGATTTCTCCGGCGGGCAAGACCACCGCAGCTGAGCACCGGGTTCTTTTGTTACGGTAGTCGGTGGAAATGCAGGTCTCGCAGCGGCAGCCTATGACGGGCGTGCCGGCGCTTGATCCGGCACCAAGCATGATCAGTTGCATCGTTTCGCGTGCTTGAACAGGCGGAAAAAGTTCTCGGTCGTCGCAGTCGCCAGTGCTTCATGGCTGATGCCTCGCAGATCGGCGACCTCTGCTGCCACGTATTTAACATAGGCGGGCTGGTTGGTTTTTCCGCGAAAAGGTACGGGCGCCAGATACGGGGAATCGGTTTCTACCAGGATGCGGTCAAGCGGGATCTGCTTCGCTACTTCCTTCAAGGCCGTGGCATTCTTGAAGGTTACGATACCGGAAAAGGAGATGTAAAAACCCATTGCAATGGCCTGCAATGCCACATCCAGACTCTCGGTAAAGCAATGCATGACACCGCCTGCCTGGCTGGCATTTTCTTCCCGCATGATACGCAAGGTATCCTCAGCAGCAGCCCTGGTATGAATGATCAGCGGCTTGCCGGCCGTTATCGCGGCACGGATATGCGTGCGAAAACGCTCTCGTTGCCACTCAAGGTCTCCGGTCAGGCGGAAATAATCCAGGCCGGTTTCCCCGATGCCGATCACCTTCGGGTTCCCGGCAAGTTCCACCAATTGCTCTACGCTCAATGGCGGTTCATCTTCATAGTCCGGATGAACGCCAACTGTCGCATAAAAATTGTCATAGGCATCCGCAACAGCCAGCACTTGCGGGTATTCGCGCAGATTTACCGAGATGCACAAGGCATGGCCCACATCATGCGAAGCCATGGCTTCTCGTATGTCAGGCAGGTTTTTGGCAAGCTCTGGAAAATTGAGGTGGCAGTGCGAATCTACAAGCATGGAACTACTTTGAAAGGTTGATTACATCGTATGAGTGGGTTTGCCGGACTTAAGCGCTCCGCCAAGTAAAGCTTCAATCTTGTTCTTGGCTTCCAGGCCGCCATCCTTTTCACTCAGCTGCACACCTATGCCTTGCGGACGATTGCCCTGAGTGACCGGTGTGAGCCAGATGACATGGCCGACGACCTTCAGTTTTGTCGGGTCATCCAGCAAACTCAGCAACATAAAAACTTCATCGCCGATCTTGAAGCTCTTGTTGGTTGGAATAAAAAGTCCGCCCCCCTTCACGAAAGGCATGTAGGAAGCATAAAGCGCTGCCTTTTCCTTGATGGCGAGCGAAAGCACACCAGGCTTGGGAGCGGAATTTGCGGCTGACGACTGTTCAGGTGGCAATGCGGACATGGTATTCGATCAATTTTTATTCATGAACAATTGCGTGTAATTGAGAAAAATTGCCTCAAGCTGCAATTCGTTATTCAACGGGTGTTGGGCACTTTTCTTTGCCTCATTCAGCTTGCGCTGAAACTCCAGCAACAGGCCTAAGTCTACGCCTTTGGCCAAGGCTTGCAAAGCATTGGCCTGCTGATTGTGATAACGCACTTTGCCGGTCAACTGGCATGACAAGAGGTCAAAAGCCCATTTCTGCAAACTGTCGATTGCCTGTTCCATGCCTTGTGTTACCGACGCGGATGCAGCAATGAAGGGATCCAGTTTCCGTCCTTGCAGGAATAACTCGGTGTTGAAGCTGCTGCCACTCTGCTCGAGTGTTCTCATAACGCTCAATGGTGCGCCTCCGGCATAGTCCAGGCGGGCTGTGGCGTCAGTCAAACCTTGATGCTGTAACCAGGCCAGCGCAACAGCTTTTTCCGGCATGGGCATATCGATCTTGTGACAGCGACTGATGATGGTGGGCAGCAAGCGTTTGAGTTGATGGCTGACCAGAATGAAAACTACCCCGTCAGGCGGTTCTTCCAGCATTTTCAACAGCGCATTGGCTGAAGCTGCGTTCAGTGCTTCAGCAGGATGTATCAGCACAATTCTCAGGCCACTGCTCTGATGACTAGACAATGAAAGGAATTCCGCCAGCTCACGCACCTGTGTGACACTGATCTGCCGGCTCTTCTTCGTTGTTTTCTTTGAGCTTGAAGTCTCTGACTCGGTATCTGTATCCTGTTCTGGTATCAGCAACCTGAAATCAGGATGGTTGCTCTGAGCATACCAGTTGCAACTGGCGCAGGTGCCACAGGGTTCGCCATCTGCTCGTGGAGAAAGACATAGCAGCGACTGGGCAAGACTTTGGGCAAAATCAAACTTGCCTATGCCACTATTGCCATGCAGCAGCAGCGCATGAGGTAAGCGGGCGCGCTGGCTTGATATTCGAGCTAGGATTGCGGATTGCCATGGATATACGGGCATGGCGCTATATGCCCGAGATGATCTGCATCAGGGCATGTTCAACCGTTTTGATCGGCTGATTCCCGTTGATCACGCGAAAACGTTCTGGTGACGCCTCTGCACGCTGCAAATAGGCACTCCTGATGCGGCTAAAAAACGCGGCATCCTGCTGTTCAAACTTGTCCGGGCTGCGCGCGCCAGCCAGGCGGGCTACACTCACTTCCACCGGCACATCAAACAGTATGGTCAAGTCAGGTTGCAAGTCTGCGTGTACCCAGGCTTCAAGCTGCTCGATTTTTATGGCCGGTACGCCCCGGCCACCGGATTGATAGGCAAAACTTGCATCGGAGAAGCGGTCCGAGACGACATATGATCCATTTGCCAGCGCCGGCTCGATCACTTGTGCAATATGTTCCCGCCGCGCGGCGAACATGAGCAGGGCTTCTGTCTCCGCGTGCATGGGCTGATGCAGCAGCAGATCTCGCAAACGCTCGCCCAGAATTGTGCCTCCCGGCTCACGCGTGCTGACGACTTGCACGCCTTTCGCCTGCAATGCAGCGATGATCGTGGGGATATGCGTACTTTTGCCTGCCCCGTCCATGCCTTCCAACGTGATGAATTTACCGCGCACCCTGACCTCTTCTCAACTGATATTTGACGACTGCCCGATTATGTTCTGCCAGCGAATTTGAGAATACGTGGCTACCGTCGCCCTTGCCGACAAAGTATAGCGCACGGGTCTTGGCCGGATGCAATGCAGCCTCAATCGAAGCCAACCCCGGCATGGCGATTGGTGTCGGCGGCAGACCGCTTCTGGTGTATGTATTGTATGGCGTATCGGCCTGCAAATCCTTTTTGCGGATATTGCCGTCGAAACGCTCGCCCATACCGTAAATGACCGTCGGATCGGTCTGCAATCGCATGCCGATACGCATGCGGTTAACAAATACGCCGGCGATGGTCTTGCGCTCATCAGCCCGGCCTGTTTCCTTTTCAACGATAGAAGCCATGATCAGGGCTTCGTACGGTGTCTTGTAGGGCAAGCCTGTTTCCCTTTGTGCCCAGGCCTCGTTCAGTCTGGTTTGCATGGCGTGATATGCCCGCTTGAGAATTTCCAGATCACTCATGCCTTTGCTGAAATAATAGGTGTCCGGGAAAAACAGTCCCTCGGGATGAGTTTCAGTGGCACCGATGCTTTCGAGAATCTGCTGATCCGTATAAGAAATGGAAAGATGCCGGATCGCGTCGTTTTGCATCATGGAATGACGCATCTGGCTGAATGTCCAGCCCTCGATAAAGGTGATACCGGCCTGAGTAGTTTTTCCGGCAGTGATTGTGATGAACAGGTCATAAGGCGTAGTGCCGTTCTCAATCAGATAGTTGCCGGCCTTTACCTCGCCTGCCATGCCCATCATTCTGACCATCAAGGTGAAACTGGATGGCTGGGATAACACGCCCTGCTTTGCCAGTTGCTCCGAAACGCTGCGCAAACTGCTCCCCGCCCGGATGTCCACCTCCACCACTTCATTCTGCAGGCTAACTGGCGTGGTAGCGAAATAGAACATCCAGCCTGTGAATATCAACACAACCAGAACAACCAGAAACACCAACCTGTTGATTAAACGCATGCTACTCCTGTAATAGTTTTCTTAATTGTGCAGCCAGTGCCTGTTGTGGCCATTGTTTCTGGCCGACTTCCAGGACCTGCCAGACACCAAAGATGCTGTTGCAAATCAGTACCTCATCGGCATCCATCAGCTTGTTGAAGGGAATATCAGATACCTCGACGCCATATCCCAGATCCGGAGCAATCTCCAGCACCCGTTGCCGGGTGACCCCTGCAACACCACAACGTGTCAGGTCGGGTGTACGCAATGTTCGACCATAACGGCCGAACAGATTGCTCATGGTGCATTCGATCACATTGTCCTCGGCATCCAGCAGCAGGCCATCGGCAATCGCGCTGTCCGACCATTCGGCGCGCGCCATGACATTTTCCAGGCGATTCAGATGCTTGATGCCGGCAAGTGCTGGCTGAAATCCAAGCCGCAATCGACACTGATGCAGACGCACGCCATGTTCGAAGTGTTGCAGGGGTAGCTCGGGAAATGCGGACTTGACGACGACTCTGGTGGGTTGTGCCAGTGGCGGCATGGAATACCCTCTGTTGCCCTCGCCACGAGTCACGATGATTTTGGCGACGGCCATTCCCCGGCAATCTGCAAACAGCTGATCAAGATCATGCTGCAAAACTGAAGCGCTGGGACAAACGATGCCCAGCACATTGCAGTCATGCAGCAATCTGGCGTAATGCCATGCCCAATGCTGAGGACGACCATTGTTGACTACCAGCGTACGGAAAACGCCGTCACCATAGGCGTAACCACGATCCAGCGGAGATAAACAGCCATCCTTGTCGCCATTGATCAGGTATTCCGGTTTTGCGTTTATCGTCATCAAACAACCTGATTTGTTCTTCTGGACATGAAGGTACCATCCTAAAGCAAGTAGCTGAGGGGATAAAGACTTGAGTTTTTCTGAATTGGTGATATTCAAAAAAACTCATCCACAAAACCTGTGGATAGTTTTGTGGATGAGCTTCG
>DLMX01000032.1:0-1808 GCA_002479405.1 Methylophilaceae bacterium UBA7525
ACGCAGTGCGCCTCGTCAATGGCAAACAGTGCAATGCCGGGGCCGGAGGCGACCTGTTCCAGCATGGACAGAAAGCTGTTCATCAGCAGTCTTTCCGGGGCCACATAAAGAATATCCAGCTCGCCCTTGTGTATCTGGCTTATCACGCCACGCGCCGCCTCGGCATCAAGGCTGGAGTTGAGAAACGCAGCCTTGACGCCAAGTTGCTGCAAGGCCTCGACCTGATCCTGCATCAGCGCGATCAGGGGCGAAACCACGATACCGACACCATCGCGCAGCAGCGCCGGAATCTGGTAGCAAAGTGACTTGCCGCCGCCGGTCGGCATCAGCACCAGCGCATCGCCCCCAGCGGCCACATGCTCGACAATGGCCTGCTGTGCGCCGCGAAAGGCGGAGTAGCCGAAAATTTCTTGCAGAATACTGTGGGGATTTTTATCGGGGTTCAATGGTGTTTACTGGATATGTTGAGCAGGCATAGTATCGCCCAGATGAGGTGTTCTATAAAGCAAAAAGCCACTCTGGCAAGGGTGCGGGTGAGATTGGATGGGGCTTGAATTCACTGCCATAGAGGAGTTTATTATGTGTGCCAACTGCATACATCGAGACTGATAATAAATAACCCGCTTTTTAATCAATGCTGTTTCAGTTTGGCGGTTGTTTGTTGCTAAACATTTTGCTATATTGTTTAGCAACCTAACCTGTGGTTGATAAATGGCTACCGAACGCTACATCGAACTTTCACTTGCCGCCCAAACAGCTTATGCCGAGCTGTTTGACCAGGCACGCGCATTTGAGATGACAAATGCTTTGTCCGGGTTGATCGGAAGCTTTCAAAAATTGACGCGTAAGAAGCAGGGCTATTGGTACTTTGCCTATCGGGATTTGGATCAGCAAGTACGGATGGTGTACGTTGGCCCGGATGACGAACGCGTGCGGGCGCTGGTTGAGCGGTTTGAGCAGGTGCGTGACAAGAAACCGCTGGTGCCTGCCTCACAAGCGGCGATTGCGTTGGGTTGTGCGCCCACGGTGCCCAAGCATTTCAGAATGATCAAGCGATTGTCGGAATATGGCTTTTATCGCGCTGGTGGCGTTTTGATCGGCACGCATGCCTTCCTGGCGATGGGAAACCTGTTGGGTGTGCGCTGGCGCGATGGCGCCGCAACATTGGATGTCGATTTTGCGCATGCAGGCAGGAATGTCTCGGTCGCCTTGCCAGCGGATATGCGCATTGACGTGCATGCCGCATTGGAGTCGCTGGAAATGGGTTTGCTGCCGATTTCGCAATTTAATGGCAAAGCTGGAGCGCAGTACCGCAACCCGGAAGATCAAGAGCTACGGCTCGATTTTCTGACGAGTGCAACCCGCAGCGGCAAACCTGTGCAAATGGCTAATCTGAATCTCGCACTACAGCCGCTGAAATTCATGGAGTATTCGCTGCAAAACACAACGCAGGCATGTGTGATCAGCCGTAATGGGGCCTGTGTCGTCAATGTTCCAGCGCCTGAGCGTTATGCCGTCCATAAATTGATTGTGTATAGCGAACGGCCAGCGGCAGAGCGTACCAAGTCATTAAAAGACCTTCTGCAAGCAGCGAGCCTGATCAGTTATTTTCTCGATCATGGTGAAAGTGCAGTATTCAACACGGCATGGCAAGACGCCATTTCACGCGGCAAGGGTTGGCAAAGCCGTGCAATGCAAGGTAAAGCAGCCTTGTTAAAGCTTGCGGCAGAGTTGGCAGTCAGTGAACTTTGGCAATCATGAAAATTGAAAAGAAGCATGCCGGAGACAACAAGAGCCGGTATTTGACT
>DLMX01000032.1:1933-2296 GCA_002479405.1 Methylophilaceae bacterium UBA7525
ATTTGACTGTAGCCGGCATGGGTGGATTCAAATCAAGTCGACCGGTTAAATGCAAATGTCAGCGCCTTCTGCGCGGCGGAAAAATCCACCACAGCGCCAGAATCAGCAGGCCGAACAGCGTGTAAGTGAGCACAAACACCCAGGCGGCAAAATCGTAATACAGGAGCTGCTGTAACCAGTGCCCGATGAAGCTGCCGCTGTAGGTTTCCGCATTCGCTTTGATGCGCAGCCATCGCTCCACGTCAGTCAAAGGGCAGGTGATATCCAGCCAGGTGCCGATCGCCACTGATAGCATGCCGGCCAAATGCACGAACCGCAGCCAGAAATGATTGATCCAGTGCCAGCCGCGCAGATTGCCGACGA
>DLMX01000032.1:2426-2596 GCA_002479405.1 Methylophilaceae bacterium UBA7525
CCAGCCGCGCAGATTGCCGACGACGATCAAGGCGGTGCCAAGAACGATGAAGATTACCACCCCGCTGTGCAGTGCCAGCACCAGGTCGGCCAACAGTTGATAGGGAAAGGTCGTGTCCATGGATTATCTGGGGCTAATTCTGCATCAAATTCGCCCGCGTAGCCATTTAA
>DLMX01000032.1:2751-4103 GCA_002479405.1 Methylophilaceae bacterium UBA7525
GCCCGCGTAGCCATTTAATCAGCCTCCCTATTGCCGCCTTCTGAACTCCCAGGGCGGCACCGGCTTCGCATCGGCCCACAAACCGAGCCGCTCGCGTCGCGCAAGGTCCTCCGCTTGAGCATAGGCGGCACGGTCTTCCGGTTCCAGTTCTTCCTGATAAAAACGGTAATACCACGCCATGCCGCGCTTCACCTGTTCCAGCCCGACATCCATATCCTGCAGATAAACCTTGCCGACGATGCGGCCGTATTTGTCGCGCTTGTTATAGCTGACGGTAACGTGTTTGCCGGCAATCAGCGCCGTTAGTGATTTTTTCGATTTATTGCCGTAAGCCTGAAACCTCTCCGGCGCATCAATCGCCCCCAGCCGCACCTTGTGTTGCGTGTTGTCCGTCAGCACGATGATCGAATCGCCGTCGGAAACATGGACGACCTTGCCGGTCAGCACATCCGCCGGAACGCAGGCGGGCAGCAGGAGTAATAGAAAAACGAGGGAACGGAATTTCATGGTTCGATTGTGCCTGATTTCAGGGGGTCTCATTTGTGAGAAATAAAGTGTAGGATAACCTCATCAGTCATTTGTAATTCGCAGATGCTAAAAAACTTAGGGGCTATCAAATGAAAAAAATCGCATTGTTCTGTCTGACTTTGGCGCCAATAAGTAGCGCACTGGCTGCAGACGGGTTTTCCGGATTATATGCCGGTATCCACGCAGGCTATGTGGACGTCGATGCCGATGGCAAGGAATACATCAACGGCACACCTTCAGGCTGGACGCACAAACTCTCACCGGATGGTGGCCTGATTGGTGGTTTTCTTGGCTTCAACAAGGTGCTCGAGAACAATGTGCTGTTGGGAATTGAAGCCGACTATGAATTCCGCGATGTCACTGACAAAAACGCAGAAAAATTCAACGGCGTTACCGACAATGATTTTACCTCAAAAGCCAGACTGGAAGATGCGGCAACTTTGAGAGCGCGCCTGGGTTATGTCTTTAACGACAACAAAACGCTGGCTTATGTCACGGCCGGCTATGCCACGGCCAAAGTCAAAACCACCTATAAGGTTGTTCCTACTGCCCAAACAGATTCCAATACGAAATGGCACGATGGCTGGGTACTGGGAGCGGGTGCCGAGCACTTCTTCACAGACAAAATTGCAGCGAGGGCGGAATATCGCTACGCGGATTACGGCAATGAAAAATCGAACATCGATTTACCCGGCTATGGCCGATACCGTCAAAGCCTGGAAGATGAGCAGTCGATCCGGGTCGGGGTGATGTATCACTTCTGATTATTCAGTTGATTGAAATAAAAAGGCCTCCAAATTCTGGAGGCCTTTTTGATGGTGGTG
>DLMX01000092.1:0-7762 GCA_002479405.1 Methylophilaceae bacterium UBA7525
AAATGGCGCCGCGAGCGTGAGGGCATGACTGCCATGGCGCTTGACGTATCCCGCGCGTTATCGCCGCTGATCGAACAGGGCAGCGTGCGCGTGTTGCAAAACAACCGTGGCATCAGGATTGATATCGAGAGCAGTGTGCTCTTCTCGCCGGGCTCTGCCGACTTGGAAGTCAGTGCCTTGCCACCGTTGCTTGAAGTGGCCGGCATGCTGGCCGGGAAGTCCAATGCCATTCAGGTGGAAGGTCACACCGACAACATCCCCATCCGCAATTACCTGTTCTATTCCAACTGGGAGCTGTCGGCGGCGCGTGCCAGCAGTGTCGTTCGTCTCCTGGAGCAGAACGGCATTGCCGGGCAACGCCTGAGCGCCGTAGGTTACGGCTCGGCCCAGCCTTTTGAAAACAACGATACGGCAGAAGGGCGCGCGAAGAATCGCCGCGTTTCCATCATGGTGTTGTATGCCGCACCGGAGAGCGCGAATGACGGCGCTGAAATAAAAATTAAACCTTGAGCGTTTCCTGCCGATATAAGCATGAAAAACCGTGTTGTTTTGCCAAATGGATGCGCGCCATTCTGACTAGGATGGTAATTAATGGCTGGTTGGCATCAGCATTTGATTGATAGAAAGTTTGAATAATGCACGAAGAAGCCTATATCGGGCGTCAACCCATACTGGACAAGGATCAAGCCATTATTGGCTATGAATTGCTATTCCGGCACAGTGCCGATGCCCAGAATGCAGTGATTGAAGATGACTTGAAAGCCTGTTCCAGAGTGCTGGTCAACACGCTGAGCGATATGGGCGGACAGTGGTTACTGGGCGATAAATATGCCTTCATCAACGTCAATGAAGAAATGCTGATCGGTGAGTTGATCGAATTGCTCCCGCCCAAACGCACTGTGCTTGAGTTGTTGAGAACCGTCCCGGCTACCGAGGAAGTCCTGCAGCGCTGCACGGATTTGCGTTCGCGCGGTTACCGGATTTCACTGGACAACCCGATGTTTGCAAAGGACGTGGGGCCATTGCTGGCTTTGGCCGACTACATCAAGATTGACATGCTCGCGCTCAGCGAAGATGAACTGCAGAAAGCCTGTGCGCTATACAAAACCCTCCCAGCCAGGCTGGTGGCGGAAAAGGTTGAAACCTCAGAGCAATTTGAAGCCTGCAAGAAAATGGGCATCGAGTTTTTCCAGGGTTTTTATTTTGCCAAGCCGGAAACACTCTCCGCAAAAGTCATCAATCCTTCTTATGCTTGCGTGATCGATATCATCAATATGATCAGCCACGATGCCGATAACAAGGACATTGAGGCCGGATTCAAGCGTGATTCCGCTTTGTCATTCAAGCTTCTGCGGTATATCAATTCAGTCGGATTCGGGCTTTCCTGCGAGATTCAGTCGATTGGCCACGCATTATCCATTCTTGGCAGAAAGCAACTTTACCGCTGGTTAACCTTGCTTATGGTGACGGCGGGGGATAACACAACATCTCCTGCCTTGATGAAAACCTCGGTTACTCGCGGCCGCCTTACCGAGCTGCTTGGTCGGGGATACCTTGATAAGCACGGTCAAGACAATTTATTTATTGTCGGTGTGTTTTCCATGTTGAATGTCATTCTCGAAATGCCCATGGAAAAAGTGCTGGAGAAGGTTCATTTGCCGGATACCATCACGGATGCGCTGTTGACTCGAGAGGGTGTTTACGGACCGTTCCTGCAACTTGCGGAAGCTTGTGAGGCTGCCGACCATGAACGCATTATCGCACTGGCCAATCTCCTGCACCTGGATCCGAATAGCGTTAATGATAACCATATTGCGGCATTGTCATGGGTGGAAGAGTTGGGAATCTGAGTCATATCGATGCAGCCTCAAGGCGCATATGAGACAGGCAGCCCTTGATTGCTGATGGATATTTATTTGAAACTTACCGTGAAGTGAGCATGAATTGATCGGGAATACTTCATTCTTGGCCGGATTTTCAAAGTCGATATGGCTGTCGATGGGTTTGCGCATGCTGGTCTTGCTCGGGATAGCACTCGTTGCATACTGGCTGTTGAATATTCCTGCGCATATGGAAAATGCAGTATTGCTAAAAGCAGTCGCTGTCATCACCTTCCTCAGCTTGTTGATTTATATGGTTTCCGGCAAGACGGCCAGGCTTCTTTTAAAACAATTGGTCAGCAAGCAGGCTCAACTTGACAAGGCAGAGGCTAAATTCATTGCTGCTTCTGAAAGTCACCAGGATGCATTTTTCATTCTCGAGGCAGTGCGGGATGGCACTGGGGAAATTGCTGATTTTCGTTGCGAGTTTCTTAACCTGCGTGCCTGCAAACTGGTAGGCAGGGAGCATGATGAATTTATCGGAGCCGAGCTTTATCACAACTTTATCCTGCTGATGAACGAGCAAACCTTTCAACGTTATTGCGAAGTGGTTGAAGCCGGACATCCGATTTCGTATGAATTTCACGACGATGCAAGCATGTCAAAACCGCAGTGGCTGGAGTGCCATCTGGTCAAGCTGGGTAACGGTATAGCGCTTACGGCGCGCGATATCACAGATAAGAAGCGCACCGAGCGTGATTTGATTCAGGCCGAGCGTTTCCAGTCGGCAATTATCGATAGCGTTTCCTATTCGATTATTGCAACAGACAAGGAAGGCAACATCATTGCCTTGAATAATGCCGCACAGCGGATGTTGTGGTACGAAGAAACGGATTTGGTCGGCAAATTCACCATGGATATGCTGCATGATCGTGAGGAGATTCAAGCGCGCGCCATGGAACTGAGTGCCGAGCTGGGCTACAAAATCGAGCCGGGGTTCGAGGTCTTCGTGGCCAAGGCCCGTGCGGGTATGCATGATGAGCATGAATGGACGTATATACGTAAAGGCGGCTCACGCTTCCCCGTACGTGTTTCGCTGACCGAATTACGGGATAGTGAATATCAGGTTTATGGCTATCTGGGGGTGGCGTATGACATTACTGAGCAAAGACGTTCGGAAGAGCATTTTCGCCACGTTGCCTTGCATGATGCGCTGACCGGATTGCCGAACCGCACGCTATTCAACGATCGTGTCAAGATCGCCATTGAGACTGCCCGGCGTAATAAACAAACCATCGCAATCGCCCTGCTTGATGTCGACCACTTCAAGCATGTAAATGATTCTCTTGGTCATCATATTGGCGATCAATTGCTGCAAGAGGTCGGCAGCAGGTTGGTTAACAGCGTGCGTGCTTCCGATACGATTGCGCGTATGGGAGGGGATGAGTTTGCATTCCTGTTGCCGGATATAGACCATTCGGATGGCACGGAGAAAGTTTTCAAGAAGGTCATGGAATCCCTGGAGCCAACCGTTGTTGCTGGAGATCATCGGCTACATGTCACTGCCAGTATCGGTGTCTGTGTCTTTCCCCAGGATGGTGAAGACCTTACCGTTCTGATGCGTAAAGCTGATACGTCGATGTATCAGGCTAAAAGGCACGGGCGCAACAATTTTCAGTTCTTTACGTCGGACATGGAGCGGCAAGCCTCCAACCGCCTGAATCTTGAAAACGAGATGCGTCTTGCGATTGAGCAGGAGAGGTTCGAGCTTTTCTATCAGCCGCAAATCGATCTCGAAACCAATATGATTGTTGGCGCTGAAGCATTGATACGTTGGCAGCGGATGCCGGGTGTATTTGCTTCGCCAATGGAATTCATTCCGTTGGCCGAGGAGTCCGGACTCATCGTGCCTATCGGTGAATGGGTGATCAGGACTGCCTGTAAACAATCGGCTATCTTCCGCGAAAAACTGGGCAGGACTTTGCGCATAGCCGTCAATGTTTCCCCGCGCCAATTCCGCCAGAAGAATCTTGTGTCAGTGATTCTTTCTGCCTTGCAGGAGAATGCCATTGAACCGCATGAATTCGAGGTGGAAATCACTGAAAACGCATTGATGGCCGATATGGAAAATGCGGTGCTGGTGCTCGGTCTGCTTCGCGGATTGGGCGTGCATGTCGCATTGGACGATTTCGGTACCGGTTATTCAAGTTTGAGCTATCTCAGTCGTTTCCCGGTCGATCGCATTAAAATCGACCAGTCCTTCATGAAGAGTATCAACATCAGTCCCGAGAACGCCTCCCTGGCAAGAGTGATCGTCAATATGGCAAAAACACTGGGTATCCCGGTGACTGCCGAGGGGGTGGAGAGCATGGAGCATCTGGATTTCCTGAGGGCAACCGGCTGTGATGAAGTCCAAGGCTATTTCATAGGGCGCCCGATGCCGCCAGCAGCCCTGCTGGAGCTTTGTGAGAGCAGTATGGCATCGCTTGTGGCGGAAATGAATTAAAGCCTCGATTATTCGTGACCAACACTTTCATTGTTCCGCATTACCGGCAGACTGCCGGTGAATAACTTCAGTATCTTCTGGTCGATCCTCAATGCTGTAGCAGGTAGCAGAATATTAAAGTAATCGGGAAAAACTCCCGATGCATATCGATAATAGCTGCCTTAATATGAATGCAAGTTCCTTGCATTGTGGATGATGTTGGCGATGGAAAGTCCACTTCCCAATTATCCATTTCACTTTTCAAATCTACCGAAGGTCGCCTCCTTTGCCTATTCCTGTTGGCAAGATGCATATGATTTCACAGTGGGCTGGGGTTATTGACTCAGTGCCAGAGCAGGCGACAACGGCGATCGTTTTTTTTCGCTGACTGCACATGTGCTGTTCATCAATACCCTGACCTTGTACGAGAATGGCAGGGAGCCTATCCCAATGACGATAGATGCCAATCTGGTATTTCTGCCGCCACCACCGCCGGAACTTGAGCAGGTACCACCAGAGCCTGTCCCTGAAGACATCCCGATATTCAAGGTCGTTGAGTCCGGCCTCAAACCCAAGCCCCCGGGATCCTGGAAGGTCGAAAAGCTCAGCAAGGGCAAGGCGTGCCGGTATTGGCAGCGGAAGGTCCGGCTGACGAAACGATTTATACCGTGCCGGAAAATGTGACCGCAATCGACGAGGGTTTCGGTGCAGTGCCCGAACCCAATGCCGGTTCCATTTACGGTTCGCCTGAAGGTGAACCTATGGGCTTGGCTGTATTGGATGACGATTACCTATGGCATGCCTATGGCCATGCCATACAGAAATTGGCCAATCAATTCAGCGTTTATCCGGAAATCGCCAGGCGGCGGGGTGAGCAAGGCGAGCTTGAAGTGATTTTTCATATCGGCTCGGATGGCAAGCTGAAAAGTCTGGATGTACTGAAATCCAGCGGTTACCAGGCCCTGGACAGGCAGGCGCTGGAGATGGTGAGAAAGGGACTGGATACGCTACCGGTTCCCGCCAGTCGCGCGGCCGGGAATTCAAGATCGTCATTCCGGTCGAGTTCAAATTGAAGTAGCTGTCATTTCCCTGGCTTGATTCTTCATCGGTCACATTCCGGCAATTGCTTGATGTATATCAATTTGCATATGAGTCGTTGCTATATCCTGTACATGTCCTTAATCCTTTGGATGGAAATCAGATCAAGGGAGCGGGTAACTTTCCGGTCACCCGAAAAAATAACAATATCTGTTCCAGCTGAATGAGCGTCTGTATTGGTGCTTATGGTGGTTTGCTGTACTCGTGACATTAACGGGGCGAGTTGCCGGAAACCTGAAATCTTCCGGCCTCCAGCCAAGCCATCATCTCGCAATGCAAAGTGCAGGGCGTCTTAAAACCATATGATTGAGAGGAGAGCAGTTTTGGCTATTTTGTGGACAGATGATTTGAATACAGGTATCGATGTAATTGATAAACAACACAGGCGTATTGTCGATTACATCAATGATCTGGAGCTTGCGAAAGCAAAGCAGGACAGAGAGACCGTGGGCAAGGTGCTGGATGAGTTGGTTGACTACACATTGTCCCACTTCGCTTTTGAAGAAAGCCTGCAAGAGGAAGCTGGTTACAAATATTGCAAGCCGCACAAGAAGGTGCATGATCTGTTTGTGCGTCGCGTCAATGAATATGTGGAACGTTTCAGGCTGGGTGATGACATCGTCGATGAGATTCATCACATGTTGACGTCCTGGCTCATTAATCATATTCGCCGTGATGATGCGGATTATGTGTCCGCCGTGCGCGCCAATATGATCGGCATCATTTCTGAAAAAGAAAAGAACAAGGACGAAGGTTGGTTCCGTCGCTTCTTCAGGTAAGTGCAGCGTTATTGTTCTGAGTTGAAGAAGCCGGCAATGCCGGCTTTTTCATGGGGGAAGGAAATCGCAATTAATCGAGTTGGGCGAGCGAGCGGTTGACGGCGATGTAGGAACCGAGCCAGCTGAGGAATACTGCGCTACCGATGATGGCCAGGCTGGTTCCCGGCGTCGGCAGGTCGAGCCGGAAGCCGCTGGCATAAAGCTCGGCCAGGTCGGTGATGGAGGCATTGAACAGGCTGATGATGGCGACCAGCAGCAGCCATGCGACCAATCCGCCGCCAAGGCCGTAGATGGTGCCCGCATAAAGGAATGGTCGGCGAATGAAACTGTCGGTGGCACCGATCAGCTTGCTGACTTCGATCTCTTCACGTTGTGTGAGTATTTGCAGGCGTATGGTATTGCCGATGATGACGATCAGTGCGAACCCAAGCAGGGCGACCAGCACCAGGATGCCTTTCTTGCCCAGTTGCAGAATCGCATTGAGGCGCTTGATCCAATCGGTGTCCAGTTGCGCCAGTTCCACCCCCGCCCACTGTTGCAATTCAGCCTGCAGGTTTTCCATTTCTGCCGGTGTCCGAGGCGCAGGTGTCACGAAATAGGCATCGGGCAGCGGATTTTTTTCCAGATTTCCGGCCACGGCCGCAGTCTCGGCGTTCTGTTGCAGTTGCTCCCAAGCCTCATCCTTGCTGGTAAATCGATGGTTCAGGATTTTCGGGTGTGTTTCAAGCTTTTCGGCAATCTCACGTATGGTCTGCTCGTCAGCATCCATATTGAGGAATAGGCTGATCTGCGGATCACTCTGCATGCTGCCGGCCAGCCGGTTCAGGTTGTCGATGATGACATAGAGCGTGCCCGGCAGGCACAGGGTGACGCCCATCAGCATGAACATGAGGAATGTGGCCAGCGCATGTGACTTCATCCTCCTTGTCACCAGGCTCAGCGCTTGGGCGTGCTGGTTCAGCCAGGGCTTCATGAAAAAACTCCGCTGATGCCTATCTGGTTTTCATGGTCGGGTCCGCTACCCAACTGACTGGTCAGATGGCCGTGATCCAGTTTCAGTACCTTGGCTTGCGCGCTGATGCCGCGCACATCATGGGTGGCGATGATGACGGTGACACCGACCTGTTGAAAGGCGTTGAACAGCTGCATGATCTCCGCCGCATAGTTTTCATCCAGATTGCCTGTTGGTTCGTCGGCAATCAGGATGGCGGGCCGGCTGACGACTGCACGTGCAATAGCCAGTCTCTGCTGTTCACCGCCGGAGAGCGTGATCGGCATGGCCTTTTCCTTTTCCAGCAGGCCTACCTTGTCGAGAGCTGCACGTACGCGCTTTCCAGCTTCATTGCCGCTGATACCGTTGATATGTAGCGGCAGGGCGACATTGTCGTAGCAGTTGCGGTCATACAGCAGCTTGTGATCCTGAAAGACCAGGCCGAATTTGCGGCGCAGATATGGTACAGCGGCACTGCGCAGATGGCTGATGTTCTGGTTGTTGATGAGTACGGTGCCGCTGGTGGGGCGTTCCAGCGCTGCGATCAGTTTGAGCAGGGTGCTCTTGCCGGCGCCGGAATGGCCGGTGA
>DLMX01000092.1:7823-7950 GCA_002479405.1 Methylophilaceae bacterium UBA7525
CGTCCTTTGGGCGGGTTCGGTAAGCAGGCCGGAAAAAATCATGTGCATGAACTTATCACGAGAACAGCGCCTGAACAAATTCTTCGGCATCAAATGGACGCAGATCGTCGATGCTTTCACCCACCCC
>DLMX01000092.1:8129-8311 GCA_002479405.1 Methylophilaceae bacterium UBA7525
TCGTCGATGCTTTCACCCACCCCGATATAGCGGATGGGGATAGGCCTGGCTTGGGCGATGGCCGCAATGACACCACCCTTGGCGGTGCCGTCCAGTTTGCTCAGTACCAAGCCGCTGACATTGAGCGCATCGTCAAAGGCTTTGACCTGGGTCACGGCATTCTGGCCGGTGTTGGCATCCAG
>DLMX01000125.1:0-130 GCA_002479405.1 Methylophilaceae bacterium UBA7525
GCTCAGTATGTGGCTGGTCATGCTCGATACCCTATGTCGCCAGCCCGGCAAGTGGCAGGCGGATGCAGGTGATAGTGCCGTTGTCCGGATGCTTGTCCAGTTTCACGCTGCCATTGAAACGCCCGAGGAA
>DLMX01000125.1:441-641 GCA_002479405.1 Methylophilaceae bacterium UBA7525
TCTTCTGTCAGGCCGGCACCGTAATCCCGTATATTCAGTGTCAGCAGCGAATGGTCCCATTCACCTTCTATGTCCACGCGCTCTGGCGATGCATCCGCTGCATTGTCCAGCAGGTTGATCAGTGCCATGCCCAAAGTCAGGTCGGTGACGATCTTCGGCGCAGGGTCGGTACCTTTGATGGCACAGCTCAATTGCACGGC
>DLMX01000125.1:1001-9190 GCA_002479405.1 Methylophilaceae bacterium UBA7525
AGCGGCGTGCCCAGTTCGTGTGCCGCCGCCGTTGCCAGCGCTCCCAGCGCAAGCATGCGCTCACTTTCGAGCGCGGATTCCCGTGCTTCTGCCGTCATGCGGTCATATTCACGCAGATTCTGCCCGATACGGGTAACGAAGAAGGCGAAGATGCCGGCACTGACCACAAAGCCCAGCCACATGCCGACAAGATGGATATCAAGATCCATGCCGACCCCGGCATGCACATGCAGATGAGATAAGGGGATATGGAAAAACACCAGCATGGAATAGCAGAGCACGGCCAGCCCGGCGATCAGCCAGACATAGAGCGTGTTGAGAGCGACGGCGGCGATCGCCAGCGGCAGCAGGTACATCCAGACAAAAGGGTTGCTGTAACCACCGGTGAAATAGAACAAGGTTGTCAGCGCGACGATGTCACCCAGCAATTGCACCAGCAGCTCGGTTTCGCTGACACCGACCGGATCGCGCAAGCGCCACCAGGTCATGATATTCAGCAGCAACATACCCCCCAAAGCCACACCTATCGGCCAGGGGTTCAAGGGGATGCTCAGGTAATGCAGTAGCAGGGCGATCGATACCAGGAAGCCGATAACGACATTGCGCACCCAGAACAGGCGGCGCAGGTTTTTGGTCGCAGCGGAATGTGGATGGAAATGTCTGGCGAACATGCCCTGATTTTAACGCGCAACGCATGAACTTTGTTGCGACAAATTGCCGCTAGGGATCATCCAGCCGATTGTGGGGTCTGCTGGGCGAACCGGTGACTGCGACGATATGTCGCATTTTCTCCGCCAGCGCTTGCACTTAGAATGCACACACAATAAAAACAGGGAGTTAACATGGGTTCGAGCAAGAACATGCTGATTCTGTCAGCAGCGTTGCTTTGCTGCACTGCTGTGGCGGCCGAGAGTGCCAATCCGGCAGAAGCGCAAAAACTGGCTGGAGTCACGGATATCAGCCTGCCGGAGATTGATGTGTATGGCGTGATGGATATGTCGGCAAAGTATGCGACACCGCAATCGACGGCAGCGAGCCGCTTTCAGGCAGACAGCCTGATTGTGCCGCAGAGCAGTCAGGCTATCAACTGGACGCAGATTCAGGACAGCGGCGCGATTGATGTCGGCGATGTGCTGAAAAGCGTGCCCTCGGCCTATAGCGGCAACAGCAGAACGGCGCCCTTTGCCAGCATGTCCTGGAAGCTGCGCGGTTTCGATGCTTCGGTTACGCGCAACGGTTTCCGCCAGCTCTATTTCGAGGATGTCGATCAATCCGCATTCAGTAACGTCGAGCGTGTGGAAATCATCAAGGGTCCGGGTAGCGTCGCCCTTGGCATGGAAGGACTGGGCGGCAGTATCCACATGATTACCAAACGCCCCGAACGCGATTTAGCCGGTAGCGCTTATGCTAGTTACGGTCAGTACGATACAAAAATCGGCGGCTTTGACCTGACCGGCGCGATTGGCGATACCGGCCTTGGCATCCGCCTTAATGGTGAGATCGAGCGTTCCGGCACTTTTGTCGACCATCAGGATATTGATCGAGACAATGTCGGCCTGACCCTGACTTGGGATCGCGGCGGCCCGGTACGGGCGTTTTTCATGATGGAATACCAGCAGCGAGAGAGTTCGCCCAATCCCGGGCTGCCTGTCGATTTTCGTGGCAAGCGCAGTACTTACCTGGGTGAACCGGCATTTGATTATCTCAATACCTGGTCGCCGCTGATCCAGACCTGGCTGGAATTCGATATTGCCGAGAACTGGACGCTGAGTCCGCGCTACCAGCGCTTCGAATTCAACGTCAACCAGCAGCAGGTGCGGTTGCGTGATCCAATCGGCGGAGGCTTGATCAATCGCAGCGGCCGGCACAATTTCCACGAGCGCGACATGACCGATACCTATGAGCTTGAGCTGAAAGGCCGTTTCGACCTTGCCGGCATGGCGCATCAGGTAGCTCTCGGCTACACAGCTGAGCGGCATGAATGGAAGGGCGACTGGTCCAATTTTACCGGTGTAACGGCTATCAATCCCAACAATCCGGTGTATGGCAATGTTCTGCCGGCGATCGGTGCATTCAACCGCTTCAGTGGGCAGGCGGATACGGACGAGTACTATCTGCAGGATCTCGTCAAACTGACGGAGCGCTTCAATCTGCTGCTCGGTTTGCGTCATGTTGAAAGTCGCATTGATAGCGAATTCAACGGTTTTGCCAGCAACGGCCAGGATGACCGCACCAACACCTTTCAGATCGGTGCATCCTATCTGCTTGATCCGCAATGGTCGTTGTTCGCGGGCATGAGTACGGCAATGTCGATTGAAGGCATCGTTGGCGGAATTTCAGCCGACAACAAGCCGTTTGAACCGGAGCGCAGCCGCCAGCGCGAAATCGGTATCAAGCATCAATCGGACAAGTTAAGCGCCAGTCTTTCCCTGTTTCATATCCGGTTTGAAAATGCGGCGACCGAAGACCCTTCCAATCCCGGCTTCCAAATCCAGAGTGGTGAGCAGCGCTCGCGTGGCGTTGAGCTGGAGGGTGTCTGGCAGGCGACCGCGGACTGGTACCTGAGCGGAGGGCTGGCCTACATCGACGCCGAGATCACCAAAAGTAACGACGGCGATGTCGGCAACCGCCTGGGCAACATCGCGCACCTGCAGGCCAATCTGTGGACGCGCTACCGCCTGCTGCCCAACGTGCATGTCGGCCTCGGCGCCAATCATGTCGGCGAGCGTTACGGTACTATCTCGAATACCTACAAACTGCCGTCCTACACGACGGTGGATGCCTCGCTGGCCTGGCAGATCGATCCGCGTCTGAAGGCCGAGCTGTTCGTGCAGAACCTGTTCGACAAGGAATACTACACAGGCAACAACGATTTCTCCGTTTACCGGGGCGATCCGCTGACCGCTTATGCAAGGATGATGGTAAATTTCTGAGCATCATCCTGAGAGTCGTCAATTCAGCCACAGAGCTCACAGAGGAAAGACTGATTACGAGTGCCGAGTGGGCAGGCAGATGGGGCCGCAATGCCGGTGCCCTTTGCCTTTCTCTGTGTCCTCTGTGGCTAATAGAGTTTCTCAGGATCATTGCACAAGGTCGCATTTGATAAGGCGGGTAGCATGTTGAGATTTTCCTGGCGCTTGGGTCTGCTCTTGCTGGCAGTGCTGCTGGCAATACTCCTGATAGCGGCGAGCTTGTATCGTGGTGAGCATGCGATTCGGGTTGAGCAAATGGAAACACCGGCGGCTAGCACTGCGCGTCTGCCGAGGCTGACGGCGGCACTCGGGGGTGGGGCCATCATGAGCTGGGTCGAGCCTGCCGGTGACCAGCATGTGTTGAAATATGCTTTGCTCAAGGATGGGCAATGGCAACGCGACGGCGTTGTCACGCAGGGCGACGGCTGGTTCGTCAACTGGTCCGATTTCCCCTCGGTGGTGGCCATTGACGATGCATTCTGGCTTGCGCACTGGCTGGTCAAGCAGCCGGGCGGCAATACCTATGATTACGATATCGCACTTGCCATTTCCAACGATGCTGGCATGAGCTGGCGGCACATCGGCAGCCCGCATCGCGACGGCAAGGCGGCTGAGCATGGGTTTGTCAGCATCTTCCCGGATCGCGGAGCGGCAGGCGTCATCTGGCTTGATGGCCGGGATTTTATCAGCCATCCGGCGCCGTCGGGGCACGAGGGGCACCATGCGAGTCATTCCGGCAATTTTGCCTTGATGTATACACGCGTGCTTGCCGATGGTTCGATGGAGGCCGAGCAGGTCGTGGACGACAATACCTGCACTTGCTGCTGGACCGCCGTCGCTTCTGTGCCGGATGGTTCGGTTGCTGCCTGGAGAGGCCGCACGGACGATGACATTCGCGATAATCGTGTGGCTCGTCTGGTCGACGGAAACTGGGCCGTATCGCAGCCCCTGGGTGGTGAGCAATGGCAGATTGCGGGTTGTCCGGTCAATGGCCCTGCACTGGCAGCGCGGGAGAACCATGTGCTGGCTGCGTGGTTTACGGCGGAAGGTGACCGGCCCAGGGTACGTGCAGCGATATCGAACAATGGCGGGCAGGAATTTTCTACGCCTGTCGACCTGGATGACCAGCGTCCTCTGGGGCGTATCGATGCCTTGTGGCTGGATAGCGAACGCGCACTCATCTCGTGGATGGCGAATCCGGGAAAAAAGACAACAGAACTGGTGGTGCGGATCATCGATAAAAGCGGGCAAGTCAGGGAAGTCAGCAGTCTGGGCAAGTTGAGCGCCGGCAGGGATTCCGGGGTTCCGCAAATGGTCAGGGATGGCAATCATCTCTATGTGGCCTGGACCAGACCGCAGCCGGATTTCGGTATTTCACTCGGCCATATTCCAGTAGCGCAATTTCAAGACTAGCCGGGTTCAGTCATTTCGGGATTATCCGCGAGCATCGCAAGCCCTGCGGCAACATGTCACATTTTTATCGGCGCGAAAACTTCATAGAATCAGCAACAAGATCAACGCAAGCCGGAATTTGCCGTGTCAGACCATATCATCAGCGCCAGTCAGCAGAAACTGAGCGCCAGAGTCTTCAATATCGTTTCCATCGTGGCCGTGTTGGTTCCGCCATTGCTCATGTTGTGGATTGCCGCTTCGATTTTCGTCTACGCCTCCCTGATCCATCATCCCAACCCTCGCATCGCGGACTATCTTGTGCCAGCCGGCTATCGTTTTTACGGCTTGGTCGGTTCTCTGGTGGCAGCACTCAACTTCACGGAGCAATTGAGCCACTTGCTGGGCAGCAATCTGACCATGTGGTTGACAGTCTGGGGCCTGGCGATCCTCGTCATCGTGCCATGGGGTCTGCGCGACATCATCCGGGCCGGGCATGAGCCATGGAAGGATCTGATGGTGCCGCAAGCCAAGTGGGCTGATTGAGATAGCTGCCTGCGACATCTTGTCACATTCCTTGGCAGGCTCTGGCTTCCTATAATTCAGGGCATTCGCCACTCTGGAGCATTGATTGTGAAGTTGAAGAAAATCGCCCTTGTCGTCGCTGGTTGTTTTGCTGCTGTCCCTGCCGCATTCGCCGAGCATCCAATCCAAACTCCGGAAGTTTCCGTGCATGAGGAGTCACTGCAGCCGCTGCCGACACTGCCCGATTCCAGCCCGTCGCAGGACGATCTGCAGCGTCTGCGTGCCAATACCAGCGATACCGCTTCGCTGCTGGAGGGACAACCGGGCATCAGCCTCTACCGTGCAGGCGGTGTTTCCAGCCTGCCATCAATACATGGTCTGGCAGATGATCGTATCCGTATCAAGGTTGACGGCATGGACCTGATCTCGGCCTGTGCCAACCACATGAATTCGCCGCTTTCCTATATCGACCCCGCCAACGTTGAGCAGATCAAGGTGTTCGCCGGTATTTCGCCGGTCAGCATGGGCGGCGACAGCATTGCCGGTACGATTGCCGTCGATTCGGCCGCGCCGGAGTTCGCTTCATCTGCCGACGAGCTGCTGCTGAAAGGCAAGGCGTCCACTTTTTACCGTAGCAACAACGATGCGCGTGGCATCAATCTCTCCGCCACTGTCGCCAGTGATATTCTCTCCGTGCGTTATACCGGTGCCACCGCCGAGGCCAACAATTATAAGGCCGGCAGCGGTTTCAAGCCTGCGGGTTTGGCTGCGACCAGCATGATTGCCGGTGGCAATCGCGGCTGGCTGGCCAGCGATGAGGTCGGATCGACTGCCTACAAGACTGAAAACCATGCGCTGGATATCGGCTTGCGTCATGAAAACCACCTGCTTGAACTCAAGGTCGCGGTGCAGAACATCCCATATCAGAACTTTCCCAACCAGCGCATGGACATGACCGACAACGACAGTGAGAGCTACAACCTGCGTTACACCGGCGATTTCGATTGGGGCAAGCTGCAGGCCAGCGCGTATCATGAGAGCACTCGCCACAACATGAACTTCGGCGACGACAAGCTGTTCTTGTATGCCAGCATGATGGGCGATCCGGTTGCCGGCATGCCGATGGAAACCAGGGGCAGCAATACCGGTTTCAAGCTGCAGGGTGACGTCATTCTCTCCGAGCGTGATCTCTTGCGCGTCGGTGCAGAATACCAGCGTTATCGTCTTGATGACTGGTGGGATCCGGTCGCAAATTCCGGCAACATGATGGGGCCTGGCACCTTCTACAACATCAATAATGGCGAACGCGACCGTTATGCCGTGTTCGGTGAATGGGAAGCGCGCTGGAATTCGCAATGGATTACGCAACTCGGTCTGCGTCATGAAACCGTGAAAATGGATGCAGGCCGCGTGCAGGGTTACAGCACTACCGGCATGATGAGCTACGGCGATCCGAACGACCCGACCAGTATCCCGGGTGCCTTCAATGCCGCAGACCGCAGCGAAACCGACCAGAATCTGGATTTGACTGCCATCGCGCGCTTTACGCCGGATGAACGCCAAACCTATGAAGCCGGATATGCCATGAAGACCCGCTCGCCAAATCTGTATGAGCGTTATACCTGGTCCAGCAACAACAGCATGGTCATGAACATGAACAACTGGTATGGCGACGGCAACGGTTATGTCGGCAACCTCGACCTTGATCCGGAAGTCGCGCATACCTTGAGTGTTTCCGGCAACTGGCACGATGCCGCACAGGAAAACTGGAGTCTCAAACTCACGCCTTACTACACATATATCAACGACTATATCGACGCCGTGGCCTGTAATGAAGTCGGCAAGGTATGTCCGGCACGTACCGACGGTTTCCTCAACCTGAGCCTGGATAACCAGCGCGCCCGCATCTACGGTGTGGATATGTCCGGCAAATTGTCACTGATCAAGGGCAGCAGCTTTGGCAGCCTGCAGGCCAAGGGTCTGGTCAGCTACACGCGTGGCAGAAACCTCTCTTCCGGTGACGATCTCTATCACATCATGCCGCTCAACATGAAGCTGGCGCTGGACCATCGTTTCGGTCAATGGAGCAACACGCTGGAACTGAAGCTGGTCGACGCCAAGGATCGCGTGCAGGATGTACGCAAGGAGCTGGAAACTTCCGGTTACGGCCTGCTCAACTTCTACAGTAGTTATGAATGGAAGCATGCGCGTCTGGATGTCGGCGTCGAGAACCTGCTGGACAAGGATTACGACGATCCACTCGGTGGTTCCTACCTTGGTCAGGGTGCCACCATGGGCAGTGGCGTGCTTTATGGCACCGCCGTTCCTGGCATGGGCCGTTCCATCAACACGACGTTGACCGTCATGTTCTAAAGATTTGCACTACCCCGACTCGCCGCCAGCTGGTCTGGCGGCTTTTTTTGTCTGGCATCAGCCTTCCAGCACTTCCAGAAAGGCATCCCCGTAGCGTTGCAATTTGGCTTGGCCGACGCCGCTGATGACAGCCATTTCGTCCAGCGTCTGCGGCTTGCGGTTGAGGATTTCCAGCAGGGTGCTGTCATGAAAGATGACATAGGGCGGCACGCCCTGTTCGCGTGCCAGTTCCAGCCGCTTGTCCTTCAATGCCTGCCATAGCGGGTCGTCACTGGTACCGGCATAGGCCTCGCGTACATTGGCGCTGCGCTCGGCCTTGCTGGTCTTGCGCCGTGCAGGTACTGCATCTCTTCGTAGCCAGACTTCTGCCTCGCCACGCAGCACCGGCCGCGCGGTCTCAGTTAGTTTCAGGCCGCCGTAGGCCGCCATGTCGCTTTCGGCAAATCCGGCCGCCACCAGCTGGCGGAAGACGCTGCTCCATTGCCCCTGGCCCAGTGCCTGGCCAATGCCGTAGGTGGAAAGTGTGTGGTGATTGAATTGCGCGATTCGCTCGGTTTTTTTGCCCAGCAGCACGTCAATCAGGTGGGCGACACCGAAACGCTGGCCGGTGCGGTAGATGCAGGAGAGCGCCATCTGCGCTGCCTGGGTCGCGTCCCAGGTATCGACCGGATGCAGGCAGTTGTCGCACTGGCCGCAGTTGCCGGGGTGGGCCTCGCCAAAATAGCGCAATATGGTCTGGTGACGGCAGGCGGTGGATTCGCAGAAGCCCAGCAGGGCATCCAGTTTCTGCCTCTCCACACGCTTGCGTTCTTCCGGCGCATCGCCGGAATCCAGCATCTGGCGCATGCTGACCACATCGCCTAGGCCGTAGGTCATCCAGGCATTCGCCGGCAGGCCGTCGCGCCCGGCGCGGCCGGTTTCCTGGTAATA
>DLMX01000125.1:9453-9691 GCA_002479405.1 Methylophilaceae bacterium UBA7525
GCCACCATGATGACGCCTTCCTCGCGCAGGAACCGGCGCTGGTTCGTATTGCGTGTCGCCGCGTCCATGCCTGCGTGGTAGGGCAGCGCATCCCAGCCGCGGGCCTTGAGCCATTCGGCAGTTTCGTCCACCTTGCGGCGCGAGAGGCAATAAACGATGCCCGCATCATTCGGGTGCTCGCTTTCGAGAAAGGCTTCCAACTGCTGCCGCGCATTGGCTTTTTGCGTCACGCGGTAAC
>DLMX01000110.1 GCA_002479405.1 Methylophilaceae bacterium UBA7525
CCAATATCCTTGCGCGCAAGCCGCATATTGCGGATCTCTGCGCCAACATCAAAATCCTCGTGCTGCACGCGCACCGTCATCTCAGCCGCCCGTCACCGGAGGGAAAAAGGCCACTTCATCGCCGGCATGAATGCGTGCGTCGTTCGTAACCAGGGTCTGATTGACTGCCGCGCGCAAAGGCTTGCAGCCGTCAAACTCCTGCTGCCACTGACCACCACGCGTTGCCAACAGCGCCATCAAATCAGCGACGCCAATTCCGTCGTTCACATCAACGGACTCTTCGGCAAGGCCCAATGATTCACGCAAACGAGCAAAATACAAAACCTTGATCATATCCTTGCGTGCCTAAAGCACATCCTCGTCCGTCACCGCGCCGCGCTTGCCCATGATGGCCTCAGCCATCAACAGCATAAGCTTCTTCTTCGCGACCGGGTCATCCATCAGTCTGGAGCTGAAGGTAATCCCGAATTTGCTCGCGTATTGCTGCACCAGCATCACAACACCGGCTTCGTTTTCGTCTTCAGTTTCAATGTTCATTCTTCATTTCCTTCAGAAATTTCATCCAGCAAAGGCGGCACATTATGGCCTTCCAGTTCGACCCGCTCGATCCTGGCGAAATGGCTGGTAATCTTGCGGCTGCTGACCTGGACTTTTTCCGCATCCTCATGAGCCTGACGGATATGATCGGCGAGTTTCTTCATGCGCCCGTCGAACAGCGCGAAGTCCTTACCGAGTTTGGACAGCTCTTCCTGGATGATGTGTACCTGCTTGCGGGTCTCGGTATCCTTGAGCACGGCGCGCGCAGTATTCAATACCGCCATCAGCGTGGTGGGCGAAACGATCCAGACGCGCTTTCGGTGCGCATACTCCACCAGGTCGCGATGATGGGCATGGATTTCGGCAAACACCGCTTCTGCCGGCAGGAACATGACGGCGCCATCGCTGGTCACGCCGGGAATGATGTATTTGCCGGCAATGTCATCGATATGCTTTTTCACGCCGGTCTTGAAAACGGCCGGGCTGATACGGTCGGCCCCTTCGGCGAACATGCCTTCGTAATTTTCCAGCGGGAATTTGGAATCCACCGCCACCAGGCCGGTCGGCTCCGGCAGCTTGAGCACGCAATCGGCCCGTGTCTTGTTGTCAAAGGTGTACTGAAACTCGAAGGCATTCTCCGGCAGCAGATTGCGGACCAGACCTTCCAGTTGCACCTCGCCAAAAGCACCGCGTGAACGCTTGTCGCCCAACAGTTCCTGCAGGCTCACGACATTGGTCGCCAGTCCGTCGATCTTCTTCTGCGCCTCGTCGATCTTGGTCAGGTGTGTCATGACATTGAGGAAAGTCTCGTTGGTTTTCTTGAAGCCTTCGTCCAGCCGTTCGGAAACCTTGCCGCTGATCAGCTCCAGCCGCTCTTCCACCGCTTTGGTCAGCGCTTCGATGCGCTGTGCCAACAACTGCGTCGCGCCACCCATGGTGTTCTGAATCAGGATCTGCTCTGCCTTGCTCTGCTCGGCAAGCGTCACGTGCATTTTCTCCAGCATCGTTTCACGCGTCGCGGCCAGACTCTCGACCTGACTCATCTGCAGCTTCTGCATGGCCTCACGCGTCTGGCTCAGCTCCTGCGTCACCTGTGCACGCAAACGATCGCTGTGCTCATTGGAGAGATTGATCAGACGGTCGCCCAGACTGTTGAGACCGTTATTGAGGTCAACCAGCATGGCACGATGCTTGTCTTCCAACTGCACGATCAAGTTCTGATTGGCCCGTTCTGCACGCAGGGAACGTAGCGTCTGCCAAAGCAAAAGCAGCAGAACGGCAATGAGTAAAACCAGGAGGAGGATGTCTGTCATATGAGGTGAAATTATACCTCATGCGTCATCAGGCTGGAGGCAGGAACGTCAAGCAAGCCATGGCCCCGCCCGGCAGTGAGAAATTGAAATCTACTATGGATAACAACGCTTGATTATGCAGCCATGCCAGTGGCCACACAAGGCAAAAGGTTTATCAGCCCTCAGGCAACGCTGATTGTTTCCGATTCGTGATATTTGCCGACAATGTTACGAGCCGACTTGATTAAGGCTGTCGAACCCCGACTTGCCACAGCATCTATCAAACTCTTGCAGTAAGTGGCATCCCGCACGATCTGCGAAGGCTTGAACGAGAAACCTTCCCTGCGGGCGCTGGCAACAAAAGCCGAAAGCTCGGAAAGTGTCTGATAATTCAAATCGGCAAGCTCCATGTGAAATATCCTGATCACGCAATGGAGCGGAGTCTAGCGCCGCATAATGACAGTTTGATTAAAACCTCCGCCAGCACACGCAATAAAGCGGCAACACTTTTAAAGAGACAATAAAAAACCCGACCTAAGCCGGGCTTTTTATTGCGATGCCTTTTATTGCAATCCCTGCACTTTAATGCCCGGCTTTAATCCTTGGCCGCGCGCTTGCGCTCGTGTTCCAGTAGGTGACGTTTACGGATGCGGATATTCTTCGGCGTAATTTCCACCAGTTCATCATCATCGATAAATTCAACTGCGGACTCCAGTGTGAGCTGGACGGGCGGTACCAGACGCACCGCCTCATCCGTGCCGGAAGCACGCACGTTGGTCAGTTGCTTGCCCTTGATCGGGTTGACCACCAGATCGTTATCGCGACTATGGATGCCAATGACCATACCTTCATACAGGCGATCGCCTGGGCTGGAGAACATGCGGCCACGATCCTGCAGCTTCCACAACGCATACGCAACTGCCTCACCCTGTTCGGATGAGATCAGCACACCATTTCTACGGCCGGGCATATCAGCCTTGACCGGCGCATATTCATCAAAGATGTGCGCCATCAGGCCGGTACCACGCGTCATGGTCAGGAATTCGCTCTGGAAACCGATCAGGCCGCGGGCTGGAATCTTGTATTCCAGGCGGGTACGACCGTTACCGTCGGACTCCATGTTCTGCAGCTCGCCACGGCGGCGGCCGAGTTCTTCCATGACGGCCCCCTGACAATCATCTTCCAGGTCAACCGTGAGGATTTCATAGGGTTCGCACTTCTGGCCGTCGATCTCACGGTAAACCACACGCGGTTTGCCCACTGCAATCTCAAAGCCTTCGCGGCGCATGTTTTCCAGCAGGATGGTCAGATGCAGTTCACCACGGCCTGAAACACGAAAAACATCGGCATCCTGCGTATCTTCCACTCGCAAGGCGACGTTTACCAGCAACTCTTTGGTCAAACGGTCACGAATCTGGCGACTGGTGACGAATTTGCCTTCAGTACCGGCCAACGGCGAGGTATTGACCATGAAGTCCATGGTAAGCGTAGGTTCATCCACACCCAGAATCGGCAGACCGACCGGGTTTTCACGATCAGCGATGGTGACACCGATACCGATTTCCTCTATACCGGAAATGATGACGATGTCACCGGCTTCGGCTTCCTCCACCGGCACACGCTCCAGCCCCCTGAAACCAAGTACCTGATTGATGCGGCCCTGGGCAGTCTGCTTGTCGCCATTCATGACGACAACGATCTGACCCGGCTTGATGCGTCCATTAAGAACACGGCCTACGCCCAGGCGACCGGTATAGGTCGAGTAATCCAGTGCGGAAATCTGCAGTTGCAACGGCGCATTGCTGTCGCCTTGCGGCGGCTCCACATGCTTGAGTATGGTCTCGAACAGCGGGCGCATGGTTTCGGATGGGGTATTCATGTCCAATGTAGCGAAGCCGTTCAAAGCGGAGGCATATACCACCGGGAAATCCAGCTGTTCATCGGTCGCGCCAAGGTTGGCAAACAGGTCAAAGGTCTGGTTGATCACCCAGTCGGTGCGTGCACCCGGACGGTCAACCTTGTTGATGACAACGATAGGCTTGAGACCCAGCGCCAGCGCTTTCTTGGTAACGAAGCGGGTTTGCGGCATCGGGCCTTCAACCGCATCGACCAGCAATACCACGCCGTCGACCATACCCAGCACGCGCTCCACCTCGCCGCCGAAGTCGGCGTGTCCCGGCGTGTCGACGATATTGATATGTGTGCCTTCATAGTTGACCGCCGTATTCTTGGCAAGAATGGTGATGCCACGCTCTTTTTCGATATCACCGGAGTCCATGACGCGCTCGGCGACGGCCTGGTGGGAAGCGAAAGTGCCCGCCTGTTGCAACAGCTTGTCCACCATGGTGGTCTTGCCATGGTCAACGTGGGCGATAATAGCGATGTTTCTTAGATTTCTGGACATGGGAGTACGGTCAACCTGATTGAAAGGGCGCGATTCTAACATACTAATCAACTATTTATTTCGATAAATGCTTTGACAATTCAGGATTGATGCGTATACTTCGCGGCAGATTCAATCTTGATTGATTGATGATTCATCGCCCTAGCCTCTCGAAGCCCGATGTCATTTTGTGGCTCTCTTGTATTTGTTACCGGTTAGTGGCTATGCCCGTGCGCCGGTAAGAATACTGAATATATTCATTTAGTTTCGCGCCCATCCAAGCTTGTCTCATTCATTTGAGCCGGCTTCGACCATGCGTTTGCTTGCGCCTTTTCAGCCAGAACGGCTGACTATTCATTATTTAAGGAAATACTACGTGTCATTAGAAAACACCAGTTTTGAAAACCTGGATTTGCATCCAGCCATTCTGCGCGCGCTTGAAGAAGCCGGTTATGTGAACCCTACACCGATCCAGGCACAAGCCATCCCTGAAGTACTGGCCGGCCACGACCTGATGGCCTCGGCCCAGACCGGCACCGGCAAGACCGCTGCCTTTACCCTGCCGGCCCTGAACCTGCTGGCAACACCGCATCCTTCCAAAAGCCGCGGCCCACGTATCCTGGTGCTGACACCGACACGTGAACTGGCTGGCCAGGTCAACGATGCTGCCCGCAAATACGGCAAGTTTATCCGTGCACGCACCGTCAGTATCGTCGGCGGCATGCCCTACCCGCTGCAGAACAAGCTGCTGAGTCAGCCGCTGGATATTCTGGTAGCGACTCCCGGCCGTCTGCTTGACCACATGGAACGCGGCCGTATCGACATGTCCCGCCTGCAGATGCTGATCCTGGACGAAGCCGACCGTATGCTGGACATGGGCTTCATGCCGGATGTCGAGCGCATCTGTAACGCACTGCCGGCAGAACGCCAGACCTTGCTGTTCTCCGCTACGCTGGACGGCAACATCGGCAACATCGCCCGCCAGATTCTGCGCAACCCCAAGACCATCCAGGTTGCCGCACAGAAAGAAAAACACGCCAACATCGAACAGCGTCTGCACTTTGTTGACGATATGAACCACAAGAACAAGCTGCTGGAACACCTGCTGATCGGTGCTGAAGTGAACCAGGCCATCGTTTTCACTTCAACCAAGCGCCACGCCGACCTGCTGGCTGAAGACCTTTACGCCGCCGGCCACAAGACCGCCGCCCTGCATGGCGACATGACCCAGGGCGCACGCAACCGTACACTGACCAAGCTGCGTCATGGCGATGTGCGCGTTCTGGTGGCGACTGACGTTGCCGCACGAGGCATCGACGTACATGGCATCACTCACGTCATCAACTACGACCTGCCGAAATTTGCCGAGGACTATGTCCACCGCATCGGCCGTACCGGTCGCGCCGGCAACATGGGTGTCGCCGTCTCCTTCGCGTCACATGCTGACCGCTACCAGGTTCGCAAGATCGAGCAGTTCACCGGCCAGCGCATCGAACCATCCGTGATCGAGGGTTTCGAGCCTAAACGTCCTGCTCCACGCATGGATGGCCCGGGCGAACGTCCACGCAACGGCAAGAAACCGGGTGGCGGCTACAAGGGCCGTTCACAAGGCGCACAAGGCTATCGCGGCGACAACCGTTCAGCCAATCCAGGCCAGAGCTTCGGTGACCGCAAGGCCGCCGGTAACGGCAACCGCCAGGACGCAGGTCGCGGCAATGGTCCTTTTACTGCCCAGAAACGTAGCGAAGGCGGCCGCAGCAACAGCGCAAGACGCCCACGTACATTTGGATAAACAATGACTGTGATTACAGAGAACGAAGTGATTCAGGAACAGATTACGTTCCAATCATTAGGGCTTGCGCCTGAAATCCTCAAGGCGCTGAGCGAGTTTGGTTATACGACACCGACGCCGATCCAGGCGCAAGCTATCCCGGTCGCCCTCGCAGGCAAAGATCTGATGGCGGGCGCCCAGACCGGCACCGGCAAGACCGCAGCTTTCTCGCTGCCGGTTCTGCAAAAGCTGTTGCCTCTGGCCAGCAGCAGTGCCTCGCCGGCACGTCATCCGATACGCGCCCTGATCCTGACGCCGACCCGCGAGTTGGCGATACAAGTGGAAGAGAGCGTCAAGGTCTATGCCAAACACACCAATCTGCGCTCACTGGTGGTGTACGGCGGTGTCGATATCAAGACGCAGACGCCAAGCCTGATGCGCGGCGTCGAGATCCTGGTGGCGACACCGGGCCGTTTGCTGGACCATGTCGAGCAACGCACCCTGCAACTCGGCCAGGTACAGATGCTGATTCTGGATGAAGCCGACCGCATGCTGGACATGGG
>DLMX01000094.1:0-8952 GCA_002479405.1 Methylophilaceae bacterium UBA7525
CAGATCGACTGCATAAGTCGTAATATGAGGTATGAGTTTTTCCCGTTTTCAGATTGAATCCGCGGAAACTCGATATTGGTACCTCTATGCCGTTCAGAGTGGGAGATGTTCTTCATACCCCTTCAAGCGGAATTGGCGAAAACGTTTTTCGATAATGTGTGTTTCAAAAGCTGTCTCTAGAGACGATGCGCCGGAGCTGCAATGTCTTCAAAAGAATCAATGATCACGGCACCCCAGTATCGCTTCAGCGATCTCATCGATGTCCCTGCGTACGCGCGTATGCTCAAAAGCTTTTTCGAGGCGACCGGTATTCCCAACGGCTTGGTGGATGCGGACGGAGAGTTGTTGTGCCTGGCGACCGGGGACAATGCCTGCACAATGTTTCACCGGGCCGATGCGGTGGCAGCCGAAAGCTGTCGCGACAGCAATATCGCCATCATGCGTGACCTGCGCGATGGCAGCGTTGCCGGAGGGCTTTGCCGGCACGGGTTGATGGATTACGCCACGCCGGTGGTGATCGAAGGGCGGCAGTTGGCGACCCTGTTTCTGGGGCAGGTGCTGCACACGCCGCCGGACATGGAGTTTTTCCGCGAACATGCCCGCAAATTCGGCTTTGACGAGCAGACCTATCTGAAATCCATCGCGGCTATTCCCGTTGTAGATAAGGATCAACTTCAGAAACTCATGGGCGTGATGGTTGAAATGGCGAAAATGCTGGCTGCCAGCGGCCTCGCCAGATTGAGGCAAACGGCGCTGGAACGGGATCTCCGCGAACACGCCGAGCGACGCATCGAGCTTGAAGATATTCTGGATTCATCTCCGATAGCAATCGGCTGGTCTAACAGCAAGAATCAGATTGAATATATCAACCGCCAATTTACGCACCTGTTCGGCTATACGCTGGACGACTTGCCGAATCTTGACGCATGGTTCCGACAGGCCCACCCGGATGACCGCTACCGGGAGACGATAGTCCGTTCCTGGGTCAGGGAGGCGGCTCTGGCTCACCAGACCGGAACTACGCCGCCCGAACTGGAAACCGATGTCACCTGCAAGGATGGCGCCGTGTGCCGCGTAGTCGTCCGTACCTCCTGGGTTGGCGATCGACAGCTGGTCAACTTCACCGATATTACCGAGCGCTGGGTGAGCGAGCAACGCAAGCAGGCACACGACGCCATGCTCGAAATGGTTGCCAAGGGTGCCGAATTGACCGATGTACTGAATGCCATCGTGCGACAGGTTCAATCCGAGGACAAAACCGCTCTTTGCAGCGTGCTGCTGATGGATGCGGAGGGCAAGCATCTGCAGACCGCCGCCGCCCCGGACCTGCCTGCGTTTTACAACGAGGCCATCAACGGTGTCGAAATCGGTCCAAATGTCGGCTCCTGCGGCACCGCTGCTTATCTTGGCCAGCGCGTCATTGTCGAAGACATCCGGACGCACGAATACTGGAAGTTATATGCCGGATTGGCAGCACAGGCAGGGCTGCGTGCCTGTTGGTCGGAGCCCATTCTTTCTTCACGCGGCAAGGTACTGGGAACATTCGGCATTTATCACGCCGAGCCGAAAATCCCGCAAGCGCCAGACATCGAACGCATAGGCTTTGCCGCTTCGTTGGCGGGCATTGCCATCGAAAACCGTTACACCTATGAGGAACTGGAACGCCGTGCATATACCGACTACCTGACCGGCCTCGCCAATCGCCGTTACTTTTTCGAGCAGGCCGAAACCGAGCTATCACGGTCCTTGCGCTATGGCCGTGAATTGTCCATTCTGATGCTGGATATCGATCACTTCAAGCAGGTCAACGATACCTATGGCCACAAGGTTGGGGACTTGGTGCTGCAAAAATTATCGTCCATCTGCCAGGCCACGCTGCGCGATATCGACATTGTCGGCCGTGTCGGCGGTGAGGAATTTGCCGTCCTGCTGCCGGAGACCGGGCGTGAGCAGGCCATGAATGCCGCCGAGCGTCTGCGTACTGCAATCGAGACCGCACAAGTAACGCTCAACAGCGGACTGCCGCTGCATTTCACCGCCTCACTCGGTGTGGCGGCGCTCACCGAAAAAGACGCCAACATCGACATGTTACTTAACCAGGCTGATCAGGCGCTATACCAGGCCAAAAATGCGGGACGTAACCGGACATGTGTTTATCGGGCGTAATGTTGAATCAGCCGGCCTTGCTGCTCTCTCCTGAATAAATCGGGTCAGTGCAGGCCACGATTTCTCGTGCCGTGCTCAATCTCTGTATTTGTCGTTGAACAGGCATGTATTCATTTCTGCCCTTAGCAAATTCGCCTGATGATCGTTTTGATAAAAACCCATGATTTATAAGGAAACCTTCAGTGCCATTGCCATAGTGCTTACCTTTGTGGCGTTCTATCCTTATGTGCGTGGCATTCTTCAGGGCACAACAAGGCCGCATGTGTTTTCCTGGCTGATATGGGGGATGACGACATTCATTGTTTTTCTGGCCCAGCTTGAGGCGCGGGGTGGGGTCGGTGCATGGCCTATCGGAGTTTCTGGCGCGATTACGTTATTGATCGCCGTGCTGGCTTACATCAAACGGGCTGATGTCGGGATCACAAGAACCGACGGGTTGTTCTTTGCCCTGGCTATTACATCCTTGCCTCTGTGGTTCCTGACTTCCGATCCCTTGTGGGCAGTGCTTGTGCTGACGGTTGTCGATCTGCTCGGTTTCGGGCCTACAGTCAGGAAGGTGTATGCCGATCCGTATTCTGAATCATTACCGTTCTTTGCGCTGTTTGCAGTGCGCAACAGCCTGGTGGTAATGGCATTGGAGCATTATTCGGTAACGACAGTGTTGTTCCCGGCAGCCATTGCGCTTGCATGTGTCTTGTTGATGGTGTTGATTGCGAGCCGCAGGCGCATGCCTGAAACCAATAAGGTTTGAGCGCGGAACGCATCGAGCGGGGAAGCCCCTGGGTGCTGCAGATCCGATGGGGAAAGATTACGGACTGGCGTTGATCAACCCTTGTTGCAGGCGAAATGCCACTCCGATTCTACACCTTCAATCGGTGTCCAGATGTCGGTGAATGCGTCCTTGTAGATCAGCTCGCCTTCACCCATCTTGCCGCTGTAATACTTCCAGCCGCGGATGCGGACCTGCTGTTTCCTGCATTGGTATTCCATCTGGTATTTGATGGATTGATACGGTTTTCTGGCGAGATACTTGGTGTTTTTCAGGTCATACAGCGACCACATGGAAACGATGTCGCCGGACTTTTTGATGGTGTTCTTTTCGGCGTAGGCTACTTCCTTCTCGTTAGAGGAAAGTTGCAGCAGATCAGCCATGACGCTGGTGCTGACAAAAGCCAAGATCACGCTAACGAACAGTTTTTTCATTAAATCAATCTCGCAAATATCGATGGAAATATCCGCCCACGTTGTTATTTGTTTTGATTGGGTAGGGATGTGACAAGAACTCTCCGGCAGCAGAAATATAGCAAAGAAAAACCCTGATGACATAGCAATTATTTTCGGTCAATTCCGGATCTCCGGACTCGGAGCATGCACATTGCCGGTGGGCAGCGTTAAGATACAGGAAGTAAGTGCAATTGATTCTGATGCGCCGAATATGAAGTCGTGATAACCATGGAGAATATCCTATGTTGCCATTCCTGCTGATACGTCTTTCATCATGAAATCCGGAAACCTGTTTGTCGATATGAAACCTCCTGCAGAAGGCGAGCGTTTCGAGACCCTGTTAAGTCACAGGAATCTCGTTATCGAGCGCATTGTCAGTTCTGCGGCCATTGTGCCGGCCGAATATGTGCAAACGCAGGATGAATGGGTGCTGTTGGTAGCAGGTGAAGCAGTGTTGGAACTGGCCGGTGTGCGGCATGAGCTCAAGGCGGGGGATTACCTGTTTTTGCCTGCGGGGGTGCCGCACACGGTGCTGAGCACATCGCAGGGCGCGCTCTGGTTGGCGTTGCACCTGCATGAAAAATAGCTGAAGATTAAAAACAACAAAAAGGAGAGATATCATGCAACTCAAGTCATGGCAGCTTGTTCTCGCAATCGTGGTAATCAGCTTCATGCTGACGCTTGCTGAAGTTCCCTCCGCGGATCGCTTCACGACTGCTGCGATCAGTCTCTCCTCCGGGGTCGCGGCATTGAGCCTGATGGCGGTGGCGGCCTTGTTGGGTGCGCGCTGGGGCTTTATCGAAACCTGTTTCGGTGGCCTTGACAGCGTCTACCAGACCCACAAATGGCTGGGTATCTGGGCACTGGTCTTTGCCAGTCTACATTTTTTGTTCAAGGCGGGAATCAAGGAATGGGAGGTCGCAGCCATTATCACGCTGGCGCCCGACTTGACCAGGCTGGTGCGGCAACTGAGTTACGTCGCGTTGGTGTTCATTATCATGCTGGCGCTGAACCGCAATATTCCCTATAACGTCTGGCGTTGGTGGCACAAGCTTTCCGGTCCGTTGTTCCTGATCGTGATTGTGCATTGGCTGAGTTTCAAATCGCCGATCGCTCTGACCAGCCCGGCCGGGCTCTGGCTCGCATTCGTTGTAATGCTGGGCGTGGTTGCCGCGGCCTATAAATTATTGCTCTACCGTTTTGTTTCCAACCACGCGGAATATGAGGTGGCCGGCATTTCTCCGGGTGCAGGTGCGGTGCACATGCAGCTTGCGCCAGTCGGCAAGGCCATCGATTTCGAGCCGGGCCAGTTCGGTTTTCTGCGCATGAAGGAAGAGGGGCTGCGCGAGCCGCACCCTTTCACTATCGCCAGCGCAAAAAGCGAAGATGGGAGGGTGGATTTCCTCATCCGCAGTCTCGGCGATTATACCGAGCGGCTGATCGCCAATACCAAGGTCGGCATGCGTGCCGACATTTATGCGCCGTATGGACGCTTCAAGCGTTTACAGTCGGCAAAACGCGAAGTCTGGATCGGCGGCGGCGTGGGAATCTCGCCATTCGTGGCCTGGCTCAAGGACGAGGTGAATCACTTCGACAAGGTTACCTTGTTCTACTTTTACACACCGGGGCGGGATTTCCCTGCTGTTGAGTTGATGCGTGAAATAGCGCAGCAAAGGGGTGCTGAACTGGTGCCGGTTGCGGATGGCCCGGCAAGCGCGGCTTTCGTTCGGCGTTTTGCCGAAATTGCCGGTGAGGCCGGACCGGCCGAAGTCGAGGTCAGTTTCTGCGGGCCGAAGGGATTATTGAATAATCTGCAGGGACAAATGCGTGAGAATGGCATCCCGGAGTCGAATCTGCGCCATGAATACTTCGAATTTCGCTAGGTATTGAATAGGGTTGATGTATCGGTCTGCGTTGTGTCAGGCCAGTTCGGCGAGGACTTTCTCAGCCTCCGCCAGTAGTGCATCGGTACGGGTCACATTATCGTCCGCATCATGCACCAGGGCGCCGAAACCATCTGCCAGAGCAGCTGCAACCATGATCGCGCTGGCCTGCTCGCGCGGGTCGCCGCTCCATTGCAGGGTGGCGGCACCATCGCGGCCGCTGATTCCTTCCGCCGTGTGAAAGCGCAGGGTGAAACCTGCATCCTCGCCATCCAGCGTGCAAGGCAGGTAGCCGGAACTGACGAAGGGCACATAGTCTTCTTCCAGTGTCAGTTTAAAGCCCAGGGCCTTGATCGCCGCTTGCAATGCGGCCCGTTCCGGAAAGCGGTCCCGATTCAGATATACCGTGTAATGACGTGCCATGCGATTCCCTTGAGCCTTGATGAGTTGCCTTGATTTTATTTACTTGATTTTCGGCCGTTCCGACGGTTTGTAATTGCTGAAGTGGCCTTCCTTCGCGGCCCGGGCGCGCCCGGCGGCGAGAATGGAAGCAGTCTTGCCGGGTGCTGCCGGGCGCGAGACCAGTTTGTCCATGGTGCTGCCGCATTGCGGGCAGGCGGGCGTGCTGTCGGACTTGGCGAGCAGCTCTATGGTCTTGTTGCAGCTTTTGCAGTGAAAGTCGTAAATCGGCATGGTTTTCTCCGTTTCTTACGCCGCAGCCAGCGCCTTGCTCATTTTGCCGGTTTGCAGCCACTCGACGAACTGCGCCAGCGGCAGGTCGATGCGGTTGATCTGCTGTTCTTCGAGGAATTTCTGTTCCATGCGTGTGAGCGGGCCTTCGATCACCGCCCAGTGCTTGTCACTGGAACGCTTCATGATCTGGCGTGCGTAGCTGCGCGTGAGCTGGTTGTTGAAACGGCAGCCGAGAAACAGGAAGTTGGCACCGTTACGCAGTTCCTGTACGCGCTGCGGGATAGGGGTCTGGATGTCTATCTCGGTCAGCACTTCGACATAGTCGGAATCGGAAATGATGAAGTTTTTGGCCGGGATGATGGAGCCCAGCGGTTTGTACAGGATCAGGTCCCAGCTATCGGCCTCGACGGCTTCAACCTCTTCGCCCTTGTCGTTGAAGTAGTTTACCCAGGTGCCCAGATGCTCGGATTGCGATACGCCCTGAATCTGCCCCCAGTTGCTGCGGCCGAACAGGGTTTTGGCCATGGCGTCGTCGTACCAGGTATCGACGATCAGTTGCGGTTTCTTCTTCAGGCCGTTCAGGTACTGGTGCAGGGCATTGGGCTGTGCACCCGGCGCAAAGGCTTCGTTCATCAGGTGGACGACGGTCTTGCGATGTTTGAAGTTCTCGATGAACTGGGCGGCTGCGGTCAGGTTGTTGCGTATCTTGTGCGGCACACTGACCTTGCTGGTCAGCTGCTGCACCAGATCGGCCGGCGTGGAGGGCACGGCGCTATCCGGTTCAAGGTTAAGCACTTCGGGGCCGAGGTAGGGGATGGCGGTGCCGGCAGCCAGGCTGTCGGCGATTTCCTTCAGGTGTGAGGTGCTCATGGTATTGATTCCTGTGCTTGGTTATAGATAGATCGCTGCGCCGGCGCCGACGTTGATCGAAGCATCCTTCGCCGTTTTGACGATGAAAGCCACCTGGTCTTCCGTGATGTGGCTGTGGAATGGCAGGGCGATGGCGCGGTCGGCCACCTTTTCGGTGACGAAGAAGTTACCCTTGCGGTAGCCGTATTGCTCGATATAGGCGCGTTGCAGGTGCAGCGGCCGGCAATAGGCAGTGGCTTCCACCAGTTCTGTATCCAGGTCTTCGACCAGTGCATCCAGGCTGCTGGCGGAGAAGCGCGTGCCGAGATGCACGGCATAGAGCATCCAGTGCACTTCATCGACACCGGGCGCGATATACGGCGGCTTGATGCCCTCAAAGCTGGAAATCTGCGCTTCGTACCAGGCTTCGACCTGTTTGCGACGGGCGAGTATCTCCGGCAGGCGTTTGAGCTGCACCAGCCCCAATGCCGCGGCATGTTCGGTGATGCCGACGTCTAGCGGCGGACGCAACGAGGCGGTGAGCGAGGCGCGTTCATGACGGCGGCGGAAGCGATAGTGGCGTATCTTTAATGCCAGTGTGTCGTCGTCGGTGACGATCATCGCCGCCTGGCCGCAGCACAATGCCGAAGGCTGGGAGAAATCGAAAATCGCTACATCGCCGAAGCTGCCGACCGTTTTGCCCTGATAGCGCGAACCGATGGATTCGGTTGCGTCCTCGATCAGCAGTGCGCCGGATTGGTCTGCCAGCGCGCGCAGCTTTTCCCAGTCTGCCGGGTGGCCGTTGACGTTGATGCCGACGATGGCGCGAGTCTGAGGCGTGATCTTGGAGTCGGCTTTTTCCGCCGAGAGGGTTTGCGACCAGTAATCGATTTCGCCCAGCACCGGTGTCGCCCCCGACCAGGGAATGGCCTGGGCCGTCTGGAACCAGCTGTAACCGGGGGCAATCACTTCATCTCCTGCGCCAATGCCTTCGGATTTCAGCACCAGCAGCATGCCGACGGTGCTACTGCTGACCGCTATCGCATGGCGTCGCCCGGCATAGGCTGCGAAAGCGGACTCAAAGGCTTCGGTCAGTGGGCCGTTGCTTTGCTGCGTACGGCCGAGCGCCATGGCGGCGGCAGCGAATTCAGCTTCGGTATAGTCCGGGTCCGACAGTGGTATCCAGTTATCGGTCATGGTGCTTACAGTTGAGCGACGACGATGCCGCTGGCCACACTCGGGTCATTGGTGATTTGCACACAATGCTCACGCGTATCCAGCAGGTAAAGATTGAAATTCTCCAGCGCGCGGAATGGCGGTTCGTCCATGTCGCGGGCGGACAGGCGCACAAAACTCAGGTCGGGGAAGCAATCCTTGAGCATGGGTAACGGGTTGTTGCTCAGCTTGTTGAACTCGATCAATGCCGTTTCAATTTCGCTCAGTGTTTCTGTTGAGATGCACATGATGGCCTCCTATTCGCTCATGCGGCGTGCTTCGACTGTAATCGGCAGGCGTGTGTCGGCCGCCATTTCGGGCAGTGCCAGTTGCCAGCCATTGGCCAGTGTTACCTGTCCGCCCCACATGTCTGGTTTTTCCATGTTGACGATGGGCTCTTCCAGGTCCTTTTTCGGCACATAAGCGGAGAGCTCGCCCTTTTCGTTACGCCTGATCATGACTTTCACGATGTTTCCTTTCAGATTTTATTAACTGCTTACGCCGCAGCCGGTAGTCCGCCGGTCATGGCCTTGATGATTTCCGACACCGTAATTACGGCCAGGTCGATGTCGGCTTCTGTCGTTTCCCGCGATAGCGAGAAACGCACGCTGGAAAGTGCTTCGTCACGGTCCAGGCCCATGGCCAGCAGGACATGTGAAGGTTCGGTGTCGCCTGCGGTGCAGGCACTGCCCTGCGAAGCCATGACGCCGGCTTGCCCCAGGCGGTGCAGCAGTTCCTCGCCGTGCAGACCGGCAAAGCAGATGCTGCTGGTGTTGGGTACGCGCGGCCCGCTGCCGTTGATGCGGATGAAAGGCAGTCTTTCCTGCAATTGCGTCTCCAGCAGGTCACGCAAGGCGCCGCGTCTTTGATCTGTTTGCGTTAGATAGTCTTGCGCCATGCGGCAGGCAGCGGCCAGCCCGAC
>DLMX01000094.1:9218-12773 GCA_002479405.1 Methylophilaceae bacterium UBA7525
TGCCTTTCGGTGCATGCAGCTTGTGGCCGGAAAAGGAGAGCAGGTCGCAATCCAGTTGCTTGCAGTCGAGCGTGATCTTGCCTGCGGTTTGTGCGGCATCCGTGTGGAATAGTGCGCCTTGTGCTTTGGCGATTGCCGCTGCCTCGGCGACCGGAAAAATGATGCCGGTCTCGTTGTTGGCATGCATCAGCGTCACCAGCGCCGTATCTTCCGTCACCGCCGCGCGCAAGGCGGCCATGTCGAGCGTGCCGGAAGCACTGACCGGCACCTGTATGACTTCGATACCATCTGTTGCCACATGCGTCAGCAGGCGCAAGGTGGCTGAATGTTCTACCGCGCTGGTCACGATGCGTTTGCGCTGCGGCTTGATGGCCAACGCGCCGAGTATGGCCATGTGGCTGGACTCTGTCGCACCGCTGGTGAAGATAATCTCGCCCGGACTGGCGTTGAGGAAGCCGGCGACTGCAGTACGCGACTTGATCAGCGCCTGTTTGGCGTTCTCGCCGAACGGGTGGCTGCTGGAAGGATTGCCATATTGCTCGCAGAACCATGGCAGCATGGCTTCCATGACCTCGGGCAGGACGCGGGTCGTGGCGTTGTTGTCGAAATACAATATGTTCATCGCCAGAACTCCCGTCTGGGGTCGGCGATCAGTCTTGCCAACAGCATGGCCAAACTCAGGTATTCCGAGTGCGCGCGCCAGCGCTTGGCCTCGTCATCCTTGCGGTATAACCGCCAGAAGCCGCCGGACTGGAATTCGATGCGGGCGATGTCGATCTCGCCGCCTTCCGGGTCCACGGTGCGTGAGCAGCAAGGGCTGCGCACGATGTAGCCTTCTTCGGCCGGTAGCACCTGTGGTGCAACGTATTTGTAGCGTTCACGCTCAGCCAGCGTCTTTTCGATGCGCTTGCGGTCCACCTCGTTGGGGTGGGGGCAGACCGGGTCGTCGTAATCCTGAAGGGCTGGGCTGTTCATGATGGTGTCAGTCCGGTAGCAGCTCTTCTTCCAGGACGCCGATGACCTTGCCGTCGGGGAATTCGACCAGGTAGATCGGATCGCCGGTTTCTTCGATGACGCCGACATTGACGATCTCGCCAAGCGTGCCTTCAGCCGCCAGCAAAGTGTCAATCGGCATATCCGGGTAGCTGCCGTCATTCAGGAGGTCGGCGGCAGTTTTGACGGGTTGTCCCCATTGATACCTGGGTTCTTTCGGTTCAGCCATGGGTTTGTTCCTCGCTCGGGGTTAGCTCATTGCTCTGGATTGGCTCATTGTGGGTTGGCTCCTCAGGGGGTTCCTCGAACCATTCCAGTTCCTTGCCGCGCATGCCTACGCGGTAGCCAAGCTCGTAAAAATCGACGCCGTAAATGTAGAACTGCTGCAGAAAGGTGCCGATGCTGGTGACGTAGCCGACATCGCCCTTGTTGACGATGATGTCGCCGACCTCGCGGCCGGGAAATGTACCGTCGTTGCGCACGTATTTTTTCGAGTAGACCTTCTCCCCATAGTTGAACTTGGGCGGGTTGACCAGTTCAACTACATCACTGTCGCGACTGATGTTGGTCATATACATCCTTTCGGTTTTCTTGGCGGTTTCCCAGGTTGTGTCCCAGCTCGAGACGTTCGCGGGCGAGATCCGCAACGGTGCTGTCTTCGTCTGCAGTCATGGATTTCAGGTACTCGGCCGGCATGCGCTGCACTGCTTCGTAACGCACGCGCCAGTCGCTGTCGAAGCGATAAGGCGGCAACAGGTTGGCAGGCAGGCGGCGTATCGCCGTTAGCCGGACTTCATCGTCACTGTCGTCGGCCAGTTTGGTCAGCCATTCCACACCGATCCTGGCGGCGACTTCGCGGCGCACGGCGGAATCCGTATCGCGCGCTAGGTGAAATAGCATGCCTGGCGCAATACGGCGGGCGATGACTACACGCACGTAATAATCCGGGTCGTGCAGCATGCCTGACAAGTTGGCAGGTTCGAGCCTGGATGCAACGCGTACTCGCACTTCGCGGTCGGGGTCATGTATCAGTTTGATCAGCAGTTTGGCAGGCAGGCGCAGGGAAACGCTGGCACGCACGGTTTCGTCCGGATCGCTGACCAGGCGGTTCAGCTGAAACAGGTCCAGATATTTGGCCGCCACCGCACGCACCTCGAAATAGGGGTGCGTAATGTACTGTTTGGCGAGTCCCGGATTGGTACCAAAGAAGCGGTCTATGCGCTTTGCATAGCGGTCGTTCACGCAGGAGCGAAGCGGGCTGCAGGTGCCGAGTGCAAGACAATCCCGATGCTCGCAGGCGGAGCAATCGATGGGCTGGCCTTGCCAGTCAACGGCGGGAATCTCAGTCATCGTAGTCATCCTTGCCGATCCGCTCCAGTACATCCAGCAGCAGCTGGCCGCCGACCTTGTTGTCAGGGTCCAGTTCCAGCAGTTTTTCGGCAGCGATGGCGCCCTCGACCAGGCGATTGAGTCGCAACAGCAGATAGGCGTAGGCTTTCAGCACAAACAGGTAGAAACGGTGAGCTGCTTCATCGCTGCGGAAATTGGCATGTGCCGGGGTCATTTCCTGCCAGTTGCCGGGAATCTTCAATTCAGCCGCAACCGTGCGCAAACAGGCCTCGGCGACCCTGAGCGCTTCCGGCAGGCGATTCTTGTAGAAGTAGTAACGATATTCGCCGACCTGGACGACAGGATGGTTGGGCGCTACGGCTTTGGCCAGGGTCAGGTGCATTTCAGCCCTGGCGTCATCCGAATAGGCATGGCTGGCGAGGCGTAGTTGCTCCTCCGCGACCGGGGGAAGAGTCCGGTAACGGTTAGCAAACCATGCGTTTTCCAGTGCCTCGCCTTCCATGGTGGTCTCCTGTCGGAATCAGTGCTTGCGCTGGATACTGGAGACGCTCACGGTAGCAGGTCCGGCATGTTCGCCATGAGCATGCTCGCCACCGCTGCTGCTGCATCCGCAACTGCCGCTGTTAGGGGTGATGAATGTCAGGCCGGATTCCATCGGCGTGTCCTTGAAGTCGATGGTGGCGCCATCCAGCAGGATGCGCGACTCGGCCGGCAGGAACAGTTTGAGGCCGTTGGCTTCGACGATGGCATCGCCATCGAGCGGCGCAGCTTCTACCGTGAACTCGGCACTGAGGCCGGAGCAGCCGCCGGGAGCAACTACCAGGCGGAAGCCGTGGTCAGGGGTGCCTCCATTGAAACGTATCATGCGGCCGATGAATTTTTCCGCTTTGGGCGTGATGGAGATTTCCATGATCGCCTCAGGCCTCATAACGCGGATAAGCGGTGTCGATGATGCAGGTGTTATCCACCGGGCAGGCGGCTACGCACTGTGCCTCATCGAAGTGGCCGATACACTCGGTGCATTTTTCCGGTTTGATGAAGAACACGCCGTTCTTCTCGTAAATGGCCTGGTTCGGGCATTCGGGCTCGCAAGCCGAGCAGCCTGTACATTGTGAACCGACGATTTTGTATGCCATGGTATTTCTCCTAAGGATTGAACTTAAAAACCTAACTACTTTTAGCCACAGAGGGCACAGAGAACACAGAGGGAAA
>DLMX01000094.1:12949-13533 GCA_002479405.1 Methylophilaceae bacterium UBA7525
TGCTTGATCTCGCCGTTGGCGATGCGCTGACGGTAGTTGTTGAACCAGGACAGGGCGGCTTTTTCGATGAACTCGTGGGCGTATTCGTCCACCGGTTCGATGCCGGCTGCCTTCAGTTCATCGCGTGGACAGGCCCCGATCTTGGCTACCAGTACGGCGTGACAGTCGTTGATGGCATTCACGATGGACGGCAGTTGTTCGTCCTCGCCGAAGCCGCCCTGGCAATAGAGGTCGACGCGCCTGTGGCCGACGAACAGGGCTTCATCCTTGCTCACTTCGAATATCTGGAACTCGGTGGCATGGCCGAAATGCTGGTTGATCTTGCCGTGACCTTCTGTGGCGACCGCGACCAGCACCTTCATGCTCGGGTCGACGTTTTCCAGATCCAGCGCAGCGGCCAGTGCATCGACCTTGGCCTGGTGTTGCGAAACACGTTCGGCCTCGACTTTTTCCTGGTAGGCACGGCGTTTTTCCAGGTCGTAGACGATTTCCATGTCCTCGATTTTGTCCAGCGTGAATTCGTCCGAGCGGTCTTCGCCCAGCAGGCCGACGGCATCGGCACGGCACTGGCGGCAGTGGCGCAT
>DLMX01000017.1 GCA_002479405.1 Methylophilaceae bacterium UBA7525
GGCACCCGAGCGGTTGATTGCCTCCACCAAATCCTTCGGATTGACATCCGTGTATCCATCGCAATAGCCGACGACGGCCTGCCCCAGCTGTTGTTCTGCGTAGGCCGCAGCCCTTTGCACCACCTCGGGCTTACCGCCGTACATGAAAACCTTCAATGGCCGTTCGGACTGGCGAAACAGGTGGGGCGTGAAGTCCGTGCCGTTCAGGTTCGCCTTGAACGCCCGGCCATGCAGCATGCGGGCAACGATATCCATGCCCACCCCGTCATTGACGATCATCACTTGTTCATCATGCATCTGCGGCAGCAGGTGCTTGCACTTGACGATGAAATTGCTGTTGGCATACAACAGCGTGACTTTCTGCCGCGCCTGCAGGGCCGACAACAGACGCTGCGCCAATTCATCCTGCGCGGCCTCCACCACCGGGAAACCGGCAATCGGCAATTTGTTTATGGCCATACTCAGGCTCATGCAATACCCCGCATCAATGTTGAATCTCCTTGCTGTTCAGTCACACACCAAATAACTGGTTTGCAAGTCGTGTGCCATGATTACAAGTTATTGTTTTTAATATATTTAAACTTGAAATCGCGGCATATTCCGCCGCCATGCTGTCGGCATATCACGACAGCATCCATGCACATCAGATTAACTTGTTGATATAAAACAACTATATGTGTCTCCCGGCACAGACAATGCGACCTTGCCCAGCCGGTCATCACTTTCCCCTCAGGGCCTGCCGTAATGCATGGGCAGGAATTGCAGGCGATGCCACGGGAAGCCATCCAGCACCGCGTAACTGGGCTTGCCTTCGAACAGAGCCGGGTATGGGTCAGGCTGGCCGAGCGTGGTGTAGGACAGGCTGTTTTGCATGCGGATTGAAAGCGCACCGGCCTTGTCCCAGACGACGAATCCATACTTCTGTGCCGCCCTGGCTATCACCTTCCCTGCCTTGCTCATTTTCAGGCTATCCACATCCACAGAGGGATCAAGCCGGAAGCGAAGGCCTTCCGGTATCCGGTTGGGTGCATTATTGGGGTTGAGGCCATCGGACCGGTTCGCCGGCCAGGAAAAGATGCTTTTGTCCTCGGCCTCGACCAGTGCGATGCCGATAGCGTGGTTGATCTCGCCCCGGCTCAACTCTTCGGCAGTAATCTGGCCACCGAGAAATGGCAGGCTGGTCGCCGTCGTCCCGTAATGCCCCGGAAACACGCCGTTGCTTTGCGAGGCATTCTGCAAGCGGCCGCCCCAACAGGCCTGCCATTCGCCATTTATCTTTCTTGCCTGCCAGAACTCCCATACGGTATCGGTAGATGGCTGATAGATGGTCATTTCCGCATCCGTACCCTTGGATGGCAACGCATGGTCCGGGATTGGCACTGCGGTCCATTGCGCAGACAGCTCCGTCGAGCTGTAGCCTTTTTTCTGGCAATCCCACTCTTTCACTTTGACCGTCTTGACATCCGCACCGACGGTATAGACCGGGCTGGCATACTCCCGCGTATTGAGGTTAACGGTGCCGTAGTAGGCTGACTTCTGTCGCAAAAACTCATACATGAAGTCTGAGGATTTCGGGTGCAGCGGAGCATCGGCCGGTATAGGCTGATACCAGAAACTAGCGGGCGAGAACACGGCACTGCCTGCCCGCGCTTCGTCCGAAAGAATAAATGGCATGGGGATTGAAACCCCCAGCATGACCGCGACCAGCAAACCTCGCCTACTTGAACTCATAACTTCCTCCTTGACGTCCTAATTTTTCAGAGATCCTTCTGCCCAGCGCTATCCAGCGCTTTTCGTAATAAAAGGTGGATAGGTGCGCGGCAATAAGCAGGGTCAGGAACAGCAGCGGACGCTTGGAATATTTTTCCAAACCCTCGCCACTGCCAAGCCAGGTCGTCATCAAAAACATATGGATGACATAGAGGGCATATGAGATGGCGGCGATGTAGCCAAGAAAACGGGTACTGAGCAGAGGCACCAGACGCGACTGCGGATTAAGCAGCGTCACGCCTATCAGCGCGGCAGCGACATAAGGCCTCAGGTAATTGAGGAAACCGGCATCCGGCAGGCAGCTGACCACCAGCAAGGGCAGCAGAAATAGCGCGCTACTCTGCGAGAGAAATTCGCGCAGTCCCTTGCCCAGTTTATCGTTGTAGATGAGTGCAAGGATGGCGCCGGCCAGAATCTCGTCGATGCGAAAGTGCGTGATCACCGAAAAGTGCATGTCGTTCATCACCCGCAACAGCGTGAAACCGATACCAAGGAAAGGCAGGAGCATCAGCCCCCTTTTCTTCAGCAGTGCGACCAGCAGAGCGATGCCCAGGTAAAAATGGATTTCCACACAGATCGACCATAGATGATCGGTCGCCGGGATCAGAGGCTTGGGCGGGTAATTGGCATAAAACAGCATATGCGCCAACCATGTTTCGCCGGATACCAGACTAGAGCCCGGGCTGGAAAACGGGCTGGAACCCGAATAGACCAGCAGGACGATAGCCATATACAGCCAGACCAGCGGCAGGATACGGAACAACCGCCGGATCAGGAAATCCAGCACATCGGTTCGATGCAGCAAGAAATGGGTGATCAGGAACCCGGAAAGATTGAAGAACAGCACCATGCCGAACAGGCCGGCGGCAACGTTCAGCTGCAGGGGTTTGGGCCCTAGCGGCAGCAGATGGGCCGCCAGCACCATCAATATGCTGATGCCGCGCCATCCGTCGAGCACCACAAAACGCTGCTTCTCCATCATGCTTTCCTGTCGTTCATGTCTTGACCGGCTGCGCCGACAAACGATGACGACGGCTGAAATACTTGCGTGCCGGTTCTTCGATGCAGCGGTAACAAAGCTCGGCAACCAGCAACACCAGTAGCGTGAACAAGGCCAGACTCAACGGGCTGAAGCCCTGGTTTAGCAGGCTGGAACGATCCTGCATGCGGACGAAAAGCGCCAGGCAAAAGAAATGCGACAGATAAAGCGAATAGGAAATATCGCCCAACCTGACCAGCGGGCGCAATATGGCCAGATTCAGCCGCTCGGCCTGATACAGGCTGGCAGCGGCGATCAGCATGAAGGCAGGCACTCCCCACAGCAGAATCCGCTCAAACGCAGTCTGGTGAAAAATATTGCTGAGCAGAAAGACCGCAACCGCAGCCAATGCCACAGCCTGCAAACCTCCTAGCCGGTAACCCTTGCGATAAAGGATGGCGACCAGGCAGCCCAGCAGAAATTCGAACACGATAGGATTGCCGGCCATCTGCAAAATCAAGGACGACGGCTGCAGAATAAATGCGGCGGCGATGCTGATGGCGCACCAGCCTGCCATGACACCGAGCCGCGCAACAGGCTGCAGCCCGAATGCCAATGTCACAGCGAACAACAGGTAAAAATACCATTCATAGGTCAGGGTCCATGCCATCGGGATTACATAGGCCGTATGCGCATTCATCTCCATATCGATACCGCTACCAAAAGGCAGAAACAGCATGGAACTGAGCACCTTTTGCAGGCTGAAGTCAGCGTGTACGGCATCGCCGGCAAGCAACGCCAGCGCAAAAGCGGCAATGGTCAATGTCCAGTAGAGCGGCGCAATGCGCACCAGTCTGCGCCAGAGAAAATCCCTGGCAGAAGTAGACCGCCCAGAATCGGACTGCGTAATCATCATGATGAAACCGCTGATGACAAAAAAGATGTCAACACCCGAACCGCCCAGATCCTCTATCCACTGCTGCACCTCAAACTGCCGCTCAAGCTGGGAGGCGACATAGTGATGGAACACCACCAGCGATGCGGCCACGCCCCTGAGCATCTGCAACAGCACGAAAATCATCGCTCACCCTCTCAGCCCGGGTCGCGCCTGGATCTCACCCAGTCGACCTGACGCTTGAAGATGAATCTGAGATACAAAGGCACCTTGGCCAGCGCATAGAAGGGCGCATAAGCCAGGTGACTGAAAGACAGGATATGCCGGCCATAGGCCAGCCATGCCAGCAGGACCGCGATGCCGAGCAACAGCAGGTTGAAAACCGCCAGACTCCATGGCCATATTGCCCCGCTCAGCCATGACATTACCCCGGCGGACAAGGCCAGCAGAACGACCAGCATGGTGAGCAAGGCAAGCGGCGGCACGCACATATCCAGCACCAGCGCCAGCAGCTGCCGGTTCATCGTGCGCAGCGCCGATGCCAAATATTGCGGTCCGTCCGACAGAATCATGCCCAGATGACCGTGCTCCCAGCGTGTGCGCTGGGATTGAGCGCCGTCGGCATTCGCCGGAAACACGCTGGTCACCAGCGCCTCACTGCATAGCTGCGGTGCATGACCGGCTGCGGCAAAATCCAGCCCCAGCTTCAGATCTTCAACAATATGGCCGCTGGCCAGTTCTGCGGCCTGTATCAACGCCCACGGGAAAGCCATGCCCGTGCCCATCAACTGGCAAGGCAGGCCGCAGCGTTGATAGGCAAGCGGCCTTGCGCGGTTCTTCACGGCCCAGGCGAATTCGGCCACCCGGGTTTTAAGCCCTGCACCGGCCGGTGATTGCATCAAATACATGGCTTGTGCCGGACTATTGGTCTGCAGGCACTGGCGTGCAAGAAGTTGCAGGCTGTCACCATGCACCATGCAATCCGCATCAACGATGATGAGAACTTCCGGCGGCGAAAACTCAAGGTAGCGCACGCCGTAATCAAGCGCATAACCCTTGCCCCTGCGTTCGCTGTCGTGCCGCTCGATCACCTCGGCGTCAGCCGATGCCGCCAGCTCTGCGGTATCGTCGGTGCAGTTGTCGGCGACCACCAGCAAACGGTCATCCGGCTGCAACCGGGATTGAATGGCCTGCAGGGTCGGCAGGATGCCGGCGGATTCGTTGTGGGCCGGCACCAGCACCGCGATGGAAGGCCGCGCTGAAGCTGCGATAGCGGCAGGTTTTCTACTGAATAGTGGTAACGACAGCAGCACCTGCAGGCTGAACAGAAGCACCGGCAAGAACAGGACCAGCAGCAATCCCAGGAAAATCGTCTCAAGAATGATCATGGCAGGTCTGCTTTCAAGGCTCGGCGAAACTGAATTCCGCCCCGGCCGTGTTCGTGAAATAGCGCCCCAGACGCGCCGCCTCGGTGTCGATCGAATGGTCTCTCAGCACCCGGGCATGAGCCAATACGCCCATGCGTTCCAGCTCTTCGCGCGGCGCGGCGAGAACCTGTTTCAGCGTCTCGGTCAGTGCATCGATATCGCCTGCGGGAATCAGCCAGCCACCCTCACCCGGCCTTACCAGTTCGGGGATACCGGCGACATAGGTGCTGAGCACCGGGCGGCGCAAGGCCATGGCTTCCATGATGACGACCGGCAAACCCTCCGCGAAGCTGGGCAGGATCAGCGCCCGTGCGGCCAGAATCTGCTCGCGCACCTGCTCGCTGCTGATCCAGCCGGTGATATGCACGCAATGCTGCAATGCCGACTGCCGCAACAAGGCCTCGATTTCGCCGCGCATCTCGCCATCGCCGGCCAGTACCAGCTGGACATCGATGCCGCTCAGCATCAGCCGGCTGACCGCATGCACCAACAGCAACTGCCCCTTCTGCTCGCACAGACGGCCAACGCAGACCAGCCGCGGCATATCCGTGGCAGGCACATGCTGGTTCTCATGAAACGCAGGCTCCAGTCCGCAATGCACCAGCTTGACCTTGTCCCAGTCGGCGAAATCCACCCAGCGGTAAAGCTGGCTGCGGCCATAGGAACTGATGGCGACGACGAAGGCCGCATGCCGGACTTTATCGCGCAGCTTGAGAAACTGAGGCTTGTCGAACTCTTCCGGCCCGTGAACGGTGAAACTGTAGGCCGGGCCGCCGAGGAATCTGGCCAGCATGACCACCTCGGCCGAGTTGGTACCGAAATGCGCGTGCACATGAGATGCACCGAAAGACTGCATCCACGGCACGATGCGGCAGGCTTCCGCCAGATAGATCAGGTGGAAAGGCCAGGGCCGGTCAGCCCGGTGCGACATCTTCAACGCCATCCATAGTGCCTGCATGAAACGCCGCGGTTGCTTCCACAACATTTGCAAGGTCGAAGTCAGTAAACGCCAGATGCCGTCCTGCAGCACATAACTGGTCTTGTCGCGCTCCTGCAGATCCTCGCTATCGACCGCGTCACCATCCCAGCCGCGCAAGGCGATGCGTTGCACCTCGAAGCCCTGCCGCTCCAGCGCCAGAATCTCCCTGCGGATAAAGCTGTGGCTCACCTTGGGATACTGATTGATGAAATAGGCGACCTTGAATCCGCTCATGCAGGCTCACCTCCCAGAATCACCGGCAGTTCGGAAACCCCGGACGGCATGATGATGCGCGCAGGCACGCCGACCGCCGTCGCCCCGTCCGGCACATCACTCAGCACCACGGTCATGGCGCCTATGCGGCAATCGTTGCCGATGCGGATGCCGCCGAGTATCTGCGCATAGGCCCCGATATCGACGTTGTCGCCGATGACAGGTACAGGGCCGTTCTCGCTACGGTTGCCGATGGTGACGCCCTGCCGTAGCGTGCAATTGCTGCCAATAACCGCCTCCGGATGGATGAAGATGCCGCCGAAATGCCAGATACGCAAACCCGGCCCGATCATGGCCGCTTTGGGAATACTGACCGCCAGCAAGGTCTCGACCACGCGAAACAGCAGCCAATAGAACATGGTCAGCACCCGCTTCCAGCCGCCATCAGGACGGCGGTCGACCCGGCGGCCGAAGCGATAGACCCAGACCGCCCAGATGGATTGCTCCTTGAGAAACGGCCGGGGATGGGGATAGCGGCGGAAGTCTTGCTGCCAGTCAGAATCTTGGTTCATGTCTGCGGTTGCTCTTGAAAAAACTGGACATATTGCTGGCTCGCTGCTGCGCCAATGCGGCCTCTTCCTGCCCGGCCCGCTGCTGCAACATGGTCAAGGCGCAAGCCGCTCCCATGAAGAACCAGAAATACCAGTTGAAGGCGAGGTAATCCAGCATGTTGTCCGAGAAGGCGAAGAACAGATATTCGATCACCAGCGTGATGGCAATCACCGTGCGCAACTTGTCCTGCCGGCTGCCGAGCTTGAGCGTGAAGAACAGTCGCACATACATCCAGATGGCCGCCATGATGCCGACAACGCCGGTCTCGAAGTACCACTGGACATAGGTGCTGTGCGCACCGAAGTGCGTGTTGCCCGCCAAGGGGAAGAAGACCGGCGAGTAATGCTTGAAGGCATTGAGGCCGTAGCCGAACAGGGACTTGGCCTTGCTCATCCATTCGATAGCGGACTCCCAGAGGAACAAGCGCCAGGCAAAGGAATTGAGCTGCGCGTTACGCACGTATTCATTGCCGCTGCCGAGATCGAGCAGGCGGTCGCGCACGCTGGGAATCAGCAATGCCGCCACCGGCGCCAGCACCAGATAAAACAGATACTTGCGCTCGAACAACAGGCCGTAGACCGCAAAGATGACGAAACAGGCAGCCCAGGCGCTGCGCGTCTTGGTCATCACCAGCAAGCCCAACAGCAGCAGCATGTAGGCGACGAACGACCAGCGCGTTGCTGCCGGAGCCTGCGCCAGGCTGGTCTTCAGCCGGTAGAACAACAGCGAGATGCAGAGCACGATATAGAACGCGAAGATATTGGGGTGACTGAAGGTGCTCTGCAGCCTGAAACCGCCGGCTGAAAAGGTGTTGAGGTTCTGCGCAATATCGACGAAGGCGTAAAGCACCGGGATCAGCGAAGAAAGCAGGATGGTGGTGACGCACAACTCGAAATCGGCCCGCGACCTGACCACATAGAAGGCGATGACGAATACCGCGCAATAGGATGTCAGCGCCAGCAGCATGCGCAAGCCATCCCTGAATTCCGGCGCATAGGCGAGCGCCACGCAAGCGACCAGCAGTACCGGCCCCCAGATCGAAGCCACGCGGCGCGTGATGCCGCCCGGCCGTTCCAGCACGAACAGCATCGCGATGAAAATGATGAGCGCGTTGATCAGCGCCCCCACACCGAAGCCACCGCCGAACTTGGACATCTCGAACACCACATCGCCGGATGCGCGAAACATCAGGATCAGCAACAACAGCATGCGCTTGTCGACCACCAGCAGGATCATCATCGCCAACACGAACGGCAGTGCCGAGATCAGCATGAGATTGCCTTCCACCAGCGTGACATAGGCAACCACGCCCAGCCCGCCGACCACACTGGTCAGCAGCAGGAACAGACCACCTGTAGCGGACTTCAGGTTATCCATGCAACGTTGCTGGAATCTTGCCAACATCAGGCGGTCAGCCCCGAGGGAGTCAATGTCAGGATCGGCTGTTTCTTCAGGCCGTTGATCAGCCAGGACCTGACCGTGCGCCATTCCACATGGTGCACGCCGAATCTCTGGCTATGGGCAAAATACCTTGCGGCCATGACCGGCTTCGAGCGGTTGGCGATCACCTTGCGATAGGACAACTCACGATGCAGCTCGGCACTGTGCGGCATGGCACGAGTCAGCATCTGGCGCATTTCCCGGTATTCCTCGGTGAAATCCAGCCGCTCGTTGAAATTGATCAGGTTGACGCCGTGATTGCAGAACGGCGCCGGGTCAAAACTGTTGATGCCGAGCATGATGGACAGCGACTCGGTCAGGTAGCGCGAGATATCGAGCGCCACCTGGGTCTGGTCAACGTATTTGGTGGCGCCTACATTGGCGCCATGCCAGCGATACTTGATCAGGCTTTGTCCGATGTTGGTGCAATGCGCCACCAGCGCCAGCTGGCCGAAGAGGAAATAATCCTCGGCCAGGCCCGG
>DLMX01000003.1:0-446 GCA_002479405.1 Methylophilaceae bacterium UBA7525
CCACGACCCAGGTCGCGGCCATAACACTTGGCACAGATACCATAGCGCGTATCGCAGGTAAGGGCGGTACGCACCTTCACTTCATCGATACCCAGGGCGTCGATATGCTCGACTTCATCTTCGGTCAGCAATGTACCGGCCGGGTAGACCACTTCCTGTGTTTCAGGATTGACGATATCCAGCGCAGCGACACGACCCAGGATACGGTCATGCAATGGCTCAATGACTTCACCACCCTTGATCAGGGCCTTGGTTACCAGACCTTCGGTCGTACCGCAATCCTGCTCGGTAACGACCAGATCCTGTGTCACATCAACCAGACGACGTGTCAGATAACCGGAATTGGCGGTCTTCAGCGCCGTATCGGCCAGACCCTTACGCGCACCGTGGGTTGAAATAAAGTATTGCAACACGTTCAGGCCATCACGGAAGTTGGCCTTGATCGG
>DLMX01000003.1:656-10746 GCA_002479405.1 Methylophilaceae bacterium UBA7525
GCGCCGGAGTCGGCCATCATATAAATCGCGTTGAAGGATTCCTGACGCATGGGCTTGCCGTCCTTGTCGTTGACGACATTGCCATCGACATCCTTGACGATTTCCTCACGCAGCTGCTTCATCATGGCGTCAGCGACCTTATCGCCTGCACGACCCCAGATGTCGACCACCTTGTTGTAACGCTCGCCCTGTGTCACCAGACCGGAAACATACTGATCTTCGATTTCCTTCACTTCCGCGTCAGCAGAAGCGATCAGTTGTTCTTTCTCTGGTGGAACCAGCATGTCATTAATGCTGATGGACATACCGGCACGTGTCGCATAGGTATAGCCGGTGTACATCAACTTGTCAGCAAAAATCACGGTTTCGCGAATGCCAACCTTGCGGAAGGAAGCATTGATCAGGCGAGAGATTTCCTTTTTCTTCAGCGCCTTGTCGATGTAACTGAATGGCAGGCCTGCGGGCAGGACTTCTGACAGCAGCGCACGACCTACGGTAGTCTCATAACGCGTGATCTTCTCGTGCTTGGTACCATCGAGGTCAACTTCATACTCTTTGATACGCACGGTGATCCGCGCATGCAGATCAATCAGGCCATTGTCATAGACGCGCTGGACTTCAGACACGTTGGAGAAGCGCATACCCTCGCCGCGTGCAGCAATCTTTTCGCGCGTCATGTAGTACAGACCCAGCACGATATCCTGTGAAGGTACAATGATCGGTTCGCCGTTGGCTGGCGAAAGCACGTTATTGGAGGCCAGCATCAGCGTGCGGGCTTCCATCTGTGCCTCCAGGCTCAATGGAACGTGTACTGCCATCTGGTCACCGTCAAAGTCGGCGTTGAACGCAGCGCAGACCAATGGATGCAATTGAATGGCCTTGCCTTCGATCAGCACGGGTTCAAAAGCCTGAATACCGAGACGGTGCAGCGTAGGCGCGCGGTTCAGCAGAACCGGATGCTCGCGAATCACGTCTTCCAGGATATCCCAGACTTCTGGTCCTTCTTCTTCAACCTTCTTCTTGGCTGCCTTGATTGTGGTTGCCAGACCCAGCACTTCCAGCTTGTGGAAAATGAACGGCTTGAACAACTCCAGCGCCATCTTCTTTGGCAAGCCGCACTGATGCAGTTTCAATTGTGGACCGACCACAATGACGGAACGACCGGAGTAGTCGACACGCTTGCCCAGAAGGTTCTGACGGAAGCGACCACCCTTACCCTTGATCATGTCTGCCAGGGATTTCAGTGGGCGTTTGTTGGCACCGGTCATGACCTTGCCGCGACGGCCGTTGTCCAGCAGCGAATCAACCGCTTCCTGCAGCATGCGCTTTTCGTTACGCACGATGATTTCCGGCGCCTTCAGTTCGAGCAGGCGTTTCAGACGGTTGTTACGGTTGATGACGCGACGATACAGATCATTCAGATCGGAAGTTGCGAAACGACCGCCATCTAGTGGCACCAATGGGCGCAACTCAGGTGGCAATACAGGCAGAACTTCCAGAATCATCCATTCAGGCTTGATACCGGACTTCTGGAAAGCTTCCAGCACCTTCAGACGCTTGGCGATCTTCTTGATCTTGGCTTCGGAACCGGTTTCGCCCAGATCGCGGCGCAAGGTTTCGATTTCATTGTGGATATCCATGGTACGCAGCAGTTCGCGTACCGCTTCTGCACCCATGACAGCGCTGAATTCATCGCCGTATTCTTCCACTTTTGCCAGGTAATCATCTTCGGTCAGCAACTGACCACGGGTCAGTGGCGTCATGCCCGGATCGATAACGATGAATGCTTCGAAGTACAGCACGCGCTCGATATCGCGCAACGCAATATCCAGCACCATGCCGAGACGGCTTGGCAGAGATTTCAGGAACCAGATGTGCGCAACAGGCGAAGCCAGTTCGATGTGCGCCATACGCTCGCGACGTACCTTGGACAAGGTCACTTCAACGCCACATTTTTCGCAGATCACACCGCGATGCTTCAGGCGTTTGTACTTGCCGCACAAGCATTCATAGTCCTTGGTTGGACCGAAGATCTTGGCGCAGAACAAACCGTCGCGCTCAGGTTTGAATGTTCTGTAGTTAATGGTTTCAGGTTTCTTGACCTCACCATAGGACCACGAACGGATTTTCTCAGGAGATGCCAGCGCAATCTTGATCGCGTCGAATTCTTCTTCCTGCGTAACCTTCTTGAATAAGTCTAATAGAGCTTTCACGCGAGTTCTCCTTAATTACGGTCCAAGTCAATATCGATGGCGAGTGAACGGATTTCCTTCACCAGCACGTTGAAGGATTCCGGCATGCCGGCATCGATCTTGTGCTCACCCTTGACGATATTCTCGTAAACTTTGGTACGGCCGGACACGTCATCCGACTTGACCGTCAGCATTTCCTGCAAGGTGTAGGAAGCGCCGTAGGCTTCCAGTGCCCAGACTTCCATCTCACCGAAACGCTGACCACCGAACTGAGCCTTACCGCCCAATGGCTGCTGGGTAACCAGAGAATACGGACCAGTTGAACGAGCATGCATCTTGTCATCAACCAAGTGATGCAGCTTCAGGAAGTGCATGTAACCAACCGTGACGGGGCGCTCGAACGGATCACCGGTACGGCCATCAATCAGCCTGACCTGTGTCTTGCCAGCAGCAAACTGCAGTTGCTGCGTGCGTGGATCATCATCCGGGAATGCCAGATCCAGCATCGCCTTGATGTCCGCTTCCGTCGCGCCATCGAACACAGGCGTTGCAAAAGGCACACCACGCTCAAGATTTCCTGCCAGCTCAATAACCTCATTGTCCTTCAGCGACTTGATATCTTCCTTCTTGCCGTTGCTTTCGTTGTAGATCTGCTCAAGGAACTTGCGCACTTCTGCAACCTTGGCTTCTGCACGCAGCATCTCGCCGATTCGCAGGCCCAATCCCTTGGCAGCCCAACCCAAGTGCACTTCCAGAATCTGACCGATGTTCATACGGGATGGAACACCGAGCGGATTCAGCACGATATCCATAGGCGTACCATCAGCCATATGCGGCATGTCTTCTACCGGCACGATCTTGGAGACCACACCCTTGTTACCGTGACGGCCGGCCATCTTGTCACCAGGCTGGATACGGCGTTTGACCGCAACGTAAACCTTGACCATCTTCTGTACACCAGGTGGCAACTCATCGCCTTGGGTCAGCTTGCGCTTCTTCTCTTCGAACTTGCTGTCGAAGCCGATGCGAGCCTGCTCCAGACTGTCCTTCAACTGTTCCAGCTGACGGGCTGCTTCTTCATCGCTCAGGCGAATATCGAACCAGTCATAACGACCGATTTCGTCGAGATACTCGGCACTGACGCTATCGCCCTTCTTCAGTTTCTTCGGACCACCGGTAGCGGTCTTGCCTTCGATCAGGCGACGGATACGGCCAAAGGTATCTTCTTCAACGATACGCATCTGGTCGGCCAGGTCTTTTTTGTAGTGATCCAGCTGGTCATCAATGATCTGCTGGGCACGTGCATCACGCTCAATGCCTTCGCGCGTGAAGACTTGCACGTCGATGACGGTACCGGACATGCCTGAAGGCACGCGCAAGGAAGTGTCCTTGACGTCAGAAGCCTTCTCGCCAAAGATGGCGCGCAGCAGTTTTTCTTCCGGGGTCAGTTGAGTCTCGCCCTTGGGCGTGACCTTACCGACCAGCACATCACCGGCTTCAACTTCAGCACCAATGTAGATAATGCCGGAATCATCCAGACGACCCAGCATACGCTCGGACAGATTGGAGATATCACGGGTAATTTCCTCAGCGCCGAGCTTGGTATCACGGGCAACGACTGAGAGTTCTTCAATATGGATCGAAGTGTAACGGTCATCGGAAACGACGCGCTCTGATATCAGAATCGAGTCCTCGAAGTTGTAACCGTTCCATGGCATGAAGGCGATCAGCATGTTCTGACCCAGAGCCAGTTCACCCATATCGGTGGAAGCACCGTCAGCAATCACATCGCCACGAGCCAGCATATCGCCGACCTTGACCAGAGGACGCTGATTGATATTTGTGTTCTGGTTGGAACGCGTGTACTTGATCAGGTTGTAGATATCCACACCGACTTCGCCAGCTGCGGTTTCATCATCGTTGACGCGAACAACGATACGGCCGGAATCAACATAATCGACCACACCACCACGGCGGGCTTGTACAGTCGTACCGGAGTCAACAGCGACGGTACGTTCGATGCCCGTACCAACCACCGGTTTCTCGGCACGCAGACAAGGCACGGCCTGACGCTGCATGTTGGCGCCCATCAGCGCGCGGTTGGCGTCATCATGTTCCAGGAATGGAATCAGCGAAGCAGCGACCGACACGATCTGGCCCGGGGCCACATCCATGTATTGCACACGATCCGGCATGCTCATCGTGAATTCGTTGTGATAACGAGCAGAGATCAGTTCATCGGTAAACTTGCCGTTCTTGCCCATATCGCTATTGGCCTGGGCAATCATGTACTGACTCTCTTCAATCGCAGAGAGGAAGTCGATTTTGTCGGTGACCTTGTCGCCTTCAACACGACGGTAAGGCGTTTCCAGGAAACCGTACTTGTTGGTACGCGAATACAGGGCCAGCGAATTGATCAGGCCGATATTCGGACCTTCAGGTGTTTCAATCGGACAGACACGACCGTAATGCGTCGGATGCACGTCGCGGACTTCAAAGCCGGCACGTTCGCGAGTCAGACCGCCAGGGCCAAGCGCCGAAACACGGCGCTTGTGCGTGATTTCGGACAGCGGGTTGGTCTGGTCCATGAACTGGGACAGTTGCGACGAGCCAAAGAATTCACGGATCGCGCTGGAAACAGGCTTGGCATTGATCAGGTCATGCGGCATCAGATTGTCGGATTCGGCCTGGCTCAAACGCTCCTTGACGGCACGCTCCACACGGACCAGACCGGCACGGAACTGGTTTTCTGCCAGTTCACCGACGGAACGGATGCGACGGTTACCCAAGTGATCGATATCATCGATTTCACCACGGCCATTACGCAGTTCTAGCAGCACGCCGATGACGGCAATGATGTCGTCATTGGAAAGCGTACCTGGACCTTCTGCACCCTGAGGACCAACACGTTCGTAAAAACGGCGCATCCATGGGGAAATGCGCTCTTCCATCTTCTCCGGATAAGCACGGCGATTGAACTTCATGCGACCGACGGTCGACAGGTCATAACGTTCCTCATTGAAGAACAGACCCTGGAACAGAGCTTCGACGGCATCTTCAGTCGGCGGCTCACCTGGGCGCATCATGCGGTAGATGGCGACGCGTGCACTGTATTCATCAGGGATCTCATCAATACGCAGGGTTTGCGAGATGTAATCACCATGATCGAGATCGTTCGAATACAGTGTGCTGATCTTGGTTACACCGGCATCACGCAACTTCTCAAGGACAGTCTCGGTAATTTCATCGTTGGCATTGGCAACGACTTCACCGGTTTCCTTGTCGACGATATTGTTGGCGATGGTACGACCCAGCAGGAACTCGTCCGGCACGGTAATCTTGCTGATACCAGCCTTTTCCATGTCACGGATATGCTTGACCGTAATCCGCTTGTCCTTGGCGACCAGGACATTACCATCCTTGTCCAGGATATCAAACTTGGCCACTTCACCGCGCAAGCGCTCAGGCACCAGTTCGAACTGAACAGCTTTCTTGCTGATATGGAAGGTATCGAAATCGAAGAACATTTCCAGAATCTGTTCCGGATTGTATCCAAGCGCCTTCAACAAAATAGTGACTGGCATCTTGCGTCGGCGGTCAACGCGGAAATACAGGTAATCCTTCGGATCGAACTCGTAATCGAGCCAGGAGCCACGGTAAGGAATGATGCGTGCCGAGAACAGCAATTTGCCTGAGCTGTGAGTCTTGCCGCGGTCATGCTCGAAGAACACACCTGGACTGCGATGCAACTGGGAAACAATAACACGCTCGGTACCATTGATGACAAATGAACCGTTCTCCGTCATCAAAGGCAGTTCGCCCATGTAGACTTCCTGCTCCTTGACTTCCTTCACGGTCGGCTTGGAGGCTTCCTTGTCCATGATGGTCAAACGTACCTTGACGCGCAAAGGTGCCGCATAGGTCAAACCGCGCTGCTGGCACTCTTTCACATCAAACGGCTCTTGGCCGAGTGTGTAGCTCACGTAGTCAAGACGTGCATTGCCGGAGTGACTGACTATCGGAAAAATGGAACTGAATGTCGCTTCAAGTCCGGCATTTTCACGTTTTTCAGGGAAAACGTCAGCTTGCAGAAAAGCAGCGTAGGATTCCAGCTGCATTGCCAAGAGGTAAGGCACCTCTTGAACGCTTTCGCGTTTCGCAAAACTTTTACGAATACGTTTTTTTTCAGTAAAGGAATAGCTCACAGCATCTCCTAAGGGGTAGAGGGCAGAAAATAAAACACTCATAACAATGCGTTATTTTTTACCTTCATCAGGTCCATGACCGCTGACAAATCAGCAGTTAAATGCCACTTTTACGTGCTCTGTAAAAATGGTGAAGGCTGACGGTCTCCCGTCAGCCTAAATCACACTACTGGCAATGCTTACTTGATTTCAGCAGTAGCGCCAGCTTCAATCAGCTTCTTCAGTGCAGCGTCAGCGTCAGCCTTGGATACACCTTCCTTGATCGCTTTAGGAGCGCCGTCAACCAGATCCTTGGCTTCCTTCAGGCCCAGTGCAGTCAGTTCGCGAACTGCCTTGATCACGTTAACCTTGTTGTCGCCAGCGCCAGTCAGAACAACGCTGAATTCGGATTGCTCAGCAGCAGCCGGGGCAGCGCCGCCAGCAGCAGGTGCTGCAACAGCAACAGCGGCAGCAGCAGCTGATACACCGAATTTTTCTTCCATTTCCTTGATCAGTTCGGACAGGTCCAGAACGGACATAGATGCGATTGCATCAAGAATTTCTGCTTTAGATACAGCCATGTTAAATACTCCTGATAAAAATTATATTGAACGTTAAGCCGGTGTTATGCAGCCTTTTGATCGCGCACTGCAGCCAGACCGCGCACAAAGCCTGTAGGTACCTCATTGAGCGTACGAACAAACTTGGCAATCGGAGCTTGCATGGTGCCGAGCAACTTGGACAGCAACTCTTCACGGCTAGGCATGGTAGCCAGAGCCTTGACGGCATTGACATCCATAACCTGATTCGGCATTGCACCTGCCTTGATCACGAACTTGTCGTTAGACTTGGCGAAATCGTTCAGGACTTTTGCCGCAGCAACTGGATCGGTAGAAATACCGAACATGAGCGGGCCGACCATTTCGTTAGCCAGACCAGAAAATGGTGTACCGTCAACAGCACGGCGAACCAGGGTGTTTTTCAACACACGCAGGTACACACCTGATTTTCTGGCTTGCGCACGAAGTTGAGTCAGATCGCCCACTTCCAAGCCACGATACTCAGCCAGAATGATTGCCTGGGCCTCAGCGACTTGCGCACTGACTTCAGCAACAACTGCCTTTTTCTCTTCAAGATTAAGACTCAAGGTCTTCTCCTTCCGTTAATTAAGCTTCAACCGAACATCCGGTAAAAGCCATCCCACGGCGACCTTTTATCAGGAATACTGAATCCTGTTTTCGGGAACGCCATCTGCGTAGGTTTCAGCATCAAGCGGAACAGAGGTTGGAGAATCAGAAGTCACCTTCACCCATCCCGTTCTTGCTTCAATTAAATCCTCGCGGACTCCTACGGTCTTTGATGATTCCACCCGGCATGATCAGACCGATCTGCAGGGCGGAGCCCAAAGCACTTCGACGGGTCTGCCTCAGGCAGACCCGCAACAACTAACCGGCAATATTTGCCTGATCTACGCGGACACCGGCACCCATGGTGCTGGAGACCGAAACCTTCTTAAGATATACACCCTTGCTGGAAGCAGGCTTGGCCTTGGCCAAAGCATCCAGCAATGCTGCCAGGTTATCCTTCAGCGCTTCGACGCTGAAAGAAGCACGGCCGATGGTGCAATGCACAATACCACCCTTGTCGGTACGATACTGAACCTGGCCAGCCTTGGCATTCTTTACCGCCTCAGCGACGTTAGGGGTCACAGTACCAACCTTGGGGTTAGGCATCAGACCGCGCGGACCCAGAACCTGACCCAGCGTACCGACGATGCGCATCGCATCAGGCGTTGCAATGGCAATGTCAAAATCCAGCATGCCACCCTTGACTTGTTCAGCCAGATCTTCGAAGCCGACGATATCAGCACCCGCAGCCTTCGCTGCTTCCGCCTGCGCACCTTGTGCAAACACAGCCACGCGCTTGGTCTTGCCTGTACCGTGTGGCAGCACCAGAGCACCACGCACCAGTTGATCGGATTTACGTGCATCAATACCAAGGTTAACGACCGCATCAACGGATTCGTCAAACTTTGCAGTGGCAGTTTCTTTAACCAGAGTTAAAGCATCAGCTACCGGATAGAGCTTGTTACGATCAATCTTGCCCTGCAAGGCAGCAAGACGTTTGGAAACTTTAGCCATGTTATACACCCTCCACTTCAATACCCATGCTGCGCGCACTGCCAGCGATGGTACGTACCGCAGCGTCCATATCGGCAGCTGTCAGGTCAGGCATCTTGGTTGTTGCAATTTCTTCAGCTTGTGCACGAGTAATCTTGCCGACCTTGTCGGTATGTGGACGAGGGGAACCCTTGTCAATTTTTGCAGCCTTCTTGATCAGAATTGTTGCAGGAGGAGTCTTCATCACAAAAGTGAAGCTCTTGTCTGCAAAAGCTGTAATAACTACAGGAATTGGCAAGCCTGGCTCAACGCTTTGTGTTGCAGCATTGAACGCTTTACAGAATTCCATGATATTCAAACCACGCTGGCCAAGTGCAGGACCGACCGGTGGGCTAGGATTGGCTTTACCTGCAGGAATCTGCAGCTTGATATAGCCGATAACTTTCTTTGCCATGTTTTACTCCAAGTGGGTTCGAACGCTTAACTCAATAAGCTCCCCATTCCAGTTAAATACAGCGCCAATGCGAATTTCGCTGGCGCCGCGCTTGGGACCGGCCTCAACTGCAAGCCGGTCTTTTCATCAGACCTCTTTTTCGACCTGACTGAAATCCAGTTCGACTGGTGTGGCACGACCAAAAATGGTTACGGTCACACGCAGCTTGCTCTTTTCATAATTGACATCCTCAACGTTGCCGGAGAAGTCCTTGAACGGACCATCAATCACACGTACCGACTCACCTTTCTCGAAGGTCAGTTTCTGCGTCGGATTATGCTTGCTGTCATCCATGCGCTGCAGGATGATATCGACTTCCTTGTCCTTGATCGGGGTAGGTTTCTGGGCAGTACCACCAATGAAGCCGGTTACGCGAGGCGTACTCTTGACCAGGTGCCAGGTATCATCAGTCATTTCCATCTGCACCATGACATAACCTGGATAAAGCTTGCGCTCGCTGATGGCCTTCTGACCACCCTTCATTTCGACAACCTCTTCAACCGGCACCAATATCTGGCCGAACTGATCCTGCATGTTGGCACGAGCAATTCGCTCCTCCAGACTGCGCAGTACAGATTTCTCATAGCCAGAAAAGGCCTGAACCGCATACCATCGCATACTCATTAAGCGCTCCGACCCAAAAGCTTTTCCACCATCCAGAGAAAGCCGATATCGACAATCCAGAGGAAGATGGCTACTACTACAACAAGCGCAAACACGGCAAATGTGGTCTGTATGGTTTCCTTGCGTGTCGGCCAGACAACTTTACGCGTTTCAGCAACAGCCTCACGCGTGAAGCCAAGGGCCGACTGACCCTGCGGCGTCGTCCACAACACGACCACTGCAGCAGCAACGCCCGCCAATACGGCAAGAACACGCAATACCATTGCGTGTTCCGCCAGGAAATAGAAGCCGGCAACGCCTGCGGCTACCAGCAACAGCGCGAAAACCAGCTTTATTTTATTTATCATATTTACGCTTAATTAAATTCTTGGCAGGCCAGGAGGGTCTCGAACCCCCAACCCTCGGTTTTGGAGACCGATACTCTACCAATTGAGCTACTGGCCTAATCCTTCACTTACTCAATAATCTTTGCAACGA
>DLMX01000106.1:0-200 GCA_002479405.1 Methylophilaceae bacterium UBA7525
ATCTCGCGATAGGTATTCTGGGCAGGTAACCAGACTTCCAGGTCATAGGTCTTGGCGGCGCCGAATCCCATGTCGCCGGTACAGAGCGAAACGACGCGATACGGCAGTTCCAGCGCTTGCAGGATATGTTCGGCATGCCCGACCATATCCTCCAAAGCTTCATAGCTTTTTTCCGGATGCACGATCTGCACCATCTCGAC
>DLMX01000106.1:425-2888 GCA_002479405.1 Methylophilaceae bacterium UBA7525
CCGGCCTCGGAGCGGAAGCACGGCGTATGTGCCGTCAGCTTGATCGGCAGCGATTCCAATGAAACGATCTCATCACGCACGGTATTGGTCAGGGTAACTTCGGAGGTGGGAATCAGATACAGCTTGCTGTCATTGTGCGCCAAAGAGAATAAATCTTCCTCGAACTTCGGCAACTGACCGGTGCCGAGCAGCGTTTCGGCATTGACCAGATACGGCGTATAGCACTCGACGTAACCATGCTTCTCGGTCTGCGTATCCAGCATGAACTGCGCCAGTGCACGGTGCAGACGCGCAATCTGGCCCTTCATCAGCGTAAAACGCGCGCCGGAGAGCTTGGCGCCTGTATCGAAATCCAGTCCCAACGGCGTACCGACATCGGTATGGTCCTTGATCTCAAAGTCGAAGCTGCGCGGCGTACCGACCCGGCGCACCTCGACATTATCTTCTTCCGATTTGCCGACAGGCACGCTTGCATGCGGCAGATTGGGCACGTTGAGCAACAGTTGCTGCAGCTCAGCCTGAATCTCGGCAAGCCTTGCTTCGTCTGCCTTGAGCTGCTCGCCGATGCCAGCCACATCGGCCATAATGGCCGCCACATCTTCGCCCTTCGATTTGGCAATGCCGATCTGCTTGGAGGTGGTGTTGCGCTTGGCCTGCAGATCCTGCGTGCGGGTCTGCACCGCCTTGCGCTCGTTCTCGAGGCGGGTGAACGATGCCGCATCGAACCCAAAACCGCGCTTATTCAGGGTGGCGACGACGCCGTCGAGATCGTTACGTAATGCTTGTATATCTAACATGAAAGTCCTTAATTACCGTTTAGCTACAAATTCTTGTTAGCCACAGAGTTCACAGAGAAAACCTTTTAACTCAGACGCCCATGGCTTAAGGTTTTGTTTTTGAATTTCTCTGTGTGCTCTGTGCCCTCTGTGGCTATAGTTTTTGCTATTTGTTCTTTTTACCCGCCTGCCGGTCCAGCTCGCGCAGGTGCTTCAGCTTTTCGCTAATTTTACCCTCCAAACCGCGGGACGTGGGCTCGTAAAAACTGACGGTCGGCATCCCGTCCGGCAAATAGCTCTCGCCGGCGGCATAGGCTTCCGGCTCATTGTGCGCGTAACGGTATTCCTTGCCGTAATCCAGCGCTTTCATCAGCTTGGTCGGCGCGTTGCGCAGATGCAACGGCACCGGCCGCGATTTGTCGGAAGCGACAAAGGCCTTGGCCTGGTTGTAAGCCATGTAGGCGGCATTGCTCTTGGGTGCTACGGCAAGGTAGATGACGGCGTTGGACAGCGCCAGTTCGCCTTCCGGCGAACCCAGGCGCTCGTAGATCTGGCAGGCCTCCAGCGCCATAGTCTGCGCCCGCGGGTCGGCGATACCAATGTCCTCAACCGCCATGCGGATGATACGGCGCCCGAGATAGAGCGGATCGGCGCCACCGTCCAACATGCGCAGGAACCAATAGAGCGCGGCGTCCGGATTGGAGCCGCGCACCGATTTGTGCAGGGCGGAGATCTGGTCGTAGAAGGCCTCGCCACCCTTGTCGAAACGGCGCAGTTTGCTGGCCATGGTCGATTGCAGGAAAGCTTCATCGATCTCAGTGATACCGGCTGTCATGGCCGCATTGAACAGGCCTTCGAGGAAATTCAGCAGGCGGCGAGCGTCGCCGTCAGCATAAGCCAGCACCTGCTCGCGCACCTCCGCCGTCATCGCCGGCGCCTGCATCACTTCTTGCGCGCGTTGTAGCAACTGCCCCAGCTCATCTTCGGACAAGGCATTCAGCACGAACACCTGTGCCCGGCTCAGGAGCGCACTATTGACCTCGAACGAAGGGTTCTCGGTCGTCGCACCTATGAAGGTAATCAGGCCGCTCTCGACGAACGGCAGGAAAGCGTCCTGCTGACCCTTGTTGAAGCGATGTACCTCATCCACAAAAAGGATGGTCTTGCGACCGGATTGTTGCAGTGTGTGCTCGGCCCGCTCGACCGCCTCGCGGATATCCTTGATGCCGGACAGCACGGCGGAGATCGGTATGAACTCGGCATCGGCGGTGTTGGCGATCAGTCGCGCCAGCGTGGTCTTGCCGACGCCCGGGGGACCCCACAAAATCATGGAAGGCAGTTTGCCGGAACTGAAGGCCAGCTTCAGGGGCTTGCCCTCGCCCAGAAGATGCGATTGCCCCACTACCTCTTCCAGCGATTTCGGCCGCAATTTTTCTGCCAGTGGCGCCTGCGGACTCACGGGTTCAAACAAATCACTCAATGGATACTCTTTCGCAATTCAGGGTCGTCGATTTCCGGCACATCGAACGCCGCAGGCGGCAAACCGGCCTGATGACGCTCCCAAGCCATGCGGAAGGCGCGCTCGATGTGCTTCACGGTCAACTTGGTGTTATACATGGGTGCAGTATACCGTTTGGCCCGCAATTTCTCGCGCATGGCGGCATATTCGGCCGGATGCGTGGCATAA
>DLMX01000118.1:0-10173 GCA_002479405.1 Methylophilaceae bacterium UBA7525
TTTTTCTCCACCGGCGACGAACTCGCCAGTGTCGGCCAACAACTGCAGGCCGGACAGGTTTACGACAGCAACCGCTACACGCTCTACGGCATGCTCACCCGTCTCGGCGTCGAAGTCATCGATATGGGCGTGGTGCGTGATGAACCCGAATTGCTTGAGCAGGCTTTGATCGAGGCATCAAGCAGCGCTGATGTCATCCTCACCAGCGGCGGCGTTTCGGTCGGCGAAGCCGACTTCATGAAACAACTGCTGGAAAAACTCGGACAAGTCGTCTTCTGGAAAATCGCCATGAAACCTGGACGCCCACTGGCCTATGGCAAGGTCGGCAATGCCCATTACTTCGGCCTGCCCGGCAACCCGGTCTCGGTCATGGTGACCTTCTATCAGTTCGTGCGCGAGGCGCTACTGGTGCTGATGGGGCAACCGGCACCGGCACCATCGCCTCTGCTGAAAGCCATCTGCACAGACAGCATCAAAAAACTTCCCGGACGTACCGAATTCCAGCGCGGCGCACTCTATCTCGATGCTGATGGCGACTGGAAGGTGCGGCCGACCGGCAACCAAGGCTCCGGCATCCTGCGCTCAATGTCGGAAGCCAATTGCTTCATCGTGCTGGACGAAACGGTCGGCAACGTCGAGGCGGGCATGCGGGTACAGGTACAAGTGCTGGAAGGCGTGATTTGATCTGTATCAATTCTGACGAAATATCATGAAAATCATGATGTCCTTTCTGCACAAGCAAGACTATTGTTCAATTCATCTTAAAAAAACCAAGAAATCATTCATCATGAACCATCCATTAACTTTCCGCACCCTGCCCGGCCAACTGTTGCTGGCTGGTTTTTTCAGTCTCGGATTTTCATCTTTTGCAATTGCAGAAATTGAATTCAGCGCCGAAGAGATCGAACTGCATAACGCACTTCGCCTGGCCCCGGTCGTCGTCACCGGCACCCGTATCGAGCAGAACAGCTTTGACCTGCCGATGTCGATCGATTCGGTAGCGGGCGAAACCATCCGTGAAGGACAACTGCAAGTCAATCTCTCGGAATCCGCAGCGCGCGTACCCGGAGTCGTCGTCAATAACCGCAACAACCCGGCCCAGGACTTGGCCATCCAGATTCGAGGTTTCGGCTCCCGCTCCGCCTTCGGCGTGCGTGGCGTGCGTCTGTATGCCGACGGCATCCCCATGACCATGCCAGACGGTCAGGGACAGACAGGCACCTTCAATCTGGACACGGCAAAACGCGTTGAATATTTGCGTGGCCCTTTTTCAGCGCTATACGGCAACTCATCAGGCGGCGTCGTGCAAATCTTCACGCAGGATGGACCTGATGACCCCACGCTTACCGGTGGCATCACTTTCGGCAGTTATGACACTCGCCGCGGCAGCATCTCCTTTGGCGGGGACAATGACGGATTCAACTATATCGTCAATGCCAACACCTACCGCAGCGACGGCTATCGCGACCAATCCGAAACCCGCCGCGACACCTTCCACGGTAAATTCAGTTTCGATCTTGGCGAAGCCACCAAGCTGACCGTCGTCGCCACCGCGCTGGATCAGCCGGATAATGAAGACCCGCAGGGCCTGAATGCTCAGCAACTGAAGAACGACCGCCGACAGGCCAATCCGAATTCTTTGAAATTCAATACCCGCGTCAGCCGCAGCCATGAACAGATCGGCGCCACACTGGAACACATGCTGACCGAGAACGACACCCTACGCTTCATGACCTATTACGGCCAACGCGACAATGAACAATTCCAGTCTATTTCCATTAATGGCCAGCGCAACGATTTAAGTGGTGGCGGCGTTGCCACGATAGACCGCGATTTCGGCGGCATCGACCTGCGCTGGGCACACAAAGGCCTGCTCGCAGACATGCCATACAATTTCACGGTCGGCACGAATTACGACCGCATGAAGGATGACCGCAAAGGCTACGAGAACTTCGTGGCCAACGCTGCCCTAGGTACAGTTCCACGCCTGATTGGGGGGGAGGTCGTCGACTGCGGCATGACCCTGAACGGCCAGCCCATCATCTGCGGTGTAAAAGGAAACCTTCGGCGCGACGAGACCAACAAGGTCAACAACTTCGACCAGTACATGCAGGCTTCCATTGATATCAATCCTCGCTGGAATGTAAGTGCCGGTGTGCGTCATAGCCGTGTGAAATTCGAGAATAATGACCATTTCATCCTTGACACGCCCAATCCACCACCACCAAACCTAGGTTACCCTGGAGAAAACGGCGACGATAGCGGCTCTGTCACATTCAGAGAAACCACACCTGTTATTGGGGCCATTTTCAAAGCGACCGACACCCTGAATCTGTATGCGAATGCGGGACAGAGCTTCGAAACCCCCACCTTCGTTGAAATGGCCTATACCAGCACCGGCGGATTCAACCTTGATTTGAAGCCGGCAAAGAGCAATCAGTATGAAATCGGCGCCAAATGGATGGCGGGAGATTCAACACTGATCAATGCATCGCTGTTCTTCATTGAGACCAAGGATGAAATCGTTGTTCTGCAGCAATCCGGCGGACGTACTGTTTACCAGAACGTCAAGGACAGTGAACGCAAGGGCTTCGAACTCTCGCTCGACAGTAGTCTGGCTCATGGTTTCAATGCCTATCTGGCTTATACCTATCTCGATGCGGAATTTACATCCGATTTCACATCATGCAAGCCTTTTGCCGATGGGCAAACAGTATGTCTCCCCAATGATCCAGCTTCGTTCCCGCCCACCCTTCCAGCCAACTCAGGTGGCGAAATTATTCGTTCCGGTGCAGACATCCCAGGCACCTACAAACACACGATGTTCGGTGAGTTGTCATGGCGTCACCAACCCAGCGGCTTTTCCACGGCGATCGAAGTCAGGGCCAACAGCAAAACCAATGTCGCGTTCAAACCCGAATACGGCAAGGCCAGTGGCTATGCGCTTGCCGCCTGGCGCGGTGGCTTTAATCAGAAGATGGGTGACTGGAAATTCAGCGAATTCGTCCGTGTAGAGAACCTGTTCGACAAGGAATATGTCGGTTCCGTGCGCGTCGGCGACCTGAACGGCAACTACTACGAACCCGCGCCAACCCGCAACTGGCTGCTCGGACTCAACGCCAGCTATCAGTTCTGATTCGCAAAGCATTAGTTTGAATGTTGTGTACGACTTTGCACGCACACAACATTCAAAACAGGATTAAAATCATTTCAAATTTGAGTAGTTGGTTCATGCTGAACCGACGAACTTATATCTGCCTTTCCCGTCAATATCAAATAACGGCAAGCCGCTGCAATGCCTTGCAAACATTGAGGAGAACACCATGTTGCGATCTGTATCGAAAACTAGTTATCTGGCATTGGCCGGCTTGATGCTGTCCTTTAGCAGCAACGCGCTGGCCGAAGCCGACCCCAAGATCTGGCCAGTCATCAAGGAGGCATTCTTCGCAGATCGAAAGATTGAAGAAGCCGATTTTATTCAGCTGACCGCTCCCAAACGGGCTGAAAGTGGCGCGCAGGTGCCATTCAGCATTGCCCTGGACCAGGACAAGGGGCATGCAAAAGCTGTCAAAAAGATCTACGTGATCGTCGATGCCAATCCGATACAACTGGCTGCGACCTACAATCTGACCGAGGAACTGGGCAAATTCAATCTCTCCACACGCATTCGTCTGGAAACCGACTCTTTTGTACGCGCTGTAGGCGAAACGGCTGACGGCAAACTATATATGGCAGCCATTCCCATTCGCGCTGCAGGCGGCTGTGGTGGCATCATTGATGCGGATGAGACAGAAGTGCGGGCATCGGCAGGCAAGATCAAGATGAACGTGGAGTCACCTGTGAGTTTTGGTAAAACCACTCCGGCCACTTTCATCATCAAACATCCGATGAGAACCGGCTTGCAGCGCGACTTGGTTTCACAGGGCTTCCTGCCTGCTTTCTTCATTAACAAGGCGACCTTTACCTACAATGACAAGCCGGTTTTTGATGTCGACCTGAATGTCGGCACCAGCGAAGACCCGTATCTGAAATTTGATTTTGTACCGAAAGAACCAGGTATCCTGAAAGTCAAGGCGACAGACAATGAAGGCAAGTCATTCACACATGAGATCGACGTAAAGAGCTGAAAATAAAGGGGCATCAAGCCCCTTTATTTTTCAACCCGCTGTAGTTAAAACAGCCTAATGCAAAGACATGCGTTTAAGTGTTTCATCCTTGTTGATGAATTTATGTTTCAATGCACCAGCGATATGCAACAGGATGAGTAGCGCCAATACGAGACCCACCCATTCGTGCACGACCAGAAAGACATCACGCACGGCTTTGTTATCCAGCCCGGGCAGAAAGGCAAGACCGAACCATTTAACGCCATATTTGCTATACAGAGCCATCAGCAATCCACTGACAGGCATGGCAATCATCAGCACATAAAGCAGCATATGTGCAGTCTCGGCCAGTTTCTTCTCCCAGGCTTTGAGTGAACCGAGCAATGCCGGAGGTTGATGAGTCAGCCGCCAGTACAGTCGGAAGGCAATCAACGCCAACAACGTAATGCCGATGGACTTGTGCAGATTGAAATAAAAGGTTCTTGGCGTAACCTCTTCGGCCAGCTGCCAGGTGTAGATGCCAAGGTTGAACAGATCATAAGAGCTCGATTTTGCACCCTCCCGCGGCAAATCAGTCATGAACCAGCCCAGAGCCAACATGAAAAGAATGCCGATGGCGATCAGCCAGTGCAGAACGACAGCGGTTTTGGTGTATCGAGTAATGGAATTATTCATTGTTTTTCCTGACTAATTGTTAATCGGGCCCCAATAGCGGCCCGCTTCAAATATATATCTTATTGATTGTTCTGAATGAACCTGTATTGTAACGTTATCGACGCCGATATCTCGTGCAAGTTCCAAGCTATCAGGAAAGAGTGTGGCCATCTTTCATGAGAAATTTGATATTTAAAAAGGAATAATTCATGCTGCAAATTGTTGTCGCAGTATTAGGACTGCTCATTTTCACCACACAACTCCAGGCCCAACCACTGAACCTGGAAAAGGTGGCTGATGGCATTTATGTGCATCATGGCCTGCACGAGGATCTGGCAGAGGGCTACCACGGCGATATCTGCAACATCGGTTTCGTTATCGGCAGCAAAGGTATCGCCGTCGTCGACAGCGGTGGCACATTCAAGGTCGGTCAACGCTTTCGCGAAGCTATTCGCGAAGTCAGCGATCTTCCGATACTGTATGTGATCAATACCCATGTACATCCCGACCATATCTATGGCAACGCTGCCTTTCTTGAAGATAAGCCGCAATTCGTCGGCCACCACAAACTGGCTGCCGCGATGGATTCGCGCAAGGACGCCTACAGCCGCATGCATCTGGAGTGGATGGGAGAGGATTTCGCCGGCAGCGAAATGGTCAAACCCACGCTCGCCGTGACGGATACAGCCACATTGGACTTGGGAGATCGCCAACTCAAACTGCAAGCCCATCCAACCGCCCACACCAGCACCGACCTGACCGTGATCGATAGCAAAACCAGCACGCTCTGGTCCGGCGACCTGCTTTTTGTCGAACGCACCCCTTCGATTGATGGCGACCTCAAAGGCTGGATAGCGGTCACGGAAAACCTGGGGAAACTGAGTGTCAATCAGACCGTTCCTGGTCACGGCCCCGTCGTCACAAACCTGAAAGCCGCACTGGACAACCAGCAGCGTTATCTAAGCGTGCTGCTCAGCGACATACGCACCAGCATCAGCAAGGGCGAAATGATGGAAAGCGCCATGAACACCGCCGCGGCCTCTGAAAAAGACAAGTGGGTGCTGTTTGAAATCGTCAACCGTCGCAATGTGAACAATACCTATCCCGGGCTTGAGTGGGAGTAAAGCGGATTCACTTAATTCTGGGTTAGGCCTGCAGAATCAATAATGTATAATCGCAGGCTTTGACTGTTGCGCTGCAATAAATTGACGATCGCCAACTTCCTGTGAACACTGCCGCCATCTCTTATCGTTCCTACCAGCCCGTATATGCAGCGCCAAGTCAGACTTTGGCCTGGGCAGTGGTCATTTCCGTCGTGCTACATCTGTCTGCCGTGCTCTATCTGCCCAACTTCCAGACTGACACCACTGAACCGCCGCTTGAAGTACTGAACATCCAGATCGAGGCGCCCAAGGCGCCGGAACCGGTTGAAAGTCCGGCTATCGAACAACCACCTCTGCCAGAGCCACCCCAACCCAAAGTGGTTCCAAAAATCGAGCCCAAGGTCATACCGGTGCAAAAACCCACGCCAATCGAGACGTTCGAACCCCAGACCCCGGCACCGCAAGTCGTAGAGGAGCCTGTATCGCCGCCCGTGATGTCCGTCGCACCGGCCACAGATGCCACGCCGGTCTTTACCACGCCCCCTCCGCCACCTGGTCCAAGCCAGGCCGACCTCGATGCTGCACGCCGTGGCTATGCCGAGAGACTGGCGCGCGCCATTGCGCAACACAAAAAATACCCCAGAGTCGCGCAGATGCGCGGCTGGCAGGGTGAGGTACTGGTGGACCTGAAATTGAATGACAACGGCGCCGTGCTGGAATCGAGAATCGAGCGTTCAAGCGGCTATGAAATACTGGACAAGCAGGCACTGGAGATGGTCAGCAAGGCCGCACCGTTTCCATCACCCCCGGACATTCTGAAAAGCAGCGTATTCAATATCCAGGTTCCGGTTTCATTCAAGCTGGAATAGCATCACATGTCCAGGCCCAGGTCACTGAAAGAACTGCTGCTCATTCATGAGTTGGCCTTTATTCTGCTGGTGGTTCTCGCAGGCGCAGCTGGCAGCATAGGCATCCACTTGTGGGATGAATCATCGCGCGAATCCCAGCGCATCAACCAGCTCGTCCAGGAGATTCAGCAAACACGCGGCGACCTTTACCGCCAGATGAAAGAATTGTTCGATGCCTATTTTCTCAATGACATAGAAGCTGAAGACGAGTACAACGCCTATACCGCATCGATAGAACAGCACTTTGCCACATTGCGCGAACTGGCCGAGGGCGAAGAGGAATTGACCGCCATCAGTGAACTGCATGCCAGCTATGAAGACTTCCTGCTCAAGACAAGCCCGATCTTTGACCGGCAACTGGTGTTCTCCAGCAGTGCACTCGAAAAAAAATTGAACACCGATCTGGAATCGGATATTTTCGAACGCTACGAGTCCATCTCTACACGCACAGAGGGTCTGCTCAGCCTCAAACAGAAAGAGTTGCAACAAAGATTGACCGAGTCCAAGCGCACTTCAACCGCGCTACTGATCATCCCTATCCTGCTGGCGTCTTTATTACTGCTATTCTCACGCTTCTTTCTCAAACGCGCGATTGTCAAACCGATTGCCGGACTCGTCACAGCAACCACACAGATCAGCGCCGGCAAGCTGACGCACAAGGCACCTGAAAGCGGTGCGGAAGAGCTGGTAACCCTGTCTGCGGCCATCAACCATATGGCCGATGAACTCGCCATCAGCCAGGAAGCGCTGGTACGTACCGAAAAACAGGCGGCACAAGGCCTGCTGGTTCCCATGCTGGCACACAATATCCGCAATCCGCTAGCCAGCATCCGCGCTACGGCACAAGTGGCCGACAGCAACGAACTGGATACAGACACGCGTGAAGCTTTACACGACATCATCAGCACGGTAGACCGGCTGGAACGCTGGACCGGCGCACTGCTGGCCTACCTTCACCCTTTGCGGCCACAACCCAATCAGGCCAGGCTTGGCCAGATCATTCAAGGTTCGCTGGTTCCGCTGCAACAGAAACTGCGCGAAAAATCCATAGAGCTCGTGTTGCCGAACCTGGATAAAAAAGACGACCACATTCATACTGACGAGCACCTGCTCGAACAGGCACTCTACAATCTGCTACTGAATGCCATCGACGCTGCACCGAACAGCAGCAAACTGGAGATCGCAACCAGAATCAGTACTGACCATCTGAAAGTCACGATAGCCGACCAGGGGCCGGGCATGCCGTTCTCGCCTGAACCGACCAGACTCAGCCCCGGCCCGACCACCAAACGCTTCGGTACCGGCCTCGGCATCCCATTCGTATTCAAGGTCTGTGAAGCGCTTTCAATAAAAATCACCTACAGTGACCGCGCCGAAGGCGGCACACTGGTCGAGCTGATATTGCCACGCCGAATAAAATCTGCCGAAATCGAAGAAAATAATCTTTAAAATCTACTTCGCGACCCTTGCCTAATGTGCATTTTTTAACAACAATGGAACTGCAAACAACGCGATTGAGATTATGCTAAACCAACAAGTTCCAGACTTCGAATTACCCTCCACTGGTAACAGGACGTTCAAGCTTTCAGAGCATCTCGGCAAGATACTGGTTATCTACTTTTACCCCAAAGACTCCACTCCAGGCTGTACTTCACAAGGTCAGCAATTCAGAGATGCCTATGCCGATTTCCAGGCGGCAGGTGCCGAGATCTACGGTATCTCCCGTGACAGCATGCGGTCCCATGAAAACTTCAAAGCCAGGTTCACTTTTCCATTCGACCTGCTTTCGGATACCGACGAAACCGCCTGCAATCTTTTCGATGTCATCAAGATGAAGAACATGTATGGCAAACAGGTACGCGGCATTAAACGCAGTACTTTTGTCATCGACCGCAACGGCGTTCTGGCCCATGAATGGCGCAAGGTCAAAGTCGATGGTCACGCCAATGAAGTGCTTCACTACATCCAATCACTCTAATCAGGAAATTCAGACAACATGAATAAGAAGCGTGAGGCCTCCAACAAGCTGTTTGTCCTGGACACCAACGTCCTGATGCATGATCCGTCCAGCCTGTTCCGGTTTGAAGAACATGACATCTACCTGCCCATGGTCACACTGGAAGAACTCGACAACAACAAGAAAGGCATGACCGAAGTCGCCAGAAATGCACGTCAGGCCAGTCGCAATCTGGAAGAGATCGTCGGCGGTCAATTGACGACTTGCCTGGAAGATGGATGTCCGCTGGCAATCAACGGCAACAAGCATATTAGCGGCCGCCTGTTTTTACAGACCCATGCCATCAGCGTTGAACTGCCGATGCTGGCAGGTGGCAAGGCCGACAACCAGATTCTGGGCGTGGTCTGGGATTTACAGAAAAAATATCCTGACCGTCCGGTCATCCTCGTCAGCAAGGACATCAATATCCGCATCAAGGCCCGCGCTATCGGCGTTCCGGCTGAGGATTATTTCAACGACAAGGTGCTGGAAGATACCGAACTGCTTTATAGCGGCATGCGCGAATTGCCGGCGGACTTCTGGGAAAACCACAGCAAGGCAATGGAATCCTGGCAGGATGCAGGCAGAATGTTCTATCGTCTGACCGGGCCGATCTGCAAAAACATGATCGTCAATGAGTTCGTCTATTACGAATATGAGCAGCCCTTCCACGCCATCGTACGCAAGGTTGAAGGCAACACTGCGGTGCTGGAAGTGGTCAAGGATTATACGCAGACCAAGCACAATATCTGGGGGATCACAGCACGCAACCGCGAGCAGAATTTCGCGCTCAATCTGCTGATGGACCCTGAAGTGGATTTCGTTACGCTGCTGGGTCAGGCAGGTACCGGCAAGACCTTGCTGACGCTTGCGTCGGCACTGACACAGACGTTGGACAAGAAGATCTACAGTGAGATCATCATGACGCGTGTGACAGTTCCGGTCGGAGAGGATATCGGCTTTCTGCCGGGTACTGAAGAAGAAAAAATGGCGCCATGGATGGGCGCACTGGAAGACAATCTCGACGTGCTCAACAAATCTGACGAGGATGCCGGTGAGTGGGGGCGCGCTGCAACACAGGACCTGATTCGCACCCGCATCAAGGTCAAGTCGCTTAATTTCATGCGTGGCCGTACCTTCCTTCACAAATTCCTCATCATTGATGAAGCGCAGAACCTGACACCGAAACAGATGAAGACCCTCATCACGCGTGCCGGCCCCGGCACCAAGGTCGTCTGCCTGGGCAATATCGCGCAGATCGACACGCCATACCTGACCGAGGGCAGTTCCGGCCTGACTTATGTCGTCGATCGCTTCAAGGGCTGGGGGCATAACGGGCATATCACGCTGGTACGTGGCGAACGTTCAAGACTGGCAGACTTCGCAGCCGAAGTACTCTAGTACTG
>DLMX01000118.1:10284-14091 GCA_002479405.1 Methylophilaceae bacterium UBA7525
GTGGGCTTTTTTGCTTACACCATCAACAATCAATGCAGCTTGACATGCGCTTCCGTCCTGCGCGTAATCATTCTAGCCAAAGACTGCAGGAATACGGTAAAGAATCCATGCAGCGCCATCAGGTGCATTTTGTAAAGCGACTGATACATGAAGCGGGCAATCAGACCTTCCACAAACATGCTACCGCCTGTGATGGCCCCCATCAGATTACCAACCGTCGTATAGCGACCCAGATTCACCAGAGAGCCATAATCCCGATAAGTGTACTCGGGAACAGGCTTGCCAGCGATCCGGCACTTGACCGTCTTGACCAGCATCGAAGCCTGTTGATGGGCTGCTTGCGCACGTGGCGGCACATTCTCGTCATAACCGGGCCTTGGACAAGCTGCACAATCGCCGAATGCAAAGATATTGGCATCCAGTGTGGTCTGCAATGTCCTGTGGACGAGCAACTGATTGATACGATTGGTTTCCAGGCCATCCAGACTACCGAGAAAATCCGGTGCCTTGATACCCGCAGCCCAGACGACCAGTTCCGATGGAATGAAGCGGCCGGTATGCGTATAAATACCCTTCTCCGTCACCTCGGTCACACGCTCACCCATATAGAGATGAACCTTGAGTTTACGCAACTCCAATTCGACTGAATTGGACAGCTTGGGCGGTAATGCTGGCAATATGCGATCGCTGGCTTCAATCAGGGATATCCTGACATCCCGGTCCGGATTGATCTTGTCCAAGCCATAAGCGGTCAATTCACGCGTCGTGTTATGCAGCTCTGCCGCCAGTTCGACCCCTGTCGCGCCTGCACCGACGATCACCACTTCCAGCTGACCGGCACCGACCGGTTCGACCTGTGTCTGCGCACGCACCAGAGCATTATGCAAACGACGGTGAAAACGCTCGGCCTGCTCCTGAGTATCCAGTGCAATCGAATGTTCTCTCGCACCAAGAATACCGAAATCATTGGTCGTACTGCCAACTGCAATGATCAGGGTGTCGTACTTGAATGTACGGCGCGGGATCATCTCATTGCCATCTTCATCATAGAACGGCGCCACATAAACTTCCTGCTTTGCGCGGTCCAGGCCATCCATGCTGCCGAGACGGAAGCGGAAATGATTCCAGTGCGCTTGCGCCAGATACTCCAGCTCATGCTTGTCCGGATTCATGCTGCCTGCTGCGATTTCATGCAACAGCGGCTTCCAGACATGTGTGCGGGTACGATCAATCAGCGTAATGGCAGCCTTGCCCTTGCGGCCAAGCGTCCTTCCCAGGCGTGTAGCAAGTTCCAGTCCGCCTGCACCGCCCCCCACGATCACCACATGATGCAGATCTGCTTCTGTTTTTTTTCTTGCCATTGATGCTTGTTCCAATTCTAGCCTTGATTCAGATATGCTTAATTCAACCAGGGAGTCTCACCACCACCCTGATAGGAAGTGCGTAACCAGCCAATGATCTTCAGAATATCGTCGGTTGGCAACATTTCAGGATTATTGGTGACCTGCTTGTGCCAAGCCATCATACCCATATTGGTACCACCAGCGATGGTTTCGAACATACCCTTGTCCGTATCATGCTTGGCATACTGCCAACGTTCATCAATAATACTAACGGCAGTCTGGCCACCTGCATTCGCGCCATGGCATTGTGTGCAGGAATAATAAGCAAATTTCTTGCGGCCCTCCTTGGCGGCCTCAGCGTCTGCAACATATCGCTTGGTATATGGATTGATGCAGGTTGCCAGAAACTCCTTGGCTTCCGGAGTATCCGACTCTACGGCTTTAACCGGCAGAGGACTGCCATCCTTAGTCGATTCAAATGCGCACTGTGCACTTGCATTCGCTGCTGACGACTTGGCCTCACCCCCCGGCGTATCCGATCCTTGGCCACAACCTGCCAAGGCGAATAAAATAGTCAACCCGATAATTCCCGACCTTGATGAACCCATAGCAATTCTCCTCGTGAACATTATTCAGCAGATTTTACCTCAAAGTGATGGCAGCACATAAAAAAACGGCCATTGCATACACAATGGCCGTTTAATAAAAACCGCAAGAAATTATTTCAACCAGGGTTTATCACCGCCGCCCTGATACTCACTACGCAACCAGCCGATGATCTTCAGAATGTCGTCGGTAGGCACCATTTCCGGATTACCAGTGACTTGTCTGTGCCAAGCCATCATACCCATATTGGTACCACCAGCGATGGTTTCGAACATGCCCTTGTCTGTATCATGCTTGGCGTATTGCCAACGGTCATCCGTGATGCTCACTGCAGTCTGACCACCAGCATTAGCGCCATGGCACTGCGTACAGGAATAATATCCAAATTTCCGTTTGCCTTGTTTGGCTTTTTCAGGGTCAGCAGCAAAAATCTTGGTATAGGGGTTGATGCAGGTATTGATGAATTCTTTTGCTTCCGGGGTATCGTCTTCAGCGACCTTGATTGGTAATGGACTACCGTCCTTGGTAGAAACAAATGCACATGCCGCACTAGCCTGCAATGGCATCAAACCGGCAAGAACCAACAGGGAACCAAACAAAGTTGCCTTTACTGCTTTATTGCTGAACATATCATCTCCTCGTTTTAATACAGGCATAAAGCTGACTGAACGTGTTCTTTTTTCAGCCAGCTTTATTGAAGTAACGAATTTAAATTTAGTCGGTTGACGCTGCCGCCTTCCAAAACTATGAAATATTACTCGTTTTTGGGAATTACGGCACCCCGTTTTTTCGCTTTTTCTGCACGTTCATCCACTACAGGAACGTGTGGTACACCATACTCGTCTAGAATCTTTAAAATATCGGCCTGACGACGATCCAGAACATCCTGAATCATGGCTTGACGCTCCTTGTCTCTCTTGCGCACGCCCATGGCAATATTGAATTGCACTTTAGCCTGCTCCGGCATACCTTCGTATTCCGGTGTCGGCACTACGACCAACGGCACGCTTGACTGCTTGGCGTAATAACCTGCAATCGGACCCCAGACGATGGCAACATCAATTTCCCCCTTGACCAGATCATCAATCAACAGGCTGGGGGGCATGGTCAGATCTCGGAAAATACGATAAGGCTTGGCATTTTCCATCAGGTCCTTGTCATTCAATGCACTGGCAACCGGCGTTTTGTCGACTACACCAATGGCCTTGGCCTTGCGCAAATCGGGAGAGTCCCAATCGGTAATGTTATAACCACTATCCTTGCGATAAACAAAGGCATAAGTTGAACGGTAATAAGGCTTGGTCGTCATCAGCATATCGTTATAAGCAACGGTACCAATGATTACATCACAGCGAAATGCATTGAGGGTATTGCGATAATAACCCAGCATATGGTGCCAGAATTGGAATGACAATTCCTTGCCCAGGTCTTCGGCGATCAATGCGGCGATCTTGTTTTCGAAACCTTCGCGCTGCAGGTTGGAAAACGGCAGGTTGTCGGCCTCCGCGCATACCTTGAATTCATTTTCTTGTGGCACACGGCGAGGCTCGCCACCACGACCAATATCCATATCCACGTTGAATTCATTGACTGGTCGTGGTTCTTCCGCATTTACCGGCAAAGCTAGACTGAACAGCATCAGGAAAAGCGGAAAGTGTTTCAATTTGGCTATCATTATTTCATCCTCGTCGTCGTTAGCGGTCTTCTATTGATGCAACTCAATTATCAGGGGTTTTTTTCTAATAAAAAAAACACCCCGTCGAAACGGGGTGTTTATAGGACACACTAACCAACGGTTAGTTCTGTAGCAAGTCTTACGACTCGATTACAGAGCAAACACGTTCAGTGCACCGCCGCC
>DLMX01000096.1:0-1774 GCA_002479405.1 Methylophilaceae bacterium UBA7525
ATTTCATCCAGACCGTCGACGCCAACTTCAAGGCCACGCAAGGCTTTCTGGAAAGATTCCTTGAAGGTACGACCGATGGCCATCACTTCGCCCACGGATTTCATCTGGGTCGTCAGTCTGGAATCCGCCTGCGGAAACTTCTCGAAAGCAAAACGCGGGATTTTGGTAACGACATAATCGATAGACGGCTCGAACGAGGCAGGGGTCGCGCCGCCAGTAATCTCGTTACGCAGTTCATTCAGTGTATAGCCTACTGCCAGTTTGGCAGCTATCTTGGCAATCGGGAAACCTGTCGCCTTCGACGCCAGCGCGGAAGAACGGGATACGCGCGGGTTCATCTCGATGACGATCATGCGACCATCGTCCGGATTGATGGCGAACTGCACATTGGAACCGCCGGTGTCGACGCCGATCTCGCGCAGGACTGCCAGCGAGGCATTGCGCATAATCTGGTATTCCTTGTCAGTCAACGTCTGCGCCGGGGCCACGGTGATGGAGTCACCGGTATGCACGCCCATCGGGTCGATGTTCTCGATGGAGCAGATGATGATGCAGTTATCCTGGCTGTCGCGCACCACCTCCATCTCATATTCTTTCCAGCCGAGCAGCGACTCTTCGATCAGCAGTTCGCTGGTCGGCGAGGCTTCAAGGCCGCGCTCACAGATGGCGAGGAACTCTTCACGGTTATAGGCGATGCCGCCACCGCTGCCGCCCATCGTGAAAGAAGGCCGGATAATGGCCGGATAACCGATGGTCGCCTGCACCTGCAGCGCTTCTTCCATGCTGTGTGCGACAGCGGAACGTGCAGAACCGAGACCGATCTTGGTCATCGCCTGTTTGAATTTCTCACGGTCTTCCGCCTTATCGATAGCTTCCTTGCTGGCCCCGATCAGCTCAACCTTGTATTTGTCCAGCACGCCGTGCTTGGCCAGATCGAGTGCGCAGTTCAAGGCTGTTTGCCCGCCCATGGTCGGCAGCAGCGCGTCCGGTCGCTCTTTCTCAATGATCTTTTCCACCATTTGCCAGGTGATCGGCTCGATGTAGGTGGCATCCGCCATCTCCGGATCGGTCATGATGGTGGCCGGATTGGAGTTGACCAGGATGACGCGATAGCCTTCCTCGCGCAGCGCCTTGCAAGCCTGGGCGCCGGAGTAATCGAACTCGCAGGCCTGACCGATGACGATCGGCCCGGCGCCGATGATCAGGATGCTATTGATGTCTGTACGTTTTGCCATAATGTTTTCGTGACTTAGTGCTGATGCTGCTGCATGAGATCGACAAAGCGATCGAATAGATAACTCAGTTCGTGCGGACCCGGGCTGGCTTCAGGGTGACCCTGGAAGCTGAATGCCGGCTTGTCGGTACGCGCGATGCCTTGCAGGCTGCCGTCGAACAGAGAAACATGCGTAGTGCGCACATTAGCCGGCAGACTGTCAGGATCGACGGCGAAACCGTGATTCTGGCTGGTGATATAGACGCGCTGGTTGTCCAGATCCTGCACTGGATGGTTGGCGCCATGATGGCCGAATTTCATTTTCATGGTTTTCGCACCGCTGGCCAGACCGAGCAACTGATGTCCAAGACAGATGCCGAACACCGGAATACCGGTCTCGACCAACGTACTGATGGCCTTGATTGCATAATCACAGGGTTCCGGATCGCCAGGACCGTTGGACAAGAAGATGCCGTCAGGCTTCAAAGCCAAGGCATCTTCTGCCGTTGCCTGCGCCGGCAACACGGTCACCTTGCAGCCGCGCTCAACCAGCATGCGCAG
>DLMX01000096.1:1979-12574 GCA_002479405.1 Methylophilaceae bacterium UBA7525
ACCCATTCACCATCCTCAAAGGCATAAGGCTTTTCGGTACTGACCACTTTAGCCAAATCCATGCCGGACAGACCTGGAAAACCTCTGGCAAGCTCCAGCGCCTTGGCTTCGTCAATCTCGCCAGCCATGATACAGCCGGACTGTGCGCCTTTCTCGCGCAGAATGCGGGTCAGCTTGCGAGTGTCGATATCCGAGATGCCGACCACATTATTGGCAACCAAATAGTCGGAAAGACTTTGTTCGGCACGCCAGTTGCTATGCACCAGCGGCAAGTCACGGATAATCAGGCCGCTGGCGTAGACCTTGCCGGACTCGACATCTTCGCTGTTTACTCCGGTATTGCCGATATGCGGATAGGTGAGCGTGACAATCTGTTTGGTATAGGAAGGGTCGGTGAGAATTTCCTGGTAGCCGGTCATGGAGGTGTTGAAAACCACCTCACCCACGGTATGACCTGAAGCCCCCATTGAAATGCCCTTAAACACTGTCCCGTCTGCGAGAACCAGGATTGCAGCTTGCATGGCTGGCAGGGTTTGTGGCAATTCATAACTCCTTGTAAATATTTAACTTCTGGCCAGACGATCAAGCCGGAAAGCGGATGTGCAAAGCGGGAGGAGTGTGCACTCTTCCCGCTTTGAAATTTATGCGAATTATAGCTGAAAGCAATCTCCGCTTCAACGAAGATTCTTTCGGCACTTCAGGAAAGCCGCAATTATTTCAGCCCGAGCACATCCTGCATATCGAACAGCCCGCTTTGCCTGTCAGCCAGATACTTGGCCGCACGCAAGGCACCCAGAGCGAAAGTGGCACGACTGCTGGCCTTGTGTGTCAATTCCACGCGCTCACCGATGCCGGCAAACAGCACCGTATGGTCACCGACCACATCGCCGCCGCGCACCGTAGCAAACCCGATGGTATTGGCATCACGCTCACCGGTAACACCCTCACGCCCATACACCGCGCAAGTCTGCAGGTCGCGCCCTAGTGCACTGGCCGCAGCCTCGCCCAAGCGCAGGGCGGTGCCGGAAGGCGCATCAACCTTGTGGCGATGATGGGCTTCGATGATTTCCACATCATAGCCATCTGCCAGCACTTTCGCCGCGGCCTGTACCAGATTGATCAACAACGTGACACCCACGCTCATGTTCGGTGCAAATACAACAGCGATCTTTTGAGCAGTGGCGGCGATCTGCTGCTTTTGTTCAGCGCTAAAGCCAGTCGTACCCAACACCAGCTTGACGCCCGCTCTTTCACAGATGGCAAGATATTCCATGCTGGCTTCAGGACGCGTGAAATCGACCAGCACATCCGCACCAGCCAGGGCTGAAGCAACGTCAGCCGTGATTTTCACGCCAGTGACACGCCCGAACTGCTCGCCCGCATCATGTCCGATGCGCGGACTGTCAACGCGATCAATCGCACCATACAACTGCAGATCGTCGTCAGCAAAGATCCCTTCCAGCAACGCTTGGCCCATTCGTCCAGAGGCGCCTGCAATCACAACTTTCAACATTTCATTTCCCAATCAGCCAGTTTCACTACATCCATAAACCATCAGGACCCGATTTTTTAGCTACGGCATCTCCCGCCTCCGGCAGGTGAGCCTCCACTGAAAGATTTAGAATCCAATCTTTTAGCTACGGCATCTCCCGCCTCCGGCAGGTGAGCCTCCACTGAAAGATTTAGAATCCAATCTTTTCCAGCATGCGCTCAAAGAAATCGGGGGACGCTTCCGAGGGCAAATCCGCATCCGGCGCCTGCGAAGGATTCGAGACATTGCCGGGATCGGCATCCTGCAACGGTAGGTTTATACTGCGATCCATTCTCAGCATCATCTCGTCGCCGGCAGCTTCATCACCAACCGGCGGCATCGATTCTGGCGATATCGCCGGAGCCGGAGCCGGAGCCGGAGCCGGAGCCGGAGCCGGAGCTGGAGCTGGAGCTGGAGCAGTTTCCTCTACAGGAATTTCTACAGGAGCGGCGATCGGTTCGCTGTCTACCGGTTTCACTATCACGGATTCAGCTGTCGGTGCAGCTTCTGTGCCAGAAGGCATCGACTGGTCAGTCTCAACCTTCTGCGACGTTGCAGCTGTCGGTGCGGCGGCAGGCTGCGGCTCGACCACTGCAGGAACTACCGCTTCCGGCGCGCCCCCGTGTTGTGAAGCCGCTTCGGTGGGTTGCCCATCGACCTTCTTCTCATCGGACTTCCAGAACATGAGCTTGTCAGCCAGACTCTTCTCGTCTTTTTTTAACTGCGTCTTGCTCAGCGATTCCGGCGTGGTCGCCGGCGTTGCCAGATCCTGCTGACCGGAACCGGCAGGGATCACGTCGCCGCGCACACGGGCCAGGACCTCATTCTCGAATTCAAGAATCACGCGCCGTTGCTCGATGATTTTGCCTTCCTGACGCATCTGGTAGAAATAATCCCAGCGGTTACTGTGAAAACTGTCCTGAACCAGCGGCGTACCCATAATGAAACGCACCTGGGACTTGGTCATCCCCGGACGCAACTGCATCATCATTTTAGACGTCACAACATTACCCTGCTGGATATCCATCCGGTAAGGCTTCAATGAAGGTAAAGCTGAACTGCAGGAGGCACAAAGCAGTGCGAATAAAATGATGTAGTGGCGCATTACCATGACTTTGGTAGTAAATGGCGCTAATATACCACGACACTGACTACCCTAAACAGCCACCTTGAAAGTGACTGGTAACGACATGCGCGAACCCGATGAACTGAAAAATGCCGGCCTCAAGGCCACCCTGCCACGCCTCAAAGTACTCAGCCTGTTCGAAAACAGCAAGGAACGCCATCTCTCTGCAGAGGATGTCTACAAAATCCTGCTCACTTCCGGCGAGGATGTCGGTCTGGCCACCGTCTACAGAGTGCTCACCCAGTTTGAGCAGGCAGGACTGTTGGTGCGCCACCATTTCGAAAGCGGCAAGGCGGTGTTTGAACTGAATCAGGGCGGGCACCACGACCACATCGTCTGCTTGCAGTGCGGTCGCGTGGAAGAATTCGTCGATGAGGAAATCGAAAAACGCCAGAAAATGGCCGCCGAATCACGCGGATTCAAAATCCACGAGCACTCCCTGTACATCTATGCCGACTGCACCAAGCAGCCCTGCCCTTATAAATCCTGATAGCGCTTTCAGCCTTAAATGCCGAGCATCTCTTTTGCATGCTGGCGCGTCGTATCGGTAATCTCGACCCCCCCCAGCATGCGTGCAATCTCGTCAATGCGCTCCGCCTGATCAAGCACTTCTATCCGGCTCAAGGTCTGACCATCCGTCACTGATTTGCTGACACGCAGATGCTCGACACCTTGCGCCGCGACCTGAGGCAGATGAGTGATCACCAGCACCTGACGTTTTACACCAAGCTCCTTCAGCAACTGCCCGACAATCTCGGCCACACCACCACCGATGCCGACATCCACCTCATCGAAAATCATGGTCGGAATATCGCCTTGCTGCGCAGTAACGACACGGATAGCGAGACTGATACGCGAAAGCTCTCCACCAGAGGCAACTTTGGACAGCGGTCGCAGCGGCACGCCGGCATGCCCGGCCACCAGAAACTCCACTTGCTCAAGACCGCCAGCTGAAGGAGCTTGAGCTTCCAGCGCAACAGCAAAACTGCCACCAGCGAGCGCCAGCGTCTGCATTCTGGCAGTGATTTCCTTGCCCAGCCGGTCAGCCGCCTGCTTGCGCCCCGCACTCAACCCCCGTGCAGACTTGTCATAGACCGCCCTCGCTTCCGACTCCAGTCTTTGCAGAGCGCCGTCATCAGCCAAACCATCAAGCTCCGCCATCCGCGTCTGCGCCGATTGCAACATGTCGGGCAACTCCTCAGGACGAACCCGGTATTTCCTGCCTGCGGCATGTATGTCCTGGATGCGCGACTCAACCTCTTGCAGACGCTCCGGGTCAAGGTCTGCGCGTTGCAGGTATCGATTGAGCAGACGATCGCTCTCCTCAAGCTGAATCAGAGATGAATCCAGAATATCCAGTACTTCCTGCAGGCTGCCGTCGTACTCGACCAGCCCCTGCAACTTGTGCTGAATGACACTTAGCTGTGACATGACCGCGAACTCGGACTCACTCAACAGCTCGCGGCAGGCTTCACCGCCTTCCAGCAAGCTGGCTGCATGCGACAGGCGATGATGCTCCTGTTGCAACCCCTCCCATTCTTCAGCGCTGACTCCCAGCTGCTCCAGCTCGCGCACCTGGTCGCGCAATTCGGCCAGTTCATCCGCATAAGCCTGGGCATTCTGCTCCATCTCCACCCGCTTGAGATGTAGTGCATGCCAGGCCCGGTAATGCTGTTCCACATCTGCTGCCAGTTCGCTTAGTCCTGCATAGCTGTCCAGTACCTGACGCTGGTATTGTTGTTTCAACAACGAATGGTGCGCATGCTGACTGTAGATATCGACCAGAAAATCGCCGGCCTCGCGCAGTTGCTGAATATTTGCCGGCATGCCATTGATGAAAGCGCGGGAACGACCATCCGCATAAATGATGCGACGCAAGAGAAGTAAGCCGTCTTCTGCCTGCAATTCACTTTCCTGCAGCCAGCCTTGTAAGTCCGGCAAACTGCCGATCTCAAAGCTGGCGACGATCTCGGCGCGCTCACAGCCGCTACGCGCGATACCGCCCTCGCCTCTGGCTCCAAGCGCCAGCGATAACGCGTCGATCAGTATTGATTTGCCAGCACCGGTTTCACCGGTCAGCACGGTAAATCCGGACGAGAACTCGAGATCGAGCTTGTCGACAATAACGAAATCGCGAATGGATAGTGTTTGAAGCATACAGTTCTTGTATTGATTAACCCCAGTTCAATTTTTCGCGCAGCATGGCGAAATGACTATGTCCATGCGGATGCAGCAGGGTAATGGTTTCCCGTGCGCGGCGAATAATCATTTTGTCGCCTTCCAGCAGTGATGAATGCAACTGCCCATCAAAATGCACACAGGCGTCCTCGGCACGCATCAAGGTCACTTCCACGCGGCTGTCGCCATTGATGGCAATCGGACGGTTGCTCAAGGTATGCGGGCAGATCGGCACAAGGGCAATCGCATCGAGTGTCGGGTGCAGGATGGGTCCGCCGGCAGAAAGGGAATAAGCCGTCGTACCGGTAGGGGTAGAAATAATCAGTCCGTCCGAACGCTGTGTATGCACGAACTGGTCATCAATGTGGACTTCCAGTTCGATCAATTTGGCAGCGCCATTCTTGTTGATAACGACATCATTCAGTGCATAGCCCCGGGTGATCAGCTGCCCGTCACGCTGCAGGGAACCGGTCAGCAGCATGCGCTCCTCACGATCGAATTCCCCTGCCAGAATACGACCGATACCCTCCAGCATGTTTTCCGCTTCAAGATCGGTCAAAAAACCAAAGCGCCCTCGGTTCACGCCGATCAAAGGAATATCATGCTGCACGAAAGCGCGTGCCGCCGTCAGCATGGTGCCGTCACCACCCAGCACGATCGCCAGATCCACTTGCTGCCCGATCTGGTCAATCGGCGCGACCGCATATCCGCTCAACAACGATTGCTGCGCGGTGATCTCCTCGAGAACAACGCCAAACTGCTGATTGGCCAAAAACTCGGCCAGCACGCCGATATGCTCGCTGGATTCCGCGTTCATATATTTGCCGATCAGGGCGATATTCTTGAATATACTTTTCATCGCTGGCATTAAATCATAGATGTGCATCCCGGCATAGCTGCCGGCAGCTGCCATGGACAATCCGGCCAGTTATCACAGGTATTTTCTCAACTTGCGGTATGCCTGATAGTGGCCGATAATTTGCTCTGATTTCGTGGTGAAATTTCTTCATGTCAATCAGGTCATAAAAGGTGCCGAAAGCACCACACTATGTTAGATAAACGCGCACAAATTCTACTGAAAACCCTGGTTGAACATTACATCAGTGATGGCCAGCCGGTCGGCTCGCGCACGCTGTCCAAATGCTCGGGCCTGGACCTGAGTCCGGCCACCATACGTAATGTCATGTCCGACCTTGAGGAACTGGGCTTCATCACCAGTCCGCACACCTCGGCCGGACGTATACCTACACAGCGCGGCTACCGGTTTTTCGTCGACAGCCTGCTGACCATCCAGCCCATGGAAAGCAAGGAGATCAAGCGCCTCGCCTCCGAACTTTCTTCGCCTGACCCGCAGGAACTGATCAGCGTCACCGCCAGTATGCTCTCCAACCTGACCCAGTTTGCCGGTCTGGTCATGATTCCGAGGCGCAAAAGTGTCGCTTTCCGCCACATTGAATTCATGCCGCTGTCTGAACGGCGCATCCTGGTGATCATCGTCACTACCGACGGCAATGTGCAAAACCGCATCATCATGGCGGACAAGCCTTACGGAGCGTCCGAACTGACGCAGGCCAGCAATTTCTTCAATCAGCACTACACCGGCCTGACATTCGAACAGGTGCATGCCAAGCTGCACGAAGAGCTGAAGCAGATGCAGTCAGACATGACCCGCCTGATGTCAGCCGCGCTGGAAGCCAGCAACCGGTCCCTGCATGAAGGCAAGGACGCCGTGGTGATCTCGGGCGAACACAATCTGCTGCAGGTGGACGAACTCTCGACCAATGTCAGTTCGCTGCGCAAACTGTTCGAAGTGTTCGAACGCCGCACCCAGCTCATGCAGTTGATGGACAACAGCCAACGTGCGGAAGGCATCCAGATATTCATCGGCGGTGAATCCGGCTACTTGCCGCTGGATGAATGCAGCATGGTCACCGCGCCTTACGAGGCACAGGGCCAGATTATCGGCACGCTGGGCGTCATCGGCCCCACACGCATGGCTTATGAGCGCATCATCCCGATCGTCGATGTGACAGCGAAGCTGCTTTCCAATGCACTTTCCAACAATTAGGAAACCATGGCCTATTACCTGAATGAACCGCCCTACCAGCATGGCGATCCATTGCGCGTCGGCATCCTGCTGGTCAATCTCGGCACGCCGGAAGCCCCTACCGGAAAGGCCTTGCGCCCCTATCTCAGGCAGTTCCTCAGTGACAGGCGGGTCGTCGAAATTCCGCGCATCATCTGGTGGCTGATTCTCAATGGCATCATTCTCAATATCCGGCCGAGAAAATCTGCGGAAAAATACGCGCAAATCTGGACCGACGAAGGCTCGCCTCTGTACGTGCATACGCGCAATCAGGCCACACTGCTGCAGGGCTACCTCAGCACCAGGATCAACAGCCCTTATGCCGTGGAGTTTGCCATGCGTTATGGCAATCCATCGGTTGCCTCCGCCATACAGAAGCTCAAGGCCAGAAACTGCAACCGTATCCTGGTGATTCCGCTCTATCCGCAATATGCGGCCAGCAGCAGTGCATCGGCCATGGATGACGTATGGCGCACACTATTGCGAACCCGCAACGTGCCTGCCATCCGCACAGTGCGCAACTACCATGACCATCCGGCCTATATCGCCGCACTCGCCGACAGCGTCCGTCAGCACTGGGCGCAGAACGGAAAACCGGAGAAGCTCATCATGAGCTTCCACGGCGTACCGCGCTACACGCTGGACAAGGGTGATCCTTATCATTGCGAATGCCACAAGACCGGCCGTCTGCTGGCAGAAGCCCTGCAACTGGACAAGGCGCAGTACATGGTCTGTTTCCAGTCGCGTTTCGGCAAGGCTGAATGGCTGAAACCCTATCTGACACCGACGCTGGAAGAACTCGGCAAGCAGAAAATGAAGCGTATCGACGTGATTTGCCCTGGCTTTTCCAGCGACTGTCTGGAAACGCTGGAAGAAATCGCCATGGAAGGCAAGGAAACCTTCCAGCACAATGGCGGCGGCGAATACCACTACATCCCGGCGCTTAATGAGCGCGACCGCTGGATACACGCCTTGTGTGACATTGCGTTGGAAAACCTGCTGGGCTGGGTCAGTGCCGACCGGGATGAGAAACGAGCCAGCGAGGAAGCCGAGCTCACACGCCTGCGCGCATTGGCCATGGGCGCCCAAAAATAGGCGCTTTGCTATACTCACGTCTTGAACCCGGACTTAATCCGTAATCCAGAACCTATTGGAATGAACAAATGATCGTAATTACCGGTGGCGCAGGCATGATAGGCAGCATGATCGCCTGGCACCTCAATCAGATTTCAGGCCGTGATGACCTCGTCATCGTCGATCGCCAGCATCACCCCGAACAATGGCAGAACCTGGTGCACAGACGCTATGCGCATTACCTGGACAAGGATCAACTGCCCGACTGGCTGAAACAGGCCAAAAATATCGACGCCGTGATTCACATGGGCGCCATCAGCGCCACTACAGAACGCGACTTCAACAAGCTGGTGCAGGACAACATCCAGTATTCCCAAGCTCTGTGGTCGTGGTGCGCCGAACACAAAGTTCCCTTCCTCTACGCCAGCTCTGCTGCCACTTATGGCGGTGGAGAACAGGGTTACGAAGACGATGAAAGCCGGACCGACAGTTTCCGCCCATTGAACGGCTACGGCTATTCCAAACAGTTCTTCGACCAGTGGGCACTACGGCAAGTCAGGGAAGGCAAACCGGTTCCGCCGCAATGGTGCGGTTTCAAGTTCTTCAATGTCTACGGCCCCAACGAATATCACAAGGAACGCATGGCCAGCGTGGCTTTCCACAGCTTCAACCAGTTCCGCGAGCATGGCACGGTCAAGCTGTTCAAGAGCCACCTGCCGGAATACAAGGACGGCATGCAGTTACGCGACTTCGTCTACGTCAAGGACGCCGCTGCCGTGGTCATACATTTTCTGCAGAACCCCGAGCATTCCGGCATCTATAATGTCGGAACCGGCCAGGCACGCGCCTTCAAGGATCTGGCATCTGCAGTCATGTCCAGCATGGACAAGTCGCCGGACATCACGTTCATCGACATGCCGGAAGACCTGCAAGGAAAGTATCAGTATTTCACCGAGGCCAAAATGGACAAGGTTCGTGCAGCCGGATACAGCCAGCCTTTCCATACGCTGGAAGAAGGTGTGCGTGACTATGTGCAGAACTATCTGCTACAGGCAGATCCCTACGCATAGCCACAAAAATATAGAGGAACCAAGGATTTGAATAACATTGAGAACCTGACTGCTGCACTCGCAGAACATCAGGATGTGATGAGCAAGCTCACTGGTCTGCTGCCGCAGATCGCTGCCGTCGCGGATGCCATGCGCGCCTGTATCGCCCGCGGCGGCAAGATTCTGCTGATGGGCAACGGCGGAAGTGCTGCCGACAGCCAGCACATCGCTGCCGAGATTGTCGGTCGCTATAAAAAGGAACGCAAAGGCCTGCCAGCCATCGCACTAACAACCGACACCTCCATCCTGACCTCAGTCGGTAACGATTACGGCTACGAGTATATTTTCTCGCGTCAGGTTGAAGCCCTCTGCTCGCCGCAGGACCTGGTCATCGGCCTCACCACCTCCGGCAACAGCCCTAACGTCGTGCGCGGCATCGAGACCGCCAAACAGATCGGCGCCGTCACCGTCGGCATGACCGGCGGCAACGGCGGCAAACTCGCTGCACTTTGCGACTACAACCTCATCATGCCATCGAACGATACGCCGCGTATTCAGGAAGCGCATATCTTCATTGGTCACAGCCTGTGTGATTTGCTCGAAGCCGACTGATGCGCGAAAAACTGATTGAAACCGTAAAACATCGTTTTGCTACCGGCGACAAAACCGCGCTGGTCATCGGTGACCTGATGCTGGACCGTTACCTGATCGGTGAGGTAGAGCGCATTTCACCCGAGGCCCCCGTGCCGGTCGTGCTCTTGAAACAGGAGAACGAGCGCGCCGGCGGGGCCGCCAATGTCGCGGCCAACCTGTCGCTGCTTGGCATCAACAGCGTCATGGCCGGTGTCATCGGCGATGACGCCGAGGGCCGCGCCTTGCTGGAGATGCTGCAGGGGTTGAATATCAGCAGCAGCGCGATTGTCACGTCACGCCAGCGCCCGACCGTGACCAAGACCCGCATCCTCGGCGGCCATCAACAAATGATGCGACTGGACAAAGAAAGCCGGCTGACATTTACCGATACCGAAGCCAGCACACTGCTCAAACAGGTTTCACAAGCCATAGCGCAGAAACCTGCCGTAATCATCCTTTCGGATTACGCCAAAGGCGTGTTGAGCGACGAACTCTGCCAAGCGGTCATCGCGCAAGCCAAGGCACTGGGCATTCCGGTGCTGGTAGACCCGAAAGGTCGCGATTATTCGAAATACAAAGGTGCAACCGCCCTGACACCGAACAAAAAAGAAACCTCGGAAGCCTGTGGCGTAGATGCGATGGACACCGAAAAACTACTGCAAGCAGCAGTTGAACTCCGGGATCATCTCGGTTTGGAATTCCTTGCAGTGACCCGTGGGGAAGAAGGCATTTCCCTGCTGGAGAAAAACGAGACTATCCATATCCCGGCGGCAGCGAAACAGGTGTTCGACGTTTCCGGCGCCGGCGATACCGTGATCGCCACACTGGCCGCAGGTCTGGTGCATGACTTGAGCCATCATCAGGCCTTCGAACTGGCCAACATCGCCGCCGGCATTGTGGTCGGCAAGGTCGGCACGG
>DLMX01000111.1:0-448 GCA_002479405.1 Methylophilaceae bacterium UBA7525
GCCGATTACAAGCTGGTGCATCACTGCGGCAATGGCCGTTCGGTCTACAGCTTCTGCATGTGCCCGGGCGGCACCGTAGTCGCCGCCACCTCTGAAGCAGGCCGCGTCGTCACCAACGGCATGAGCCAATATTCGCGCAACGAGCGCAATGCCAATGCCGGCATCGTCGTCGGCATCTCGCCGGAGCAGGATTATCCGGGCGACCCGCTGGCCGGCATGCGTTTCCAGCGCGAACTGGAATCGCGCGCCTTTGAGTTGGGCGGCAGCGATTACTGCGCGCCGGGCCAGCTGATCGGCGATTTCCTCGCCAACCGGCCGTCGACCGCATTCGGCGAAGTGCAGCCCTCCTACACGCCGGGCGTGAAACTGACCAACCTAGACAGTGCACTACCGGAATACGCCATCAGCGCCATTCGTGAAGCGATCCCGGCCTTCGCCCGCCAGATTC
>DLMX01000111.1:737-5348 GCA_002479405.1 Methylophilaceae bacterium UBA7525
ATCCGCGTAGCAGAGGCGGTATCACTTGCCATGCAGCACTCATAGGAGAGCCACATGAGCTGGATCATCACCAAATATCTCTTGACCGCCGCTGTAGTCGTCGCAGTATCCGAGATCGCCAAGCGCAGCGACAAACTGGGCGCCCTCATCGCCGCTTTGCCAATGGTGACCATACTGGCGCTGATCTGGCTGCACGTTGAACAGCAACCGGAAGAAAAAATTGCAAATCACGCGTGGTATACCTTCTGGTACGTGATTCCCACGCTGCCGATGTTCCTGCTGTTCCCTTTCCTCTTGCCAAAATGGGGATTCTGGTGGACATTGACGGCAAGCGCCGTCGTGACTGCAACCTGTTTCGTTCTGTTTGCGCTTGTTGTCAGAAAGTTCGGCATCGAACTGTTGTGAACCTGCTCGTGCATGGTCATGCTCAGGCATGGTCATTTTCGGGCATGCCGTTTCAACGATACAAAAGGAGGAATGAACGATGAAAGCAAATGTGGGTGGGATTGATCGTGCACTTCGAATCGTCGTTGGCCTGGCGCTGATCGCCTGGGTGCTGTTTTTTAGCGGCCCGGTCTGGGCCTGGATCGGCGTGCTGCCGCTGGCGACCGGGCTGATGAATTTCTGTCCGGCCTACAGCATCTTCGGCGTCAGCACCTGCAAGGTAAAGTAGACCGAAATCAGCCTTGCGTCACGGCGATCTCGCCGTGACCGCTCTCGCCAAGGTTGTCGTGCCAGGTGATACGTACGGTATCGCCGACCTTGGCATCGCGCAGGTAAAAAGTCAGATAGGGGTTTTTCGAGACCCCTGTTCCCCACTGCGCTTCCAGCACCGTCTTGCCGTTGAGCGTGGCCGTCAACAGTTGGATGAAATGTGCAGGGATTGTCTCGTCCAGATCATTCTTGCGCCGGCCGGTTTCCATCGGGTGGCTGAGTAGTGCCTTGACTTCCGTGATACTGCCCTTGAGCTGGGCCCGCATTTTCATATCGCGCATCATTCTGTTTCCTTCAACATCCGCTCAATGAAACTTCAACCTGTTTCACTGCACTGAAATACTGATCGCCGGCCTTGACGATCACCTGCACATTGGACGTTTCCGCCATCTTGATACGGGTGACGACGGCAGGTTCGGCACCTTTCGAGAACATGAAATTGGCGATCAGCGGCGTCGGGTTCTTGTCGACCAGAATGGCAATCGCCTCGGTACCAATGATGCGACTCCTGACTTCAACCTGCACCACAGCCCCGTTCTCGGCAAAATCTGGTGCCACGATCTCGATCTCCTGACTCGGCGTCTCTGCCGGAATCTCCAGTCCTTTCACCGCCTCCGACTTGGTCGTCGCCTCGAATGCGGCCTTGTTCCAGATTGCCGCCAAGGCCTGTATCGGCATCAACAACAATGCGGCACCCGCGCCCAGCATCAGTTGCAGAAAGCCTCTGCGTTGCATGTTCCAGATTGATTTGCTCAATTGAAAAACCCTTCCTTCTTCGGTTCCAGCGCCATCAGCTTGAGCTGATTCAGACGCGCTTCGACTATGGACTGTTGATAGAAATCGCCGTCGTTCGCTCTCGCGGCCAGATCCATCTGTTCGAGCGCACCCTGCAAATTATAACGACGATAGTAGGCTTCGCCCTGCGCCTGATGCCGCAACAGATTCTTGCCCTGCATGGTGTAGGCCTGTGACTTCAGCTCATAGAAATACGGATCGTCCGGATAAGCCGGCTGCTTTTCCTCGATCAGCTTCAGCGCCAGATCGGGCTGGCCCTTGGCAAGGAAGTGCTCGGCATAGCCGTATGCCAGCGCGCGATGATTGGGAAACTGGTTCAACGCCTGCGCATACTGCTTGCCGGCCGCTTCGGCCTCACGCTGCGCCACCAGTAATTTGGCAGCAAAAGTCTCGATGTAAGGATGGCGTGGAGCATTCTTGCGTAACCATTCCACCTGAGTGCTGGCTGCCTCCAGGTTGTTGTTGCGCATCAGCGCCAGACCGAGACCATACTGTTCGGCCGCTTCGTTGCTGAAACGACGCTCGCGTATGCTCTCCCGAAAATAAGTGACCGCCTGTGCGGCGGAACCATGTGTGGCACGCAGCTTGGCGCGCACATACTGGAATTCCTGACTGTCCGGCACCTGGCGATAAGGCATGCTCTCGACGCGATTCTTGACGTCGGTAATACGTTCCGTGGTCAACGGGTGCGTACGCAGGAAAGAAGGCGCACTGCCATCGACAAAGCGCGAACTCTTCAGCATGGTGTTGAAGAAATCAGGCATGCCGCGCGTATCGAAACCGGCACTATCCAGAATCTGCAAACCGACACGATCGGCTTCGCGTTCATGTTCACGCGTGTAATCCAGCTGTTTTTGCACGGCCCCGGCCGAGGCTGCCGTCATCGCTCCGCTGCCCAGTTGCGGATTGGAGCGCGCCGCCAGCAAAGCCAATCCCAAGGAAGCAAGGTTGATCAGGGTGTCCTGTTGCTGCTGCGCCAGCATGCGCGCCAGATGGCGCTGCACGACGTGGCCGATTTCGTGGCCGACCACACCGGCCAGCTCGGATTCATTATTTGCCGCCAGTATGAGTCCGGTATGAATACCGATGACCCCGCCAGGCATGGCAAAGGCATTGATCGTATTGTCCTGCACCACGAAAAAATTGAACTGCTGACGCTTGTCCGGCCCGTTGGCAGCCAGACGGTAACCCAGATTCTGCACGTAATCATTGATCTCCGGATCGCTGACCACCTGGTTGCTGCGCATGACATCCCGCATTATCTGGTTGGCAATCGCCTGCTCCTGCAATGGCGACAGCACCCGCGCCGAAATATCGCCAAGGTCCGGCAACTCGTTGGCCGAAGCCGTTGGCAACACGAGCAGGCAAAAAAGAATCGTATAAATAATTTTCATCATTGCTATGATATCGGGATTAAGTATTCAGTTCATTCCGAATAAGCATGAAACAATTCACGCACTTTGATAGTAACGGCCAAGCGCACATGGTCGATGTCGGCGAAAAGACCGAGACGCATCGGATTGCCAGAGCCTCCGGTCACATCGTCATGCAGGCCGCAACCTTAAAACTGATTCTGAGCGGCAACAGTAAAAAAGGCGACGTGCTTGGTATTGCCCGCATCGCCGCCATTCAGTCCTCCAAACGTACCTCCGACCTGATCCCGCTATGTCACCCCATCAGCCTGACCAAGGTCGGCGTCGAATTTGACATCGAACAGGATAAAAACACCATCCATTGCACCGTCACCGCAGAAACCGTAGGCCGCACCGGTGTCGAGATGGAAGCACTGACCGCGACCAGCGTCGCCTTACTCACCATCTACGACATGTGCAAGGCAGTCGACCGCGGCATGATCATCCGCGATATCCACCTGCTGGAAAAACAGGGCGGCAAGTCAGGTCACTGGACAATAGAAAGGTAGGCATTTTCAACCTGCCTACCGAACTCAGAGATATCAAGCCTGAGAAAACGAAACAACTTCCGGATCAGCGCTGCCAATAGACACGCACCTGGTTTTCCCCCGGGTTGTAATGCAGATCGAGCTCTCCCTGATAGGCATGGTGAACCGCTTCGCCGATACCACGGGCAAGATGGATGTCGGTCGTAGTGACAACCGTCGCATCAGCCTGCTTCTCTATGACCATGATGCGCTTGAGCGGGTGTTCCTTGCGCTCATGCTGCTCAAGGTTATGCACAACACGCAATATCTCTTCACTGTGCGCATCGAAGAAGTCACCCGACAGGCTGACATAACCGGCGGGGAAATCGTCATTCTGTCGATGACAGGCCGGACAGGTTTCACTATGCGCATCAGCCGGCGCTTGCATCCACTGCCAGCGCCCCTTGTGAAATACCGCATGGCACTGCGGGCAAACCATCGGCTCAGGCAATTTGCCTTTCATTCTATAGGCGTCGATATGCTGTTCGATCAATGGTCGGTCATGCGTCACGCGGTGAAAACCGGAAGCAGGATTATGGATCGTCATTTTGCACTTCCTTTCTGATGAGTACTGCTTGCTCATGGACAGGGCAAATAAATAATGCAATATCGCCAGCCCGCATTAACTACTTAAATTGAAATATTATCAACAGCAGGGCAACAGCATAATTCGCGCGAGCACGTATTAAGCCCGGCAGCCTTAAGCATTCGCACTTATGTCTGCAGGTCTGCCCACGTGCTAATGTTACGGACAAAGAACGACCTGCAACACCTGTGTGCAAATCAAATGAAAGGAGCGGTATGGAAGTTCCGGTCATCGGCGACAGAACCTGCCTTTATCAAACATCCCAGCTGAATGCAGTGCTGGACAACATGGCATGGCAGGCAGCAGGCTTCCTCAATGCCAGGCAGCGCATCATGATCGTCGGCATATTGCGCCGCGGCGCGCCGCTGGCGGAAATGCTGCATGAGCGACTGCGTCAGTTCGATCTGCCGGTGATGTCACTCATGCATCTGAAGGTGAAACGCTATGCGGATGACCTGACCCTGCTGCATCCGGAAACCAGGCTGACCGAGAATCCGGAACAGGCCAATCTGGATTTGACCGGCACCACCGTCCTCGTCGTCGATGACGTCATGTACCACGGCCACTCCATGTTGCG
>DLMX01000111.1:5550-6505 GCA_002479405.1 Methylophilaceae bacterium UBA7525
CTGGTCGACCGTGGCGCCAACAAGCTACCGGTGCGCACCGACATTACCGGCATCAGGCTGGATGTTGCCCCCAACAACATCATCGAATGCAATGTGCCGCCATATGAAAACGAATTCAAGATTGAACTGCTGCAACCCAGAATCAATTAAGAGAAGTGCGAATGCGAGGTAAATGATGTTCCATGATCGCAGCGAAGCTGCCCGCAAACTGGCGGATAAACTACAGGCTTACAAGGGCCAGCAGCCCTTGGTGCTCGCCATTCCCCGTGGCGCAGTCCCCATGGCAAAAATCATCGCAGATGAACTGGGCGGCAGCTACGATGTGGTGCTGGTGCGCAAGTTGCGTGCGCCCATCAACCCCGAACTGGCGATCGGTTCGGTCGACGAGAGCGGCTGGACCTATATCGCCGATCATGCTGCCTCTACCGGCGCCGACAGTGCCTATATTGAAGCCGAGAAACAGCATCAGCTGGCCGTTATCAGGCAACGCCGCGCGCAATACACGCCGATCCGGGCGCCTGAAGATCCGGCCGGCCGCATCGTCATCGTCGTCGATGACGGGCTCGCCACCGGTGCCACCATGATTTCCGCACTGCACGGGCTGCGCAACAGAAAACCGGCCAGATTGATCTGCGCCGTGCCGGTTGCGCCGCCGGATACGCTGGACAAGGTCGCCGAACTGGCAGATGAGGTGGTTTGTCTGGCAGCGCCTGAAAACTTCAGGGCCGTCGGCCAGTTCTATGCGGATTTCCCGCAAGTGGAAGATGAAGAGGTGATGCGCATCCTGCAGACTTCCTGAAAATATCAGTCAGCAGGTGGCACCTGTCCAAGGGAGGCGCTGATTAAATGAGTGAGCGGGATGAAGTGCAACCGCACAGACCGCAAGGGTCTTCCCCGCCAAGAATGCTGCTCAAGCAGCTATGTTTGGCGTGAGGGTCGTGTCCGTCAAGACGGC
>DLMX01000111.1:6688-30980 GCA_002479405.1 Methylophilaceae bacterium UBA7525
GCCCGCGTAGCCATTTAATCAGCGCCTCCCAAGATGCCGGACGAACCAGGCCGCCGCCTGCCTCGCCACTTCCTCCAGAGTACCCGGCTCATCGAACAGGTGTGTGGCACCGGGGATGATGACCATCTCTCTCGTGCAATGCAGTTGTTCGTATGCATCCTGATTCAAATCGATTACCACATCGTCATGCCCACCCACCAGCAACAGCACCGGACATTGCACCTGATGCAGCGCATGCGTGCCGGCCAAGTCAGGCCGGCCACCACGAGAAACCACTGCGCTGATTTCGTCACTGCTGGCGGCCGCTGCCTGTAACGCTGCGGCAGCACCCGTGCTTGCGCCAAAGTAGCCGATAGGCAGACTCTGCAGCTCGCTCTGAGCTTTGATCCAGCTCGTCGCGGCAAGCAGGCGCTGAGTCAGCAACGGAATATCAAACCGGGTCTGATAATCAAGATCCTCTTCCGGTGTCAACAGGTCCATCAGCAAAGTGCCGATACCGGCTTCTCGCAGCACCTGTGCCACATAGTTGTTACGCGGACTGTGACGGCTGCTGCCGCTGCCGTGCGCAAACAGCACCAGACCTTGCGCATTTTCCGGCAATGCCAGCATGCCTTCGATATGCGCATAGTCTGCCGGTATCCGTACCAGTTTTTCCAAGGCGGCTGACATCATGGAATCCTTTCTCCGGATGCTTGCTTAAGCGTACTCTCGAATAGCGATCGGGATACGCTTGCGGCCAAAGCCGCCAGCGCGCTTGTCAAAACGCCCGGCGATTGCCGCATCACAAACCGGGCAACGGCCTTTCTCACTCAGCAGATAGCGCTCTATGTTGTACCAGTCGCGCACAACCAGCGGGGTCTGGCAGCCGGGGCAAAACGTGGTGTCGCCCTCCTGATTGTGCACATTACCGGTATAGACGTAACGCAGACCTTCGCTCAGCGCAATATCACGGGCACGTATCAACTTGCTGGCAGGTGTGGCCGGAACTCCCGGCATCTTGTAATCGGGATGGAAGGCGGAGAAATGCAGCGGCACATCGGAACCCAGCTCCTTCCGAATCCATTGGCACATGGCCGTCAGTTCGGCGTCGCTGTCGTTCTCACCCGGTATCAGCAAAGTGGTGATTTCGAGCCAGACATCCGTTTCATGCTTGAGATAGCGCAAGGTATCCAGCACCGGCTGCAGATGCGAGCCGGTCAGCTTGATGTAGAACTCATCGGTAAACGCCTTGAGATCGACGTTCGCCGCATCCATTTTTGCGTAAAAATCGCAGCGGGCGGCGTCATGCATATAGCCCGCCGTCACGGCCACGGTCTTGATGCCGCGCGCATGGCAGGCATCGGCCACATCCATGGCATACTCGGCGAAAATGACCGGGTCGTTGTAGGTGAAGGCGACGCTCTTGCAGCCCGACTGTTCCGCCGCGATGGCGATGGCTTCGGGCGATGCCTGGTCCATTAACCTATCCATATCGCGCGATTTGCTGATATCCCAGTTCTGGCAGAACTTGCAGGCCAAGTTGCAGCCGGCTGTGCCGAAGGACAGCACCGAGGAACCCGGATAAAAATGGTTGAGCGGTTTCTTCTCGATCGGGTCTATGCAGAAACCGGACGAGCGACCGTAGGTAGTGAGCAGCATCTCGTCGCCTTCGCGCATGCGCACGAAGCAGGCACCGCGCTGGCCATCATGCAGCCTGCAGTCGCGCGGACAGAGATCGCACTGCATGCGGCCGTCTGCCAGCATGTGCCAGTAACGCGCCTTGTATGCGGAATTCTGCGTCATGCCGTCATCCTCCTGGCTTCGATTGAGCGTGCAGCATCGCTTTCCCTGAACTTCTGCACCGTGTAACGGTAGAGCCGGACTTCCTCATGCCAGAAACTGGCCGGCAAACCGGCTTTCTGCTTGAGGCGCGCCATGAAATCACGCACCTCGGGCAACTGTTCCCAAACCTGCGGCAGGAAGGTGCTGCGATAGCTGCCGAATTCCAGCACCACGCCATCCAGACCGGCACGCAACTGCGACCAGACTTCCTGCTCATCTTGGAACTGCAGCGGCTGCATGGCGGACAACAGGGAAACCTCCACCTCCGTCTCATCCAGTTCATCCGCCTGCAAGGGCGAGAACCTGGGATCGCGGAAGGCGGCGGCATGAGCGTTGGCCTTGAGGTCATGCAGCAGCGGGCGGTAGGCCTGCAGGGTACCTATGCAGCCACGCAACTGGCGCCGCTGTGTCAGCGTAACGAAGGTGGCTCCATGTTGCTGCAGACGCGGCAGGCTCTGGTCGACCGCAGGTGCAGGCAAGGCCAGTGCCTGTGCAATTTCGCGCCGTGCCAGCGGCACCAGAATTTGGCCGAGGTCCTCCTGCAGCAATGTATTTTCCTGAAAATCCGTCATCTCATTCCGCCTCCGTCGCCGAAAACAGAAAGGAGGCATAGCCCACCACGCGGGCCTTGTCACCTGCCGTATCGCCGGAATTGCACAGTTGCAGCAATTGCGGCAGCAGGCCATGTGTCCTGGCCGCATGAATCAGACCATTGATTCCCGCGCCGCCACAGGCTTGCTCCGGACCCAGGTCTTCCTGCAATCCGAGTATGCGGTCGACCGTGTTTCGATCAACACGCTGCGCCTCGCCATAGGACAGAAAATGAGAAAGGTCGGAGCTGATGACGATCAGCGTTTCATCCCCGCCCCAGACCGCATCCAGCACTTGCGCCACCTCAGCCGGACTGGCACTGCCGACCACCAGCGGCACCAGCTTGAAATCATCCAGCACCGCCTGCAGAAACGGCAGTTGCACTTCCAGGGAATGCTCCTGTGCATGTGCGGGAGAACTGACGACAACCTGCGGCAGCATCTGCAATTTATTCATCGCAGACTGGTCGAGTTCGACCCTGCCCAGCGGAGTCACAAACGATTGCACGTCAGGCAATGCAAGACCGCGAACCGGCACACGATGCGCCGGCCCGACGAGGACAACACGGCGAATGGTGTAGCGCAATGGCAGCAAGCGGGCATAGGCCATGGCTGCGGTCGGGCCGGAATAGACATAGCCGGCATGAGGTACCACGAGCGCTTTGGGCACTGGTGCAGTCGTACCGGGAGCCAAATCCCGGGCTGCCTCATGCAGCATCGAGTGAACGTGCGCAACCAGCACCTGTCCATCCTCAGGATAGAAAGTACCCGCCATCGCCGCCTGTCGTATCGTCTGCATGCATACCTCCGTTCAATGCCAAAACTACCGAATGAATCACCACCGGCGAACCCGCCTGTGTTCTGTAAATATCTGGTCGATAAGGCAATTTATCAAGAGCAGGGGCAAAGAAAAATCCGCGCAAGCACTTAAGCCCACGATTGAATCGGCACTATGCAATCAATATCTTGCGATCAACACGATGCCATCGAATGGCGCCGGATCAGCTGGTGTGACCGGCCATGGCAGAAGAGGACGTCTGTACGCTAGAGCGGGAAAGCGAAAGGCGTGTGATCGAGGAACGGCTGCTCGCCGCAGATCAGCGCAGCCACGATTTTCGCGCTGCCCGGCGCCATGGTCAGACCATAACGGAAATGACCGGTATTCAAATAAAGATTTTCGATCTGCGGATGGGCGGCGATAGTAGGCAGGTTCTCCGGAGTGCCGGGCCGCAAGCCGCTCCAGTGCTTGAGTATTGGCAATTCGGCCAGCTCGGGCATGATGGCTACCGCTTTTGCCCTGAGTTCGTCACGCGCGGTTTCCGTCGTACGCGGGTCAAAACCGACATCCTCCAGCGTGCTGCCGACCAGCAGCAGGCCATCCTTGCGCGGAATCATGTAGAAACCTTCGCGATACACCATGTGCTCAAGGTTCCGTTGCGGACGATAAAGCAGGATCTGGCCGCGCATGGGCTTGATCTTCAGTTTGCTGGCGGTTTCCCTCAGGAGATCGAAGCTCCAGGCACCGGAAGTCACCACAAACTTGTCTGCCTGCAGTTTTTCGCCGCTAACCGTCTCCCATTCGTGCATGCTGCCGGACCCGCTCAATGGCTTGAGTTCGGTTCCCTCCAGTAGCGTGACATTGTTCTGCTCCAGCCAGGCACGCATGGCCTGCATCACATGCGGCGGACGCGCCTGACTGACACCAGGCAGCCACAAGGCATCGTCACCGGCCGGCGACTGCACGCCAAAGGCGGCAGCGGAAGCGGGTTGAGCGACATAGTCGTAACGCCGGCACCAGTCGAGCGCGGCCTCGCGGTCGAACGCCGGCAGTAGCAACATACCGCTTTTCAGCAGCTCGCAATCGACGCCAGTCTCCTCCAGCAGCCGCTGGCATATAGCCGGATACAAACGGGTGCCTGAATGCGTGAGCTGGTTGACGGCATCGCCATACATCCAGGGCAGCAAGGGGAACAGGATGCCGCCGCCGGCCCAGGATGACTCACCGGAAGTCTGACTGGCAATGCGACCGCGCTCGACGATCGTCACCCGGCAGCCACGCCCCACCAGTTCCATTGCCGTCATGGCACCGACGATGCCACCCCCTGCGATCATTACATGCATACTCACGGATTAGTGTCTTTCACTGAAAGTCGCCCTGTTATTGAATGGCATTGAATGCTACTGAATCCTTGTAGCAACTATTTACCTGCCGGCTTAAGGCAAAAATTATGCCTAGTTTCGCAAAAACCGGTTTTATTTGTGTTTTCAACCTTTATTCAAGCCTGAATCCCTTTTATACTTGGTGTTATGGAGATAAGCCAAAGCCACCAATACGAGGGCTCAGTCATCAACAGCAATTCCAAGGCTGGTCGATCCCCGCTGGGACTTGCCAGAGAAGTCTTACTGATTGAATCACGTGAACTCGAAAGTATAGCGAATCGTCTGGATCAGCGATTCTCTGAAGCTGTCGACCTCATTTTACAGTGCCGTGGGCGCGTTGTGGTGAGCGGCATGGGCAAATCCGGACATATCGGCCGCAAGATCGCCTCCACACTCGCCAGCACCGGCAGTCCGGCATTTTTCGTACATCCTGGCGAGGCCAGCCATGGCGACCTCGGCATGATCACGGCGGACGACCTGCTGATTGCCTTGTCCAACTCCGGCGAGAGCGACGAACTGCTGTCCATCCTGCCCGTGATCAAACGCTTGGGTGCAAAAATCATCAGCATCAGTGGCAACCCCAGCTCCACCCTCGCCCGCGAATCCGATGTACATCTGGATGCACATGTCAGCCAGGAAGCCTGCCCGCTCGGACTGGCTCCGACGGCCAGCACGACCGCAATGCTGGCGCTGGGCGATGCGCTTGCCGTCACGGTGCTGGATCAGCGCGGTTTCTCCGCCGAGGATTTCGCCCGTTCCCATCCGGGGGGCAGCCTTGGCCGCAAACTCCTGATCCACGTATCGGACATCATGCGCAAGGATGCCGCGATCCCCAGCGTCAAGCTGGATGCAGCCCTGACCGATGGTCTGCTGGAAATGACGCGCAAGGGGCTGGGCATGACGGCAATTGTCGATGCCAGCAACAAACCCGTGGGCATCTTTACCGACGGCGACCTGCGCCGCGCCTTCGAGGATGGCATCAGTGTCAGCGCCACACGCATACAGCAGGTAATGCATGCCAACCCGTGCACCATCACACCGGAGCAGCTAGCGGTAGAGGCTGTGGAAATCATGGAAAACCGCAAAATCAACGGCCTCCTGGTCGTCGACCAACAAGGAACCCTGGTCGGTGCATTGAACATGCTCGATCTGTTAACAGCAAAGGTTATTTAAGTGAGTGAATCAAGCCCTGTAGTTGAACGTGCGAAACGTATCAAGGTCATTATTTTTGATGTAGATGGTGTCATGACCGATGGCAGCCTGATGATAGGCGACGACGGTCAGGAGTACAAAAGCTTCCATTCCCTCGACGGGCTGGGCATGAAGTTGCTGAAAGCCAGCGGCGTGGAGATGGCCATCATCACCGGCCGCACGTCCAACGTGGTAACCAAGCGTGCCGAGACCACCGGCATCGCACATTTCTATCAGGGTGTGGAAGACAAGCTGGAGGCCTTCGAGGATCTGGTCAGGAAAATGAATGTCAGTCCGGAAGAATGCGCCTTCATGGGCGACGATGTGGTGGACTTGCCACCAATGCGCCGCGCCGGTCTGGCGATTGCCGTGCCGAGCGCTACGCCGCTGGTCAAGGAATATGCCCATTACACCACACAGGCACAGGCCGGCCGCGGCGCCGTGCGTGAGGCCTGCGAACTGCTGATGAAAGCACAAGGCACTTTTGACGCGCAGATGGCGCAATTTTTCAAGTAGGTCGGCTGGCAAACCGCATGCATGCGCGCCCCACCATACTGCTTCCACTGGTTCTCCTGGCCATACTGGCCATGCTGACCTTCTGGATCGACTACAGCGTGCAGGCGCCGGAGCCGAAAGTGGACGGTAGCAACCGGCATGACCCGGACTATGTGCTGAACAACTTCATCACCACTCGCAGTGATGAAAAAGGGGATTTGCGTTACCGCCTGACTGCTGACGAAATGCGGCATTACCCGGATGACGATACGACGGAACTGGATCTGCCACACTTTACGCGTTTTGAGATCGGCAAGCCTTTTACACTGATTGAAGGTAAAAAAGGCTTCGTTTCCAGCGGTGCGGACAAGATCGAGTTCGTGGATGATGTCAAAGTAGTGCGCCAGGCCTATAACGGCAAGGGCGAGATGGTCGTGCTGACCGACCGGCTGGATGTGTTTCCCGACGACGAGCGAGCCGTTACCGACCGGCCCGTGATCATCACCCAGGAACCGAAAACCGTGATTCACGCCACCGGCATGATCTATGACAAGAAGAGCCAGACTGTGCAACTCATGAAACGGGTCAAGGCGCATTACGAGAAGCCGAAGATGGATACATCCAGCACGCCCAATGATCAGAATCGCAGGGCAGCGGATGCCATGCGGCTGGAGTCGGACATGAACGCTGCTGCGAACCAGACCGAACGCAAAGTAAGGCCGGCTGGCGCAGTTCAGCCTGAAATCAAGTTGAATTTAAGCAAAGATATAGATTGATCCGGAGATCATATGAACAAGTTTTTCACGTCATTCAGGAGCATCGGCCAACTGTTTCTGGCCGTAATGCTGACAATGGCGGCATTCGGCAGCCACGCCGAACAGGCCGACAAGGACAAACCGATCGACCTCGAAGCCGATAACGTCGTCGTCAACGACGCCAAAAAAACCAGTACTTACACCGGCAATGTGATCCTGACACAGGGCACCCTGATGATACGCGGCGACAAACTGGTGGTGGTCGAGGATATCCACGGCTTTCAACACAGCACATCCTACGGCAACCCGACCACTTTCAAACAAAAGATGGAAGGCAAGAACGAGTACATGGAAGGCAGTGCGCAACGCATCGAGTACGATGGGCGCATGGACAAGGTCAAGCTCTACACCAAGGCCTGGGTCAAACGCGGCGAGGATATCGTGCATGGAGACTACATCATGTACGACGCCACTGCCGAATACGCCGAAGTGATCGGCGGCGGATCGCAGGCAGCCACACCAGCCACGCCGACCGGACGGGTACGCGCAATCATTCAACCGAAGAACAAACCCGCGCAACCCGCACCGGCTCCAGCGCCGACACCGGCAACCGAACCGGCACAATAGCTGGTGGCCACTATCAACCTGATGCAGACAAAAGAACGCAAACCATGAGCGAGTTAATCGTCGAGAACCTACGCAAGCAATACAAGGCGCGTACCGTTGTGCAGGACATTTCACTCGAGATCAAGAGCGGCGAAGTAGTCGGCCTGCTCGGCCCCAACGGTGCCGGCAAGACCACCAGTTTCTACATGATGGTGGGGCTGGTGCCGCTCGACGGCGGCCGCATCCTGCTTGACGGCAAGGACCTCAGCCGCCTGCCCATCCACCTGCGCGCGCGCATGGGGCTTTCCTATCTGCCGCAGGAGCCTTCCATCTTCCGCAAAATGACGGTGGAAGAAAATATCCGTGCGATCCTGGAGTTGCAGAAAAGCAGCGACGAGGAAATCGAAACCGAGCTGGAATCGCTGCTGCATGAACTGCATATCGTCCATATCCGCGACAGCATGGCCGTCAGTTTATCGGGCGGCGAGAGAAGACGGGTGGAAATCGCGCGCTGTCTGGCGACCCACCCAAGTTTCGTCCTGCTCGACGAACCATTCGCCGGTATCGACCCGATCGCCGTGCTGGATATCCAGAAGATCATCGGCATCCTTGCCAAGCGCAATATCGGCGTGCTGATCACCGACCACAATGTACGTGAAACACTCGGCATCTGCGATCGGGCGTATATTGTCAATGAAGGTCGCATCTTTGCGGCCGGGCTGCCGAGCGAGATCGTACAGAACGAAAGCGTCAAGGAAGTGTATTTAGGTAAGGATTTCCGCCTGTAAGGCGTTATTAGAATTGATATGAAACAAGGTTTACAACTCCGCTTCTCTCAGAATCTTGCGCTCACGCCGCAATTGCAACAGTCTATCCGCCTGCTACAGCTCTCGACCCAGGAACTGAATCAGGAACTGGAAACCATCCTGCAGGCCAACCCGCTGCTGGAGCGCGACGAGAAAAATGCAGATGGGAGCGATGCCGTCGACACTTTCATCCCCGCCAGCAATGCGCCGGAAATCGCCAACCCGCCGGAAACGACGCGCACAGAGGAAGCTCCGGTTCAGGAGAACTTCAATGACGACTATTTCGAATATGGCGGAAATACCCGCTGGGATGACAGCAATGCCGGCAATGATGAGGACAACGATTACAGCTTTCAGGAAGCGGCCACCGAAACCCTGCATGAGCACCTGCTGAGCCAGCTCAAACTGCTGCCGCTATCTGAACGCGACCAGATGCTGGCATTGTTGCTGGTCGATGCCATCAATGATGACGGCTATCTGGAACTGCCACTGGAAGAACTGGTGGAGCAGATCGACCCGGAAGCCGAAGTCGATCTGCTGGAACTGCAGACTGCACTCAAGCACATCCAGAACCTCGATCCCGCAGGGGTCGGCGCGCGCAATCTGTCCGAATGTCTGGCGCTGCAATTGCGGGCACTGGAAGAAAGCTCACCATTGCTGGACCTCTCCCTGACGCTGGTCGAACAGCACCTGCCCTTGCTGGCAGCAAGAGACTACGCCAAGCTGCGCAGGGTGCTGCATTGTGACGACGAAACCCTGCGTCAGGCCCAGCAGCTGATCACACAGCTCAACCCGAGACCGGGCAATGCCTTCAGCAACATCGGCTCGGACCACTTCATCCAGCACGAAATCATCGTCAAAAAGGTCAAGGGTGTCTGGATCGCCAGCCTCAACGACGAAGTGGTGCCGAAACTGCGCATCAACCAGATCTACGCCAACATCCTCAAGCGTAATCGCGACAGCTCCAATCAATACCTGATGAGTCAGATGCAGGAAGCCAAGTGGATGATCAAGAACATTCAGCAGCGCTTCTCCACCATCCTGCGCGTATCGCAGGCCATCGTCGACCGTCAGCGCAACTTTTTCGAACACGGCGAAGTCGCCATGCGCCCGTTGGTCTTGCGCGAGATTGCCGACGAACTGGAGTTGCACGAATCGACCATCTCGCGCGTCACCACGCGCAAGTACATGCTGACGCCGCGCGGGGTCTATGAACTCAAGTATTTCTTCGGCAGCCATGTGGCGACCGAATCCGGCGGTGCCTGCTCGGCCACGGCCATCCGCGCGCTGATCAAACAGATGATCGCTGAAGAGGACCCGAGGAAGCCCTTGTCGGACAACCAGATCACCGATGTTCTGAGCAAGCAGGGCATCGTCGTCGCCAGACGCACGATCGCCAAATACAGAGAATCACTGCAGTTACCCGCAGCGAGCCAGCGCAAGTCGCTGTAATTTCACCATAACTATCAGTTTTGTAGTCGTTACCAAGGAGAGAGCATCATGAATTTACAAATTACCGGTCATCATCTGGATGTCACACCCGCACTGCGCGATTACGTCCAGGGCAAACTGGCACGCATCAGCAATCACTTCGACCATGTGATCGATATCAAGGTGACGCTGAGCGTGGAAAAACTTGTACAGAAAGTTGAAGCTACTCTTCACGTACCCGGCAACGATCTGCACGTGGAATGCTCGGATGAAAACATGTATAGCGCCATCGACATGCTGACCGACAAGCTGGATCGCCAGGTCCTGAAGCACAAGGAGAAGCGCGGCGATCACCATCAGGTGAACGGTGCAGTCAAGCATCAGGCTGCCGAGTAAGCGCGGCATGGTCGGCACATCCAGCCCTTGTGCAGGATGCGCTGACCTGACCTGTCAGGAAAGATAAACATGCCCGAAATCAGTGTCGAAAAACTGTATCGCGATACCCGCCGCAACCTGAAACTCACCTGGGTTGCAGGCCTGAGCGGCGGTGACAACATGCTGAGCAGCGAGACCGTCAGCAAACCCTCGCTGGCACTGATCGGGCACCTCAATTTCGTTCACCCCAACCGCGTGCAGGTACTGGGTTGTGCAGAGATGGATTACCTGCGCAGCCTTGCCAGCAAAGAGCTGCAACAATCCATTCAAAACCTGTTTTCAACGGACCTTGCCGCCGTCGTCGTTGCCAATGGCGAAAAACCGCCGCAGGAACTGATCGACGCCGCCAACCTGTTGGACACGCCACTGTTCACCACGCCGCTGCAAAGCCCGAGCCTGATGGACGTGCTGAGCCACTATCTGTCGCAGGCGGTGGCGGAAACCGTGAGCTTTCACGGCGTCTTCATGGAAGTGCAAGGCTTCGGCGTGCTGATCAAGGGCGATCCCGCCATCGGCAAGAGCGAACTGGCATTGGAACTCATTTCGCGAGGCCATCGACTGGTCGCCGACGACATCATCGATTTCTTCAAGGTGGCGCCTGACCGGCTGGAAGGCCGCTGCCCGCGGCTGCTGCAGGATTTCCTCGAGGTGCGCGGCCTTGGTGTGCTCAATATCCGCGAACTGTTCGGCGACAACTCGGTGAAACCGACCAAGCCGCTGGACCTCATCATCCAGCTCGAACACGCGAGCAAACTGATGAGCATGGAACTCGACCGCCTGAAGATCACCTCGCAACAAGAGAAAATCCTCGGCGTCAAAATCCCCAAATTCCTCATCCCGGTCGCCGCCGGCCGCAACATCGCGGTGCTGGTCGAAGTCGCGCTGCGCAACCACATGCTGCTCTTGCGCGGCATCAACGGCACCAGGCAGTTCATGCAGCGGCAGTCGCGCGAGATGAAAAAAGCCATGCAGAAGAAGAGCTGAACCATGCAACTGGTCATCGTCACAGGGCTCTCCGGCTCCGGCAAGAGCGTGGTACTAAAGGCGCTGGAAGATAGTGGCTATTATTGTGTCGACAACCTGCCGGCCACCCTGCTGGCCAACATTCCGCAACACCTGCACGGCCAGAGCCACGTGGCGATAAGCATGGATACCCGCAGTGAAGCGATCGAGGTTCTGCCGGAAGCGATCCAGCAGCTGAAGGATCAGGGTCTGGATGTGCAGGTGCTTTACCTGGAATCCAGCGTCGAAACCCTGGTCAAACGTTTCAGCGAGACTCGCAGGCGACACCCGTTGAGCGATGAAAAAACCACGCTGGCCGAAAGCATCCAGCGCGAGCGCGACATGCTGAGCCAGCTGGCCTATCTCGGCCACCGCGTCGACACCAGCGACCTCAGCGCCAATACACTGCGCAACTGGGTCAAGGATTTCGTCGCACATGAACATCAGGGCATGACCCTGCTGTTCGCTTCCTTCGGCTTCAAGCACGGCATTCCGCTCGATGCCGATTTCGTCTTTGACGTACGCTTCCTGCCCAACCCGCATTACGACCCGGTGTTGCGCCCGCTGACCGGTCATGATCAGGAAGTGAAGAGCTTCATGGAGAATCAAGCGGACGCACTGGCCCTGTTCGAGGACATCCGCAATTTTGTGGCACGCTGGCTGCCGGCCTTCGTGCGCGACAATCGCAGCTATCTGACGGTTGCCATCGGTTGCACCGGCGGCCAGCACCGCTCGGTCTATTTTGTCGAAAAACTCGGGCAGCATTTCCGTAACGAAAAGCAGAAAGTACTGGTACGACATCGCGAACTGGAATGATGCGTGATGCAAACCTGAACTGGGGAGTAAGGTAAACACAGCATGATAGGAATACTGATCATAGCGCACGGCACGCTTGGTGAAAGTCTGATTCACTGCGCCAGCCATGTCATGGGCACCCGGCCGGCACAGCTCAAGCAGCTGGGCATAGGCAAGGATGATGACCCCTGCAACTTGTTGCCGGAGGCGCAAAAACTGGTAGAAGAACTGGATCAAGGCGATGGTGTACTGATATTGTCAGACATCTACGGCGCCACCCCCTGCAACATGGTCAATCAGCTGCTGGTGGCCGGCCGGGTAGAAGGCATAGCCGGCGTCAACCTGCCGATGCTGGTGCGCACCCTGACCTACAGACACAACGACCTCAGAACACTGATAGCAAAAGCACTGAGTGGCGGCCGTGAAGGCGTCATCCATTTCACCGATCTGGACTAGAACAAGGCAAGAAAAATGCTGAAAAGAGACATCGAAATCATCAACAAACTGGGCATGCATGCCCGCGCTTCGACCAAACTGACACAGGCTGCCGGCCTCTACAAATCGGAGATCTGGCTGGAACGCAACAACCGCCGCGTCAATGCCAAGAGCATCATGGGCGTCATGATGCTGGCGGCAAGCAAGGGCAGTATCATCACCATCGAGACCAACGGCCCCGACGAGCAGGCGGCCATGGATGCACTGGTCGATCTCATCAACAGCCGTTTCGGTGAGCCGGAATAAACAGCAGCCAACCGGACCGCACGCCATGATAACAATAGAAAACAAACCCTTGGCTACACCCATTATGCAGACACTGCAGACCTCATCCATCGCACACACAGCCATGAATAAGGTAGGTAAATCAATATCGCCGCGGCAGTGGAGGTGGAAATGAGTTTTACCATGCACGGGGTCGGCGTCTCCGGCGGCATCGCCATCGGCCGCGCGCACCTGGTCTCGCATGCGCTGCTGGAAGTTGCGCATTACCTGATCCCGGAAGCCCTGGTGCCGCAGGAGGTCCGTCGCTTCAATGATGCCATCGCCACGGTGAGAGATGACCTCGAAAGCATCCGCAGCCAGTTGACGCCGAATGCGCCGGCCGAACTCAGCTCCTTCATCAACACGCATCTGATGATCCTTGCCGACCGCTCGCTGTCGGTGGTGCCGGCCGAGATCATCGCCAATGAATTCTGCAATGCAGAATGGGCATTGAAACAGCAGATGGATGACCTGGTCGAGCAATTCGAGAAGATCGACGACGACTATCTGCGCGAACGCAAACACGATGTGGTCCAGGTGGTCGAGCGCGTCATCAAGGTGCTGCTCGGTCACCCGAGCCAGGTGCCGGTCGAGGAGCAGGAAAGTGCCATCATCCTTGTTGCGCATGACCTGTCGCCGGCCGACACGATCCAGTTCAAGCATCACAAGTTCGCTGCCTTCATCACCGATGTCGGCGGCGCGACGTCGCATACCGCGATTCTGGCACGCAGCCTGAACATTCCTTCCATCGTCGCCATGCAACGGGCACGCACACTGATCCGCGACGGCGAGCTGATCATCGTCGACGGCAATCAGGGCGTGGTGGTGGTCAACCCGGACAAGGACACGCTGGCCGAATACCATCTGCGGCAGGAACAGTTCGAACTCGAACAGCAAAAACTCAAGCGCCTGAAGTCAACACGCGCCATCACGCTGGATGGCACCACGGTCGAACTGCTGGCCAACATCGAAGTGCCGTCCGATGTCACCAAAGCCAAGGCTGCCGGTGCTACCGGCGTCGGCCTCTACCGCACCGAATTCCTGTTCATGAACCGGCGCGACATGCCGGACGAGGAAGAACAGTATCTGGCTTACCGCAAGGTGGCGGAATCCATGAAAGGCCTGCCGGTCACCATCCGTACGCTGGATATCGGCGCCGACAAGGAGATAAACCCGGATACGGTACGCACCTGCACCAACCCGGCACTCGGCCTGCGGGCGATTCGGCTGTGCCTGGCCGAACCGCTGATCTTCCACACACAGTTGCGCGCGCTATTGCGGGCCTCGCATTACGGCAACATCAAGATCCTGATCCCCATGCTGTCCAACCTGGCCGAGCTGCGCCAGACCCTGCAGATGGTGGAGCGCGCCAAACTCAGCCTGCAAAAGCAGCACATCCCGTTCAAGCAGGATATTCAGGTCGGGGGCATGATCGAGATCCCGGCCGCTGCCATCTGTGCCGATGCCTTTGCCCGCGAACTGGATTTCCTCTCAATCGGCACCAACGACCTGATCCAGTACACACTGGCCATCGACCGTACCGACGACACGGTGTCGCATCTCTACAACCCCCTGCACCCGGCCGTGCTCAATCTGATTTTGAATACGATCAAGGCCGCCATACGTGCCGGCAAGGAGGTCTCGGTCTGCGGCGAAATGGCCGGCGATCCGGCCCTCACCCGCTTGCTGCTCGGCTTCGGCCTGCGCCATTTCTCGATGCATTCGGCGCAGATCCTCGCCGTCAAGAGTCAGGTGCTGAAGAGTGATGTACCGCATTTGATGCACTCGGCACGCAAGATCCTGGCAACGCAGGAAATCGACAAAATTGAACCATTGTTGCAAAAACTCAATCTTTCATAAGGGGTAACAACATGTCCGACATCATTGCACCAGCCAACGCCGATGAAAAAAACATTGCCGTCGTCACCCACATCACCGGCATCTTTTTCAGCATTTTCCCCGGCCTAATCGTCTGGCTCTTGAAAAAGGATGAAAGCCCCTACATATCAGAACAGGCACGTGAAGCCTTGAACTTCCAGATCACGCTACTGATCGCCTATCTGATCGCCGGCGTACTGGTATTCGTCCTGATCGGATTCCTGCTGTTCTTTCTGGTCTGGCTCGCCAACATCGTCTTCAGCATCCTGGCCGCCGTCTCCGCCAGCAAGGGCGAGAATTACCATTATCCCATCAGCTTACGATTGATTAACTAGGAAAAGTAATGAGTACAGCGCAACACACATCCCTCACCGACAACCCCTTGCTCGACTTCAACGGCCTGCCGCAATTCGACCGCGTGCAAGCGCAACATGTCGTCCCGGCCGTCGAGCACCTGCTGACGGAGGGTCGTGCGCTGCTGGAAAAACTGGCATCCGCCAGCGAAGCGCCGAGCTGGGGTAACTTTGCCCGTCCACTGGAGGACATGGAGGAACGGATCTCGCGCGCATGGTCGCAGGTCGGCCACATGAACGCCGTAGTCAACAACGCGGAACTGCGCGAAGCCTACAACGCCTGCCTGCCCAAGTTGACCGACTTCTATTCCGACCTGTCGCAGGACGAACGGCTCTACGCCAAATACCGCGCACTGCGCGCCAGTGCCGAATTCGAAAAACTGAACGGCGCACAGAAGAAAATCGTCGAGAACGAACTGCGCGATTTCCGCCTGGGCGGCGCCGAACTACCGGACGACCAGAAGGCCCGCTTCAAGCAGATTCAGGAAGCGCTATCCAAACTCGCTGCCAAGTTCGAGGAGAACCTGCTCGATACTACCAACGATTTCGCCCATTACGTCGAGGATGCCGGCCAGCTCAAGGGCCTGCCGGAAGACGCCTTGCAGGCTGCACAAGAAGCGGCCAAAGCCGATGACAAGCCGGGCTACAAATTCACGCTGCACTTCCCTTCCTACATGCCGGTGCTGCAATACGCCGACAACCGCGCACTGCGCGAACTGCTCTACCGCGCCTATGCCACCCGCGCCTCCGAATTCGGCAAGCCGGAATGGGACAACACCGGGCTCATCAAGGAGATCCTGCAACTCAAGCGCGAGGCCGCGCATCTGCTCGGCTACAAGAACTACGCCGAGATGTCGCTGGCGACCAAGATGGCCGACAGCCCGCAACAGGTGGTCGAATTCCTCGACACGCTGGCCAAACGCGCCAAACCGTTCGCCGAACGCGACATGCAGGAGCTGACCGAATACGCCACAAAACTCGGCATCGCCGACATGCAGGCCTGGGATGTGGCTTATGTTTCGGAAAAACTGCGCGAGGAGAAATACGCCTTCTCCGATCAGGAAGTTAAGCAATATTTCCCGGAACAGAAAGTGCTGGCCGGCCTGTTCAAGGTGGTGGAAACCATCTTCGGCGTGCAGGTCAGAAAATCGCAGGCGCCGGTCTGGCATGAAGATGCTTCGTTCTACGAGATCACGGACAAGGCCGGCCAGCCGGTCGGCCAGTTCTATCTGGACCTCTACGCCCGCAACAACAAGCGCGGCGGTGCCTGGATGGACGAAGCCATCACCCGCCGCCGCATCGGCGATGCAGTGACCCTGCCGGTCGCCTTCCTCACTTGTAACTTCTCGGCTCCTGTCGGCGGCAAGCCCGCGCTGTTCACCCATGATGAAGTCATCACCATGTTCCACGAATTCGGTCATGGCCTGCACCACATGCTGACCCAGGTCGACGACTACGGCGTTTCCGGCATCAAAGGCGTCGAATGGGATGCAGTCGAACTGCCGAGCCAGTTCATGGAAAACTTCTGCTGGGAATGGGACGTGCTACGCCATATGACCGCCCATATTGAAACCGGCGAGCACTTACCAAGAGCATTGTTCGACAAAATGGTCGCAGCCAAGAACTTCCAGGCCGGCATGCAGACCGTGCGCCAGATCGAGTTCTCGCTGTTCGACATGCGCCTGCATGGCGATTTCGACCCGAACGGCAACAAAACCGCGCTTGATCTCATCGAGGAAGTGCGTGACGAGGTCGCCGTGGTGCGCCCACCGAAATGGAACCGCTTCCCCAACAACTTCTCGCACATCTTCGCCGGCGGCTATGCGGCGGGCTATTACAGCTACAAATGGGCAGAAGTGCTGTCGGCAGACGCCTACAGCCTGTTTGAGGAACACGGTGTCCTGTGTGAAGAGACCGGCCGCCGCTTCTGGGCCGAGATCCTCGCCATGGGTGGTTCGCGTCCGGCGCTGGAATCCTTCGTCGCTTTCCGTGGCAGGGAACCTTCCATCGACGCCCTGCTGCGTCACAACGGCATGACCGCCTGAGGGAGTATGGCTAGCAAACAGGCTTAGCCAACGTCATTACCGCACTTGATTTGTTGCGCCCGTCACAGCCGCTCCGGCAACTCTGACGGGCGTTGCATTTTTAGCGCCAGCCTCAGGCCATCTGGCTGATGGTCTTTCTGAAACGCGCCAGCGAAAAGAAAAACAGCACCGCTCCGATCAGCGCAATAGCGAGGAAGGACGGCCACACCACATCCAGCCCGCCACCGCGAAAAAGAATCGCCTGGCCCAGTTCGACAAAATGCGTGGTTGGCGCCAGCAGCATCAGGTTCTGCACGAAATCCGGCATGCTTTCACGTGGGGTCGTGCCACCGGACAGCATTTCCAGCGGCAGCAATATCAGTATCATCAGCATGCCGAACTGCGGCATGTTGCGCGCCAGCGTTGCGATAAAGATACCCATGGAGGTGGTCGCAAACAGATGCAGGGCCGCACCCGCCATGAACAGGACGATCGAGCCTTCGATCGGCACGCGCAAGGCTCCCTGCACGATGAAGGTCAACGATATCCAGGCCGCTACCATCACCACCAGCGCCATGGACCAGACTTTGGCCAGCATGATCTCCAGCGGTGTCAGCGGCATCACAAGCAGATGTTCAATAGTGCCATGCTCACGTTCGCGAATGAGGGCAGCACCAGTGAGAATGATGGAAATCATGGTGACATTGTTGATCAGCTCCACGATGGAACCGAACCAGGCTTGCGTCAGGCTCGGATTGAAACGCATGCGTAGCGCCAGCTCCACCGGCATCGCTGCATTGCCGCGATAACGCTGCACAAATTCATTGATCTCGGTCAGCACGATCTCCTGGATATACCAGTTGCCGGTAAAGGCCTGGCTCATGCGCGTGGCATCGATATTGAGCTGGATGGCGGGCGAGCGGCCGGCCAGCACGTCGCGCTGAAAATCCGGTGGAATATGCAGCGCGAAGGTATAACGCCCGGCATCCATGCCCGGGTCGATCTGATTGGAACTGATCATGTTCGGCACGGAAAAATAAGGCGGATAAAAAGCCGAGACGATGCGAGCCGACAGGGGCGAAGCATCCTCATCAACGATAGCGATCGGCGCCTTGTGCAAGGATTCCGGCATGGCAGTCGCGGCGGAATAAATCATGATTGTGAAACTGACTCCGATCAGCACCAGCATGACCGGGTCACGCGCCAGGCTCCAGAGTTCCTTGATACCGAGTCGATAGATATTGGCCAGGCGTCGCATGCCGTTCACTTGCCCTGCTTCTTCAGCGTCAGTATGGTCAAACCCATCACCACCGGCACCGCCAGCAGCAAGGGCACGAAATAGCTATAAAGGTCGGTAATGTCGAGTGCCTTGCCGAACACACCGCGGCTGATGATCAGCATATAGGTGGTCGGGTACACATCGCCTATCATGCGGCCTATACCTTCCAGCGAAGACACCGGGTTCATCATGCCGGAGAACTGCACGGCCGGCAGGATGGATATCACCATGGTGAAGAACAGCGCGGCGATCTGGCTACGGGTAAAGGTCGAGGCAAGAAACCCGATGCCGGTAGAGACCACGCAATAGATCAGAGCAGCCAGCGCCAGCGTGGCGAAACTGCCCTTGACCGGCACATCGAAGGCGGTAACCGCCAGCAACGTCATCAGCAGAAAATTCAACATGGCCAGCGCCACATAAGGTATCTGCTTGCCGAAGATGAATTCGCTACGCGTCACCGGTGTGACATACAGATTGATGATGGAGCCCAACTCTTTCTCGCGCACCACCGCCAGTGCCGCCAGCATGGCCGGCAACATCAGCAGCAACAGCGGCATGACCGCCGGCACCATGGCCGGCAGGCTCTTCACATCCGGGTTGTAGCGGAAACGGTTCTCGACCGTGGCATTGGTACTGATGCTGCTACCGTAGCGTTGCCGCGCCTGCTGTTGCAACCAGCCCTGGTGCATGCCCTGCACATAGCCCTGCACCGTCTCCGCACGTTGCGGCATGGCGCCATCGACCCAGGCACCGATCTGCACATGATTGCCGCGCTGCAGATCACGTGCAAAACCGGACGGTATCTCTATCACCAGCGACAGTTCACCATTGCGCATGCGCCGGTCCAACTCGGCATAATCCGTGACCGGCGGCTTTTCGACGAAGTAGCGCGAACCGGAAAGATTGAGCGTGTAATTCCGGCTCAAGCCGGTCTGGTCGCGGTCCAGCACGGCATAGGGCAGGTCTTCCACATCCATGCTGATGCCGAAGCCGATGACGAACATCAGTAACATGGAACCGATCAGCGCCAACGCCGCCCGCACCGGATCGCGCTGCAATTCCAGCACCTCGCGCCACATGTAGCTGTACATGCGGCTGAAGCTGAACCAAGATGAGCGCGGCGGTCTGGCTGCAGTAGTCAAGGGCACAGCCTCCGCGACCGTTATCTGCTGCGCACCACCGCCAGCCTCGACCAGATAATCGATAAAAGCCTGCTCCAGCGTTTCGGCCCCGCGTTCCGCCACAATGTTGGCCGGCGTCTCGCTGACCAACACCTGACCGGCATGCATCAGTGAAATGCGGTCACAACGCTCGGCCTCGTTCATAAAATGCGTGGAGATAAAGATGGTCACGCGGTCGCGTCGTGAAAGCTCGATCAGCAAATGCCAGAAATTGTCACGTGCGATCGGATCCACCCCCGAGGTCGGTTCATCCAGAATCAGCAGCTCCGGTTTATGCACCATGGCCACCGCCAGCGACAAACGCTGGCGGATACCGAGCGGCAGGCTGTCGGGCAAGGCATCAAGTTCTTGCTCCAGGCCGAAGCGCTGCACCATCTCGGCCACGCGCGCCGGAATCTCGGCCTCCGGCACATGGAACAAACGCGCATGCAGTACCAGATTCTGTTGCACACTGAGTTCGGTATACAGGGAAAAGGACTGCGACATATAGCCCACGCGCCGTCTGGTCGCAATATCGGTGGATTCCACCTCATGCCCGAACAGCCAGGCCTTGCCTGCACTGGCCGGCAGCAGGCCGGTCAGCATCTTCATGGTGGTTGATTTGCCGCAACCGTTGGAGCCGATAAAACCGAAGATCTCACCGCGGCGTATACGGAAACTGACATGATCGACAGCGACGAAATCGCCGAAACGCATGGTCAGATTCTGCGCCTCGATGGCGACGTCATGGCGCTCGTCCTGCGCCAACGGCGGAATGCTCACTTCCTGATAACCGCGCTTCTTCTCTTCCGGCAGCAAGGCGATGAACGCTGCATCCAGTGTTTCCGAGGCGGTTCTGTCCAGCAGCTCCTGCGGCGTGCCGGTCGCCAGAATGCGACCTTCGTCCATCGCCACCAGCCAGTCGAAACGCTGCGCTTCATCCATGTAGGCAGTTGCGACAATCACACTCATGCCAGGCCGCTCGCTGCGGAGACGGGTGATCAAATCCCAGAACTGGACGCGCGCCAGCGGGTCGACGCCGGTGGTCGGCTCGTCCAGAATCAACAGGTCAGGATCATGGATCAGCGCACAGCAGAGCCCCAGCTTCTGCTTCATACCGCCGGACAACTTGCCTGCCGGCCGCGACAGGAATTCATGCAGGCCGGTGCTGCGGGTCAGCAGGTCGATGCGGCGTCTGCGTTCGTCGGCATCGTGGCCGAACAGACGGCCGAAGAACTGCAGGTTTTCCTCGATGGAAAGTGTGGGATAAAGGTTTTTGCCCAAGCCCTGCGGCATGTAGGCGATGGAAGGACAGACGGCATCGCGGTGGCGCTTGTGCGCCATATCACCGCCCAGCACCTCGACCGTACCGCTCTGGATGATGCGCGCACCGGCCACCAACGCCAAGAGACTTGATTTGCCGACGCCATCCGGCCCGATCAGGCCGACCATGCCGCCAGCCGGAATATCGAGACTGACATCCTGCAGCGCAATGGTCTTGCCGTAACGCAGACTGACCTGCTGCAGACTTACGACTGACTGCGCATTTTCAACAGGCTGCGCCATGGTCACACTCAATCCGGCACTTTAACCGTCAGTTCAGCCGGCCATTCCACGTTCGAGTCTATTCTGACCCAAGCCACGCCGGGCAACCCGGTCTTCACATGTTTCAGGTGTTTTTGCAGCAATTCGCGGTCGATCTGCGCCTTGACGCGAAACATCAGCTTCTGCCGCTCGCTCTCGGTTTCCACCGTCTTCGGCGTGAATTGCGCGGTGCTGGCAACAAACGAAATCGTCGCCGGAATCACATATTGCGGCGCAGCGTCCAGGATGATGCGCGCATCGGCACCGAGCGCCACGCGGCCGGCTACGGTTTCCGGCAGAAAAAAGGTCATGTAGACATCGGCCAGATCGACCAGACTCAGCAACTTGCCGCCCGCCGCCAGCACTTCGCCCGGCTGCGCGATGCGGTACTGGATGCGTCCTGCGCGCGGAGAAGTGAGCTGACTATCACGGATATCGGCCTCGATGCGGGCAATGGTGGCTTCCGCCGCCGCCACGGCAGAACGCGCACCCACCACCTGTGCCTTCGCCGCATCGATCGCTGCCTGTGCCGAGCTCACTTGCGCCCGGGCGGCATTGACTGCTGCACGCGCACTGCTGACCCGCGCGCGGTCGTCATCCAACTCCTGGATCGGCGCTGCGCCTTCCACCGCCAGCATCTCGGTACGCACCAGCCGACGCTGTGCGGCATCCAGCTCACTTGCGCGCTGCGCCACCATGGCCTGCATCGCCATCTTGTCGCTCTCGCGCAGGGCCACTTGCGCCTCGGCGCTGGTCACCGCATTCAGCGCCTGCTGATGCTGCGCCCGCGCTTCATCGCGCTGCGCTTCCAGTGTCTCCACCTGCATGGTGGCCAGCACCTGCCCGGCCTCGACGAAATCGCCCTCCCGCACCAGAATCTCGCCGACACGCGCCGGCAATTTGGTCGCCACATCGATCTCGGTCGCCTCGATGCGGCCATTGCCGCTGGCAAAACCTTGCAGGTGATTGGTATTGAAAAATCTTTCCCAGGCATAAAAACCGCCAGCGGCAACGATGATGAAGATGACCAGGGCAAGAATTGTTTTTCTGTTCATGACACGGATTCCATTATGGGGATGACATGGCAAGCGACTGAGAACCGCCGCCAAGCGCGGCATACAAACTGATCTGACTGGAAAGCAGTGCACGGCGGGTCTGCACCAGTTGCTGTTCCGCTGTCAGCAGGTCACGCTCGGCATCCAGCACCTCGAAATAAGAGGTGGCGCCGCTATCGTAACGCAGTTTGACCAGGCGGGCCCGCTCGGCTTGCGAATCCAGCGTCTGCTGCTGGCTTACGACCTGCTGCTGCAGCCACTGGCGTGCGGCCAATGCATCGGCAACTTCACGGAACGCTGTCTGGATGGTCTTTTCGTAATTGGTCACAGCCAGGTCGCGACGCACTTCCGCCAGATTCAGGCTGGCGCGGTTACGACCGGCGTCGAAGATCGGCAGGCTGATGCTGGGCGAGAATTTCCAGGCATGGCTGCCGCTGTCGAACAGGCCCTGCAGTTCGCTACTGGCGCTGCCGTAGGTCGTGGTCAGGCTTACACGCGGAAAGAACGCGGCTCGCGCTGCGCCGATATTGGCATTGGCCGATTTCAACCGGTGTTCCGCCGCGACGATATCCGGCCGCGTCAGCAGCAAATCGGAAGGCAGGCCAGCACTAAGCGGGCGCAATATCCTGCCGTCGTCGAACACATAACTTGCAGGACTGATCTCGAATTCGAGGCCGACCAGCAAGGTCAGCGCATTGTACTGGCTTGCGCGCGCCTGCTGCAGTTGATATTCCAGCGTCTGCGCCTGTGCCAGCAGGGTTTCCACCTGCATCAGATCGAGTTTGGAAGTGGCGCCCACTTCGAAGCGCCGCTTGAAGATGCGCAGCGATTCAGCGCGACTGTCTATGGTCTTGCGCGCGATGACAATGCGTTCGTCCAGTTCGCGCAGGATCATGTAGCTGTCCGCCACCTGCGCGATCAATGAAATATTCAAAGCCCGCCGCGCTTCATCGCTGGACAGAAAACTCTCCAGCGCCGCATCCTTCAGGCTGCGGATACGCCCCCAGAAGTCGATCTCCCAGTTGCTGATGCCCAACCCGACCAGGTAATCCTCGGCGATCAGCGGCTTGCCGCTAAAGCTCAGGTCTGCCGGCGTGCGCGAGCGGTTATAGGTGCCGATGGCATCAAGATGCGGATACAGCCCGGCGCGCTCGATGCCGTAGGCAGCCCGTGCTTCCTCCACGCGCAACACCGCCGCACGCAGATCGCGGTTGTGCTCCAGCGCCTGCACGATCAATGCATGCAACTGCTCATCGGCAAAATATTCCTGCCAGGCCAGGCTGGCAGCAGCCTCGCCCGCAGTACTTTCCATCTGCGGAAAATTATCGGGCACCGGGGCCGCAGGCTGCCGGTATTCCGGCGCCATGGATTTGCAGCCCGCCAGCAACATGCAGACCGTGAACAAGCGGGCAGCGCGTTGAAGGTTCCAACTACCGGCACACAGCGCCTTTAACATGCCTGCTCCCAGTAACGTGTTGCTGCCACATTGCCCCCATGAATTTTCGACGTCATCTGCCATGCTACCGCAATAGCGGCGCGGAAAAAACGATTGCATCGCCTGTCTGTCTACAAAAACGAAATCGACTAAAGTCAGTGATAAACTGACAGCCACTCATCGTCTTCCAAAACACATTACCGCCATGAAACTCGCCACCTGGAACGTCAACTCGCTCAATGTCCGCCTGCCGCACGTGCTGGAATGGATCGCCGCCGAAAAACCCGATGTGCTCTGCCTGCAGGAAACCAAGCAGGAGGATTCCAAATTCCCCTACGACGCATTGAAAGAAGCCGGCTACAACGCCATCCACAGCGGCCAGAAAACCTATAACGGCGTCGCCATCCTCAGCCCGCACGTCATCGAAAACCCGGCCTTCGGCATCCCCGAATTCGCCGACGAGCAAAAGCGCGTAGTGAGCGCTGACATCAACGGCATCCGCATCATCTGCGCCTATATCCCCAACGGCCAAAGCCTGGAATCGGAAAAATACCAGTACAAACTGAACTGGCTGCAAGCGCTCACCAACCACCTTGCAGCCGAGCTGCAACAGTATCCGCGGCTGGCGTTACTCGGTGATTACAACATCGCGCCGGAAGACCGCGACGTGCACGACCC
>DLMX01000111.1:31135-50608 GCA_002479405.1 Methylophilaceae bacterium UBA7525
CTGCTCGCGCTGGGCTTGCAGGACAGCTTCCGTCTGTTCGAACAGCCCGAAAAAACCTTCAGCTGGTGGGATTACCGCATGGCCGGCTTCCGCCGCAATCTCGGTTTGCGTATCGACCACATCCTGGTCAGCGACGCACTGAAAGCCAGTTGCCAGCGCTGCTGGATCGACAAAGGCCCTCGCAAGTTAGAGAGACCGTCAGACCATACCCCAGTCGTGCTGGAACTGGCCTGATGTGATGACGGCATGAGTGTATTTACCGACTATGGCGTCAGGGCGAGGCACTTTAGTGCCCGTCATGACGGACATGCCCCTTGCGGGTATACCACACCCCATTTAGCGATCAATCTTTTGATTTTAAATTAGGTCTGCCATGAGCGAATTCATAGATTACCTTCACGAAGTCTTTGAACTCGCCGGCCCCATCACCACCCGGCGCATGTTCAACGGCCACACCCTCTATCTGGATGGCCTGCCGGTCGGCATCGTCTATCAAGATACACTCTACCTGAAAGCGGACGCCGAAACCCGCCCGGCTTTCGAAGCCCTGCAACTTCCGCAATTCACCTACCGCAAAAAGGACAAGACCATAGCCCTGCCCTACTTTCAGGCACCGGAAGATATTTTTGATGATAGGCACGAAGCGGCAGTCTGGCTAAAACGCGCATTTGAAGCGAGTTTGCGGAGCAAGGCCAAAAACAAACACTAAAGCATCAAAGCGGATACTTAGAATCTCGCTTGTCACCGAAAAAGATATCGCGTTTAATCCATGTATGTATAAGTATCCCAAATAAAACAACTAGGTAGCGAATTGATATGAAGATTAAATTTACTCTAACCCTAATTAATTTAGCCATCTGTGCCCCACTCTAATCCCGTTATGCGCAATACAACCAGACGACGGAGCCGCTGGATTGATTAAAGACCTTATCTACCGTTGGATGCTACCGAAGCTTCTCTCAAATGCCTGCGAGTCGAGTATCCCTCGTTCAGGTGAAGAAGGACAGAAAGTTAACTGCTTTGTCGTGTCGCTGGACCGGGGCGGCCAGCCATTCTTCATTGCGACAAAGTTCATGGGCAAGGTCTTGACTGGCGTCAAGTGGAATGGCAATTCGTACTGCGAAGAACACACTTTAGATTTGGCTGAACTGGGCGCCTACGAACTCCGCATTACTCATTACTACGGCCTTTCAACCATCGCATACGACAGCATCTTTGATGTTGCGTTTCATTTCCTGACCAAGTTCGTCTATTTGAAAATTCGGTTGGTTCGTTACATTGACGCAACTCACCAGTATTTTTTTAATAAGAGCAAGATTATTTCCAAAAAGCGGATGGAACTGCTTCAGTTCATGGTGAGCGATCAGCTGGACCGGGAGCATGATGGAATTGGTACCATGGATCTAATGACCAAGCTTTATTCGATTAGGTGGGTGCTCCATCCGTCTGCTGATGAGCAGGAAAAGAATCTAGAACTGTACCTTGATTCGCTCGTTGACTCGGGCGAGCTTCGGAAGGTCAATCATGAATATATTGTAACTGGCAAGGCAATTAGCACGTTGGAGCGGTACGAGGAAGAGGAGCGGAGGCATACTGAAGCGGTGAAGCTACAAAAAAAGATGGTATCGCTGACGATAGTTTTGGCGTTTATGGCCATGATACAAGCGGGTTTGATTCGGCTACCTGCACTGATTGACTTTGTGTCATGGGGCCAAGACGGTAATTCGCATAACAATCAAATGCAGCCGACGCCAAAACCGCACGGCTGATTTGAAACGTTAGCCACTATGCCTTGGTGCCCATACACTGACCTAGTTCTGCCAGACAAGGCTATGAACTCCGAGCACATCATTCCTTTGTCGCTCGGTGGCGCAGATGCTTTTTGCATTCCAGTCGAAAAGCAATTCAATGCGCTAGCTGGTTCAAGGATCGACGGCGCATTGGCAAACGACTTTCTCACATCAATACGGCGTCGAGAGTTTGATGCTAGAGGGCATAGCAATACCCCACCGACTGCTGTCCTGCGAAAGTCGGTACTAGGAGGCGAAAAGAGACCAATTCAGGTTACGTTGCGAGGGAAAGATGACCCACTCGTTTGGGACGCAATGTCCAATCGCTACCTTCAAGAGCATGAGGTAACGGGAAAGACAATCTCATCCCAGTTCAAGATCGGAATGCACGACCGGAAACGATTCTTAGCAAAGGTCGTGCTTTCCTCCGGATACTTTATCTACGGAGACATATTCAGAAACTGCATAAGACACCATGAGCTAAGAGCACTGATGAACTTTGATGCGTCAACGTCTCCTAAGGACTTCGAAGGTTTTGGCCTTCGTGGATATGATGAGTTTTCTCCAATCGCCGACGTAGATACACATCAGAAGGAGATGGACAGCTTCTTCTGTCAGCTAATCAAAGGCTCGTGCGTCATAGCCATTCCGGGTCCAGAGAATGTCGGATTCATCGTTGGCATCCTTGGCAAATGGGTTGGTACTTTGAACGTGCCAGCCGTAACCGACTCTTTCCCCTTGGATGGCGATTACGACCTTGGCCACGTAGTGGCGCTACATGATGGCGAAATGACTAGAATGTCTTATCGCCAGTTAGCTAGAGATGCCTATGACATTCTTAATAATTGGGGTCAGAGCTAAATTACCTTTCGAAATAAATGGACTCAAACTTCCATTTTCCCCAAATAATCACTTTCGCGTAAAGGTTCATTTGATGTACCTTTAACCATGGACTTCATCGCCACTACCTTGCTGCTGTTCATCGTGCTCGACCCATTGGGCAATATTCCGATTTACCTCTCGCAGCTAAGCGTGGTGCCGGAGCATCGGCGGCGCTTCGTCGCCTTGCGCGAGTTGTGCATTGCCTATCTGTTGCTGCTGTTTTTCTTCTTTGCCGGTTCGGCTTTCATGAAATTGCTCTCGCTGGACATTGCGGCGGTTAATATCGCCGGGGCAGTAATTCTGTTTTTGATTGCGCTGCGCATGGTGTTCCCCAGCCCGGAGGGTTTATTCGGCAACACCGGCATCAGCACCGAGCCTATGATCGTGCCGCTTGCCGTACCAGCTGTAGCCGGGCCCGGTGCGCTAAGCGTGGTGTTGCTACTGCGCGAGGCCAACCCGGGCGAGAGCATGACGCTGTTTGCCGCGCTGACGGTGGCTTGGCTGATCAGTGCCGTGATTCTCGGCTCCGCGCCGCGCTTGCAGCGTATTCTGCGCGACGAGGGGATTCTGGCCATGGAGCGTCTGATGGGTCTGGTGCTGGTAATCATCGCGATCCAGATGTTCCTCGATGCCTTGCGCCTGATCGGCGCGATCGACGCGTAACTCCCCACCCACAAAACCATCTGTAATATTTGCACTTTATAAACATAATGTTTATTATTGGCCATGATTCAATCATTTGCCGATGCAGAAACCGAAGGATTTTTCGTTACAGGTAAATCGCGTCGTTTACCTCCGGAAATTCTCAAGCGTGCAGCCATGCGTCTCAATCAGTTACATGCCGCTACAGAGTTGAATGATCTACGTATGCCACCCTCTAATCACCTGGAGGCTCTGTCCGGCAACCGCGCCGGCCAGTGGAGCATTCGTATAAACCAGCAGTGGCGCATCTGCTTCATGTTCGAAAATGCTGACGCATTTAATGTCGAAATAGTGGATTACCACTAGGAGTAATAACATGGTCTACAACGGTTTAACACCTATCCATCCCGGCGAATACCTCGCCGAAATGCTTGAAGAACTTGGCATCTCTCAAGCGTCGTTCGCTCGCACCATTGGCGTATCGCCCATGCGCATTTCCCATGTCGTTAAAGGCAAGCGTCCGGTTACGGCTGAGCTGGCACTGCTGTTTGCAAAAACTTTTGAGCAAACGCCGCAGTATTGGCTCAATTTGCAAGCCAGCTATGATTTGAAAAATGCCGAGAAAAGCATCGCCAACCGACTCTTTTCCATTCATAGCCTGGCTCATGCTTGATAGAAACCCAAAAATAAATGGGGTCTGAGCAAAGGCTAGCGCATGTATATCCCCAAACAATTTGAAGAAATGAGTGTCGACCTCATGCACGAGCTTATCCGTGCGCACCCGTTGGCCACTCTGGTTTCACAATCTGCAAGCGGGCTAAATGCAAATCACATCCCCCTACATTTATTGGCGCTGCCATCACCCTACGGCACGTTGCAGGGCCATATTGCCCGGTCAAACCCATTGTTAGACGAAATTGCGGATGGCATTGAAACATTGGCCATCTTTCATGGCCCTGATGCCTATATCTCCCCATCTTGGTATGCGACAAAAAAGGAAACCGGGAAAGTTGTACCCACCTGGAACTATGCTGTGGTGCATGCTTATGGTTATCTGCGTGTCGTAGATAATGCATCGTGGTTATGCGCACAACTCGATGCACTGACTGCCGATAATGAGGCACCCATGCGCGAACCGTGGACAGTCTCCGATGCGCCGCCGGAATACATCGAAAGAATGATGGCGGCCATAGTTGGTGTAGAAATAGTCATCACGAAGCTACTGGGGAAATGGAAGGTCAGCCAGAACCAGCCAACACAAAACCAAGCCAGTGTGATTTCGGCGCTGAAAGAAAGCGGGCTGCCGCAAACAGCGGCAATGGCTGCTTTGGTCGAAGCCTGCGCAAAAAAATAATCGCCAGCAACAGCATTAGCGCGGGCTGTGTTACGGGTTGTACTAATAGAGGACGTGGCCAGTTATTCACCATGCAAAACGACAAATGCAGCGCCCGCATATTTCGCCATCTCTAATTGCCGTCACCGCCTGGACAGGCCTTTTTCTGTCGGCATTTTTAATCGCCCCGCATTCGTGTGAGGGCGGCCTGGAGCTTTATCTGCTGGGCGGTGCGGCCATGGCTCTGGGGCTGTCATCACTCCCGTTCGTGCTTTTGCACAATAAACCCTTATCTTCTCGTCTCGCCGCTTCAGCCCTCCTGGGCCTTGGCACTGTACTGGTCTGGCTTGCCGGTTTTTTCATTGCCGATTTCCGCATCATTTGCCGGCTTTTCTAGCTGTTTCCAACCGCGTTCCGCATTCTCAAGTACTACAAATCCACCACACTTTTTTGCACAGACATACTTGTGTACACTGTCCACATTTATTATATTGTTAACGATGAATGCATCATTTCCTGCTTCTGCAAAAAAATGATGTCCTTGTTTCAAAGCCATTTTCAGGCATACAGCACGCCAGACAAAGGAGCTTTCATCATGGCAAGCATCGCACATCGTGTTGGCATCAAGGCACCGGCTACGAAAGTTTATACGGCTCTTTCTACCATTGACGGTCTTCGCGACTGGTGGACAAAAGGCGTCACGGGTACAAGCCAACCCGGGAAAGTCATTGATTTCCGTTTCTTGCAGCCCAATGGAGAGATTCTGGGCAGTATGGGCATGGAGGTCCTGAATCTGGAACCTGACAAGCGAGTACATTGGCGTTGTATCTCCGGCCCGCCGGATTGGATAGAAACAGAAATTGCCTTCAACCTGTCCGTGGAAGATCCCTACACCATCGTGTTGTTCAGCCATGACCACTGGCATGAACAGAATGAATCCATGGCGCACTGCAGTATGAAGTGGGCAACTTTTCTCCTGAGCCTGAAAAACCTTGTTGAATCCGGCAAAGGCAGACCATCGCCGGATGATGTGAAGATTGATAACTGGAATTAATGACTTACAGGAGCTTGAATCATGATTCAGGATAAGGTCATCAGGAGTTCGCGCGCGTTCCCTGTTTCGAGGAACGCACTGTTTCAGGCTTTTGCCGAGCCGGACCTGCTCAGACGATGGTGGGGGCCTAAAGACTTCACCAACACATTCGAGCAGTTTTCGTTTGAACCGGGAGGTCACTGGATATTTACCATGCATTCGCCTGACGGCAAGGATTACCCCAACCATTCCGTGTTCGATGAAATCACAGCACCATCAAAGATCCGCTTCCGGCATATTTGCAAACCGGAGTTCTGCATGTCCATGTACTTCGAAGGCACGGAAGAAAACTCCGTACTCACGTGGGAAATGGAATTTGAAAATGCCGAGATGAAAAACAGTTTGGAAAAACTGATCGTGCCCTCCAATGAACAGAATTTTGACCGCCTGGAAAAAGTATTGGGAACAGCTTAGAAACCCAGCCTCCAGGCTTTTGAGACAGTCAATTTCACACAGGAAAGGAGAATTATCATGTCTACCAATACCGTCAAACTGCATCGTGTTCTTAGTGCACCGCCGGAAAAAGTCTACCGGGCGTTTCTTGATGCCGATGCCATGGCAAAATGGCTTCCACCGCATGGATTCACCTGCAAGGTGCACCACCTGGATGCCAAGGTTGGCGGCACTTACAAGATGTCGTTCACAAACTTCTCTACCGGCCATAGTCACTCGTTTGGCGGGGAGTATCTGGAACTGATCCCGAATGAACGCATACGCAACACGGACAAGTTCGACGACCCCAACCTGCCGGGCGAAATGGTGACTACCGTTTCCTTGAAGCAGGTTTCTTGCGGGACTGAACTGAACATCGTGCAGGAAGGCATCCCCGAAGTAATCCCGCCTGAGGGTTGCTACATCGGCTGGCAGGAATCGTTGACGCTGCTTGCGCTACTGGTCCAGGCTGATATTCCAGATTGCTAGTGGCGCTTCCGGCTTCTGAAGAACGTAGCGGGAACCAAGGCACAAAAAATCCATGGAACCGCCCACAAATGCAGCCAAGACCCTTATGATGGAAACTTTAGGGAAACGCTGATGAAATGGTTACGCGGGCGAATTGCTGCGTTGCGCGGTACTCGCAACCTCGCTGTATAACGCATACTATCTCGGCTGCTGCGTTCCGGGCGCCTTGCACTTCATACCGCTCACTCATTTAATCAGCGCTTCCTTAGCAATTCTTCTTTTATAAGGAGCATCCATGCGTCTTGTTTTAGCCATTTTCCTGCCATTTGTGGCGTTCTTCACCATCGGCCGCCCGCTTGCCGGCATCATCTGCCTGATTCTGCAGATCACCCTGATCGGCTGGTTGCCTGCTGCCATCTGGGCTGTTTATGCTCTGGGGCAATACAAGACCGACCAGAAGATCGAACAGGCGCTGAAGCAGAGATCATGATCCTGCCAGCGACCTTTTCCGGCGTGTGCCATGTCTGACCTGCAAGACCCTCGCGTACTGTTCGCCGCCGAGCGCACGCTGCTGGCCTGGAACCGCACCAGCCTCGCGCTGATCGCCTTCGGTTTTCTGGTGGAACGGGCCGGCCTGCTCTTGAACGCCGTTGCACACGACCATGCCGGTTCACACGATGCACTGCTGACCTTCTGGCTGGGGCTGGCCTTCATCCTGCTCGGCGTATTCGCCGCCGTTTATTCCTCACGCCAGTTTGCCATCGTGCTGAAAACACTGAACCCGGTGGAGTTCCCGCAGGACTATGCAGCGAAGTGGGGGGTGCTGGTCAATGCCGTAGTCGCCCTGCTGGGTGCAGCACTGATATTCGTGCTTTACTGGACTCGGATTTAAAAGCATTTCAGGCATCAAAACAGTTCGGGGGAACACCATGAAGCAGTTACTGATCGGCGTTTGCTTGTGCCTCGGCACAGGCTTTTTGCAACTTGCGCACGCCGGGGACAAAGCCTATGAATTCCAGACTTTGGCGAAAGGCAGCCATAGCTGGGATGGTGATGCCCTGCCCGCTTACCCTTCCGGCACGCCGGAAATCACCATCGGCAAGATCGTCATCGCGCCCGGTGCTACGCTGCCTTTTCACCAGCACCCGTTCATCAATGCAGGCGTGGTGTTGAGCGGCAATCTGACCGTCATCACCGAGCATGAGAAAACCTTGCAGCTGCAAGCCGGCGACGCCTTGATCGAGGTGGTCAACACCTGGCATTACGGCAGGAACAACGGCGATACGCCGGTCGAAATCATCGTCTTTTATGCCGGTGTGGAAGGCAAGCCGGTGACGCATCTCAAACACTAAAGATATTGTGAAGGTGAAAACATGAGCACCCCCGATCATCAGGCCATGTTGCTGGTGGCAATTGAAGAAGCGCGCAAGGGCCTGGCCGAAGGCGGCATCCCCATCGGCGCCGCGCTTTTCACGCAGGACGGCCAACTGCTGGGTGCTGGTCACAACCGCCGCGTGCAGGAGAACGACCCATCGGTGCACGCCGAAACCGATGCCTTTCGCAAGGCCGGACGGCAGACCAGTTACCGCGACAAGATCATGGTGACCACACTCGCGCCCTGCTGGTATTGCAGCGGCCTGATCCGGCAGTTCAGAATCGGCACCGTGGTGGCGGGCGAGGCGCAGAACTTCGACGGCGGGCTGGACTGGCTACGCGAGAACGGCGTGCAAGTGATCGTGCTGGATTCGCCCGAATGCAAAGCCATGATGACCGACTTCATTGAGCGCAACCCGGCATTGTGGAACGAGGATATCGGCGAGGAATAAGTACATACTTGTCAGCATCGAATGAACGCGAAGGAGCGAGTCATGCACATCGAAGAAGAAGCTGCATTCAATATGCGTCATCATCGAGCTGCCGATCTCTTACCTAAGCGCCGGCAAAAACGAGAAGATGCTTTTCCGCCATGCGCTCACGCTGCACAAGGAGGACGTACAGTGGAATATCTGCGGCGGCATGGCAAGCGTGCCGTTCAGCTCCGGCACTTATAGGTTCAAATAGCGTTCTCACGCATGAAATTGAGACAGACACTGCTGTTGTGCATGACAGCACCCGTGCTGGCCGGTTGCCTGACCGACCCGGCCACACGGTTGGCCTATGACATCGAACGCGGTGCCAGCCAGCTGTCGCGTGAAGATGGCTCGCGCCATAAGGTCGAACACCGCACACCCTCAAAAGCCGGCGAGTGCGAAGGACCCTACACCGTACAGCTGGACAAGGCCGGCGCACTGATTATCTGGTGCCGCGATGCGATCGGCGCGACGGTCTCCAGCCACAGCACCTCTTACCAATCGCGCTTCATCGATACGCCGCAAACCTGGATTCTGGAAAAGACGGCCGGGACCACGCTTAACATCATTCTGGAAAGACGCGGCGACCGCGCCGTAGTGGTCGAGCTGCGCTAATGGATTGGATTAAGCCGGCCGAATCAAGTCAACTCGGATTGAGTGCCCTTATTGTTTGGTCTTGATGCCGAGCTGCTTCAGCTTGCGATAGAGATGGGTGCGTTCAAGCTGAGCGGCCTCTGCCACCTTGCTCATATTGCCTGCAGCCTGCGCCAGCCAGTATTCAAAATACTGGCGCTCGAATTCATCGCGCGCCTCACGCAGTGGCTGGTCAAAATTGAATGCAGAGCCACCGTTGCCGCGCGCATGTCCATTGGCCTCCGGTTGCTCCATCAGCGCGAACTGTTCCAATATGCGGTTGACGTCTTCCAACGTGATCTTCTCACCCAGACTGGTCTGCATCAGGTTACGGATGGCGCTATCAAGCTGAGCGAGATTCCCCGGCCATTCGGCGTTGCGCAGCGCATTCAGCGCGGCGATATCGAATTCGCGGTAAACCGCTTCCTTGGTTTCCACCAGCAGGGTCGCCATGGCGCGCGCCAGATCCGGGATGTCCTCCGGGTGATCTTGCAGTGACGGAATACGCAACGTCGCTACCGACAGCGCCTGTAGCAGACTCTCGTCGAACTGGTTCTCGGCTGCGAGCTGATTGAGTGCATGCGTAGTGGCACAAATGACCTTGACGCCGTACTTTTCCGCCTTGGCCTGCAACAACAACAGTCCCTTCTGCTCGGTCTTGTTTAGCGCTGCGACCTCCGGCACGAACACCACACCCTCGCGATGCTGTTCGAGAATATCAAGTGGCGCCTGACTCAAACGCTCGGTATCAGCGAGCTCCAGCCAGGGCGTATCCGGCTGTTGCAGGAAACGTGCGCACAATTCGGCGCCACAACCCTTGGCACCGATCAGCAGCAGCGGCGCTTTCAGCTTTGCCATCTGCTCCAGACGCTGACGCAGCTCCTTGATGACGGCGCTCTTGCCTAGACTGATCAGGCTGACATCCGAACGCGGCTGCTGTTCGCCATGCTTGAGCGCGGCATTAACGGTCTTCAGCAGTTTCTGCAGCGCGATGGGTTTTTCCAGAAAATCAAAAGCGCCGATGCGTGTCGCTTCTACCGCCGTATCAATAGTGCCGTGGCCGGACATCATGACCACCGGCATGGTCAATTGCCCGCCGCTACCCCACTCCTTCAAGAGCGTGATGCCGTCGCAATCGGGCATCCAGATATCCAGCAGCACCAGATCAGGGCGTACCTGCTGACGCCAGTCGCGCGCTTCCGCTGCATTCTCCGCCAAACGCACCTGATACCCTTCGTCCTGCAGAATATCCCGCAGGAGTTCGCGAATACCGATTTCGTCATCGACTACCAGTATTTGCCTTGCACTCATTGTTTTTGCTCCATTTTCTTGCCTGCTACCGGCAAAATGATGGTGACTGAAGCACCACCATGTTCACCGTTTTCAATCCTGATCGTTCCTTTATGTTCATCGACGATCTTCTTCACAATGGCCAAACCCAAGCCAGTTCCGTGCCGTTTTGTCGTGATGTACGGTTCGAACACACGCGCCATCATCTCCGGCGGAAAACCATCGCCATTATCGCTGACAGTGAGATGGATATTTTCACCATGACTGGATGTGCTGAGCACAATGGCCGGCTGGTCCTTGCCTTCCAATGCATCCTGCGCGTTCTGCAACAGATTATGCAATACCTGCCGCAGCATGGTGACGTCGCCCTGCACCAGCGCCTTGGTCTTGCTCAATTTGACTTCGATGGCAATGCGCGCCGGCTCATACAAAGCCATCACATCTTCGATCAGGCGGTTGATATCCACCTCACTCAGATTGAGCGCAGGCGCCCGCGCATATTCACTGAACTCATTGACCATGGTCTTCATGGCGCCGACCTGGCTTACAATGGTATTCGTGGCGCGTGACAGCAAACCGGCATCTTCTTCATTCAGCTTGCTGGCGAGCTTGCGTTCCAGACGCTCCGCCGAGAGCTGAATCGGCGTCAGCGGGTTCTTGATCTCGTGCGCCAGCCTTCTTGCCACTTCACCCCAGGCTGCATCGCGTTGCGCCTGCACCATGGTCGTCATGTCGTCGAACACGACGACATATCCGTCAGTGCCATTCGGCAATTTGGTGCCGCGCAACAGGATGATCTGCTTGCCATTCGCGCCGGAAATCTCCAGCTGTGCCTTCAATTCGGTCTGCAATTCGGCCTGGTCCTCATGAAAATGCTGCAGCACTGTTGTAACAAACGGCTCCAGCGCGGGCTGCTGTTCTGCCAGGCGGCTCAACGGCTGATTCACCAGATCGGCCAGGTTTACGCCGAGAATACTGTTGGCGGCAAGATTATAGGTCCGCAGCCGGGCCTGCTCATCCAGCGCCAGCACACCCGAGGACAAGTGCGCCAGTATGGTTTCCAGATAGCCGCGCGCCGCTTCCACCCGGTTGCGGTTACGTTCCGCCGCCAGCGTCGCTTCGCCCAACTGACGCGTCATGCTGTTGAAGGATTGCACAAGGATGCCCAGCTCATCCTTGCCGTGCGCGGGCAGCATGGTGCTGTAATCGCCGCGCGCGATGGCACGCGTGCCTTCTGCCAACACCCCCAGCGGTGCCGACAGGCGACGGCTCAGCACCAGCGCAATAGCCACGGCAGAGAGCATGGCCAGCATCAACACCAGCGTCAGTGTCAGCGAGAACACCTGCTTCAGCGATTCGCGGCTGAAAGAAAGCTCCTGATAATCCTGATAGACTTCCTGCACCGATTCCGCAGCCAGCGATAGCACCCGGGGTACCGGCTGCAGCAGTTGCAGGATACGGGTCTCGCCCGCCATGTCCTGCATCGCCACCGGCGCCAGTACGCGCAGATAGAGTCCCTTGTCCGGAATCGGCTCTATCGTACCGTATACATGGTTACGCGCCTGCCGCAGCTGCGCCAGAGTTGGCATTTCCGGCAGAAAGCTGGAGGGATCGTCACTGGAGAACGCCAGGATGCGACCCTGCATGGTCAGCAGCACGGCATCCTGCACCCCGCTCTTTTCACGCAAGTCGTTCAATAACGCAAAATGCGTGCTGCCGGGCTGGTAGGCCAGTCCGAGCGCGATGTTCTGGCTCTTTTCCTCCAGATCATCGAGCATGATGTCCAACGTGCTTTGCCCCAGACGCAGACCGCTGTCGAGAGCTGCCTCGACCTTGACGTTGAACCAGGATTCAATCGAACGCGTCAGGAAATTGACCGAGACCGCATAAACCAGCATGCCCGGTATGATCGCCATCAGGGCAAAGGCGCCGAGCAGGCGCAGGCTCAGACGGCTGCCCATGACGCCACGGCGCATCTGCTGATAGAGCTTCCAGAGCTGGATGCCGATCAGCACGATAAGCAGCACAGCCATCAGGATATTCAGCGCCAGCAGCAGCGTGTAATCGGCACCGCCACCTGCAGTATTGCCGCTGGCTCGGGACAACAGATAAAGTAACAGTACGCCCAGACCCGCACAGATGAAGATAATGTATTTCATGTCCGGACTATGGCGCTAATGCAGGCTCCCAGCGATAACGCTGGGATATCATGTTCCATGGTTCGGAGCCGAGTGCCTCCACCTGTATCGGCTTGGGCAATTTCGAATGGTCCAGCCGCACTCTCAAACCTGCATAATAGACTTCATCGGGTTCAAGCAGCCGCTTGTCGAACATCACCCATTCACGCATGCGAACGAATTCGGCCTTGGCTTCCGCCAGCGTGGCGAAAGATTGCTGGTGCTTGTTGCGGTTGATCAGATACTGCCGGGAGAGCGCGTGATAACTGAGTGAAACATTGTTGCTGACGGTGATGATTTCCTTGTCGAACCAGTACTTGCGGGGAGTAGTCAGTTGGAATTCGACCAGGAAATTGAGCTGCACACCCTTGTTCAGAGCATCTTCCACCTGTTCGCTCAGGTTCAGTTCGAGGTCGGCATTCAGCAGATATTGTTCGCCGCTGGCTACCAGCTCAGCATGCTTGATGGTCAGGCGACTATCGGAGGCCGAAGCGGTCGTCACCGGAAAAAGCAAACACAAAAAGATGACGGTTAAATTAGTCTTTTTGTAATAGCGCGTAAAAAAAGCCATCATGTTGTGCACAGGGTATAAGCTGCCCATCTTGAGGATACCTCAGCACCAGCTGGGTGGCATCCTGAGTTTGCTCCAGAAATTGATCGATTTGACCTTGATTTTCTTCATGAAAAATCGAACACGTCGCGTAGAGCAATTTACCACCCTTTGCCAATAGCTGCCACAAACTACGCAAAATCTCCGCCTGTTGTGCAGCAAACGTTTGCACATCCTCCTCGCGCCGCAGCCATTTGATATCCACATGACGGCGCACGATGCCTGATGCCGTGCAGGGGACATCGGCCAGAATACGATCGAAAGCCTTGCCGTCCCACCAGCTTTCAGGATTGGCGGCATCACCGGCCTGCAGCCTTGCACGCAACTGCAGACGGTCCAGATTGCTCTGCACACGCTGCAAGCGCTCCGCATCATGATCCAGTGCCAGCATCTCCACATTCTCCAGTTCCAGTATGTGGCTGGTCTTGCCGCCGGGCGCGCAACAGGCGTCGAGCACGCGCATGCCGGCTTGCGCATCCAGCAGCTCCGCTGCAAACTGCGCACCGTAATCCTGCACCGAAACCACACCATCCTGAAATCCGGGCAACTGATCTACAGGCAGCGGCTTGTTCAGGATCACGGCCTGACGTCCGATGAGTTCGTGTGCGATCCCCAGCCGACTCAAGGACGCGCTGTAATCCTGCGGCGTGGTCTTCCTAAGATTGATGCGCAGTGACATCGGCGGATGCATATTGCCCGCCTCGAGGATGGATTGCCACGCTTGCGGATATTGCAGCTTGAGTTTGTCTATCCACCATTGCGGATAGGAGTATGTGGCCACTTCATTCTGCACATCGGTTTTTGCCAGCGTTTCAGCACGGCGCAGGTAGTTGCGCAACACGGCGTTGACCAAGCCCTTGGACCAGCGCTGTCTGAAACTGGCAGCCGCCTCGACTGCCTGATTGACGACGGTGTGAGCGCTGGCTTTGTCGTAAAGCAACTGGTAGAGCGCCACCAGCAGCAGATGATGCACGCCTTCATGCGTCAGCGGCTTATCCAGCAACTGCTGCAACACTGATTCGATACGACCGTAGTAACGCAGCGTGCCGTAACTCAGATCCTGGGCAACTGCGCGTTGTTGCGGTGTGATATGAGAGTGTGATCTGAACAGCAGATCCAGCACGCCGGTCAGATTGCGACCGGCCAGCACCTGTCCTACCGCGTCCGCCGCCAATCGTTGAGCGACCCGCACTTAACCTGCCTCAATCAAAAACATATCGCAGCCGCTTGCCGCCATGGATGTCACTTGCAAAGTTTTCAGCATCAACCCGCCTTGCTCTCGCCGAGAGATTGCCCGGCTTTCAACTGATGCCCTTGTAGAAACTCTTTTGCCGTGAGGCGCTTGCCGCCCGGCATCTGCAACTCCTCAATGCGCAGAATCCCCTCACCGCAACCAACCTGAATACCATCAGTGACGTCGATGATCTTCCCGGCCTCGGCCTGCCCCGGCAAATTGCCTGCCATCCAGATACGGCAGACTTCACCGTTCAGCAGGGTATGGGCAACCGGAAAAGGATTGAATGCACGCACCTGACGCGATAACTCCTCTGCCGGGCGCTGCCAGTCGATGACGGCTTCCGCTTTTTCCAGCTTGTGTGCATAGGTCACGAGCGACTCATCCTGTGGCGTGGCAGCAAGTCTGCCCTGCTGTTCCAGTTGTTGCATGGCCTCGACCATCAGCCTCGCGCCGATATCCGCCAGGCCGTCATGTAAAGTCTGCGCCGTATCGCACCCGGTGATCGGCAAGACGCCGCGACTGACCATGGCACCGGCATCCAGCGCCGGCACCACTTCCATGATGGTCACCCCGGTTTCGCTGTCACCGGCCAACAGGGCACGCTGTATAGGCGCAGCACCGCGCCAGCGCGGCAACAATGAAGCATGGATGTTGTAACAGCCGTAACGCGGCATATTGAGTACGTTAGTCGGAATGATCAGGCCATACGCCGCCACGATCATCACATCGGCATTTTCGGCAGCGATGCGTGCCTGCACATCGGCATCTTTCAGGGTTTCCGGCTGAAACACCTCGATTCCGCAGGCAACGGCGAGCTGCTTGACCGGGCTGGCCTTCAGTTTCATGCCGCGACCTGAAGGACGATCCGGCTGAGTCAATACCAACGAGACCTGATGTCCGGCATCAATCAAAGCCCGCAAGGCAGGCACGGCAAATTCCGGCGTTCCGGCAAAAATGATTTTCATAGAATGACTTTAATGGCGTGACGGATCAGACGTGCTCACGCTGACGTTTTTTCATCTTGTTCTTGATGCGTATCTGCTTGAGTTGCGAAAGGTAATCGACGAACACCTTGCCCAGCAAGTGATCCATCTCATGCTGGATGCAGACGGCCAGCAACCCTTCAGCTTCCAGCGTGAAAGGTTTGCCGTTGCGATCCAGCGCCTCGACCGTGATCTTTTCAGCCCGCGTCACCGTGTCATAAATTCCGGGCACCGACAGACAGCCTTCTTCATAATCCTGCGAACCGGTCTTGCTGACCAGCTTCGGGTTGATGAAGACCTGCAGGTTCTGCTTGTCCTCGCTGATATCGATGACGATGACCTGCTGATGCACATTGACCTGGGTCGCTGCCAGACCTATGCCGGGCGCGGCATACATGGTCTCCGCCATGTCGTCGATCAGACGGCGGATCGTGGCATCGACCTCCTTCACAGGCCTGGCGACGGTATAAAGCCGCGGGTCGGGGTAATTCAAGATGTCTAAAATTGCCATAAAAGCTTGATTGTTGAATGAATTACATGCAGAATTTAATGCAACTTCGCGGGAGTTCCATCCGCTTTCAGATGTTCGCACATCTTGTGCATTCAAAAACTGAGGCTAAAAAAATTATGTACAGACACATTATAACGCTGCTCTTGCTTGCTTGTGCGGCAATGAATGCTGTAGCGCAGGATGTGCAACTCCAGCCTGATCATCCCGACCGCCATGTCGTTGTCAAGGGCGACACCCTGTGGGACATCTCGGCCAAATTCCTCAAGGATCCATGGCTCTGGCCCAAGGTCTGGAAGATGAACCGCGAACAGATCAAGAATCCGCATCTTATCTATCCCGGCGATGTGGTTGTGCTCGACCTCAGCGGTGGCGACCCGCGACTGCGCCTGCTGCGTGAGACCGTAACGCTGGAACCCGGTATCCGCATCGAGGAACTGGAGAAAGAGGCGGTTGCCACCATCGCCCCAAACATCATCGAGCCTTTCCTCAGCCAGCCATTGATCATCGAGAACGACGAACTGGAAAATGCCCCCAGCATCGTGGGCGCCCAGGAAAATCGAGTGGTACTGAGCCAGGGCGTGCGCATCTATGTCGACGAGATTGGCGAAGAACAGGGGCGCTTCTGGAACGTCTACCGCACCGGCAAGGTCTTTACTGACCCGGTCACCAAAGAAGTTCTTGGAACCGAAGCCATACACCTCGGCACCGCCAACATCACCCGCTACGGCGAACCGGCCACCGCCGAAATCGCCAAAGCCAATCAGGAAATCTTCAAAGGTGACAAACTGGTGGTCGCCCCCGATGAACTGAGCAGGAGCTTCGTGCCGCGTGCACCGGACAGCAATATTCAGGGCCAGATTCTTTCCATCTACGGTTCGGTCAACGAAGCCGGACGCAACTCTATTGTGACCATCAACCGCGGCAGCAGCGAAGGCATGGAGCCCGGCCATGTGCTGGCAATCTATCGCGAGGGCGGTTTTGTGAAAAATCCAAAATTCAAGGATGAAAATAAAAAACCAAAATTGAAGGAATTCAATGTCAAGACCGAGAAAAACGAAGATGGTCTTTGGGAAGTCAACATCGACAAGGACAGAAATCAGTCCCCTGATCCTTCGATGATCAAGCTGCCCAACGAACGCGTCGGTCTGATGATGGTATTCCGTACTTTTGACCGCATCTCCTACGGTCTCATCATGCAGGCTTCCGAGCCTGTCAACGCGCTGGATATAGTGCAAACCCCCTAACCATGCAACTGAATGACAGCGCCAGAGAAGAGCTGGCGCTATGGGTAGCGCTATGCAACATCCATGGTCTGGGCAATCAAAGTGTTTGCCAGCTGCTCAAGGCCTTTGGCGAACCCAAATCCGTTTTCGATGCCTCCTATTCCCAGCTGCGCCAGATCGTCGCCGATAAAATCGCGGATAGCATCAGCGCCGGTCCCGACACCTCATCATCTGAACCCACGCTCGACTGGCTGGGGTCCGAACAGAACCACCTGATTACTCTTGCCGATGCAGATTACCCGAAAACCCTGCTGGAGATCCCGGACCCGCCGCCGCTGCTTTATGCCAAAGGACAAAAGAAATGGCTTAACACGCCCGGTATTGCCGTCGTCGGCAGCCGAAATGCCAGTCCGCAGGGAGAGAAAAATGCCGAGGACTTTTCACAGGCACTGGCCAATCACGGCTACACCATCATCAGCGGCATGGCGCTGGGCATTGATGGTGCCGCGCATCGCGGCGCCTTGAAGGCGACCGGCGCAACCATTGCCATCGTCGGCACCGGACTGGATATCGTCTATCCCTCACGACATCGCGAGCTGGCGCATCAGATCGCCGAACAGGGTCTGATACTTTCCGAATTCCCGCTGGGCACGCCTTCCAGAGCGCAGAACTTTCCGCGCAGAAATCGCATCATCAGTGGGTTGGCCATGGGCTGCCTGGTGGTCGAAGCCAATGTCCAGAGCGGTTCGCTGATTACAGCACGCCTTGCCGCCGAACAGGGACGCGAGGTTTTCGCCATCCCCGGCTCCATTCATTCACCCGTTTCCAAGGGCTGTCACCAACTGATCAAACAGGGTGCCAAACTGGTCGACAGCATACAAGATATTGTGGATGAGCTCGGCGCAATCACTAGAGAAAATATTTTGCCGGAAACACAAACGTCTTCGGAAACCAACCCCCTATTGGATTCCATGGGATTTGAACCTATCACGATGGAAGTATTGCTGGAGCGCAGCGGCTTGACGAGCGATAACCTTTCGGCCATGCTGTTGATGCTGGAACTCGAAAGCAAGGTTGCATCGCTACCCGGGGGTCGATACCAGCGCCTCGCCTGATTCCGCTTTCATCACTTGGGGGAATATATGTTCGAAGTCCTGGTCTACATGTTCGAAAATTACTTTGAAGCAAATATCCGTCCCGACCAGAATACACTCGCCAATGAACTCTTCGCAGCCGGCTTCGACCAGGAAGACATCAACGGTGCGTTCGACTGGTTTTCAAAACTCGAAGAAATGTCCAACCTCACTGCAACCTCTGCCACGCACAGCCTCGGCATGCGTGTCTACGGAGAGACCGAAATCAAGAAAATCAGCTCGGAAAGCCTCAGTTTCATCATGTTTCTCGAGCAAGCCAAGGTACTGGATTCCGCCCAGCGCGAACTGGTCGTTGATCGCGCCATGGCACTGTCACAACCAGAAGTCGGCATCGACGAAACTCGCTGGATCGTGCTGATGGCCTTGTGGAACCAAGGCAAGGCCAATGACTACCTTTTCGTCGAAGATGCCATGTTCGGCGACAACCGGCCGACCATGCACTAAAGCCGGCCAGCACAGCATTACTTGGCAGGCAGGGAGAGTCTCTGCATGATGGTGGAGATAATGCCTGCCTGATTCAGGGTATAGAAATGCAATCCGGGCGCTCCGCCCGCGATCAACCTTTCCGACAGTTCCGTCACCACATCCATACCAAAGGCACGCAAGGATGGCAGGTCATCTCCGAAATCCTGCAGGCGCAGACGCAGCCAGCGGGGAATATCCGCACCGCACACTGACGAGAATCTTGCCAGCTGGGTGTAGTTGTATATCGGCATGACGCCAGGCACGATGGGGATGTCGATGCCCAAGGCCTGACACTGATCGACAAACCGGAAATAGGCATCCGTATTGTAGAAATACTGCGTAATGGCAGCATCAGCTCCTGCATCCACCTTGGCCTTGAAGTTCTTCAGGTCGGCACTCGCGCAACTGGCCTCGGGATGAAACTCGGGATAGGCAGCCACTTCGATCTCGAACCAGTCACCGGACTGCTCGCGAATGAATGCCACCAGTTCATTGGCATAACGGAAATCACCGGCACTCGCTTCGCCGGACGGCAGGTCGCCGCGCAACGCGACCAGATGACGGATATTCTTCGCCTTGTAGGCCTGCAACAGTTCGGCAATCTCCTGCCGGCTCGATGAAATGCAGGAAATATGCGGCGCCGCCTCATGGCCTTCATTCTGTATCTCCAGCACCGTGTCCATGGTGCGGTCGCGCGTGG
>DLMX01000111.1:50824-55698 GCA_002479405.1 Methylophilaceae bacterium UBA7525
TGCTTGCGCGTTTCGCGCAACTTGGCAATGCCCTCCGCCGTCTTCGGCGGGAAAAACTCGAAACTGATCACAGGATCACTCATATTGTAGTTATGGGTCTTATTGATTGACCGGGATTAATGAAGTCAGCAGCCAGGAAATGATGCTGTAAAGTATGGCCCCCACTATGCCGGACATCAGTGTCTGCACATGAAAACCTTCCAGCACATGTCCGACAAAATAAAACAGCAGACCGTTGATGACGAAGATGAACAGACCCAAGGTCAGGATGGTGACCGGCAATGTGAGCAATATCAACACCGGCCTAATCAGCATATTCACCAGCCCGATTACGGCAGCTGCAAGCAACGCTGACATAAAACCGGCCAACTCGATGGACGGCATCAGGTAAGCAACTGCCAGCAAAGCCAGCGCATTCAGTATCCAGATCAGCAACAGCAGCATGACGGCCTCTCCTTTTTTTGTTGCTGCCGATCAGGCGGCTGTCGGCAGACGCCTGATCATGCAGTTTAGTAGCGGTAATGGTCCGGCTTGTACGGGCCTTCAACCGGGACACCGATGTAAGCGGCCTGCTGGTCGCTCAAACGGGTCAGCTGCGCATTGAGCTTCTTCAACTGCAGAATCGCCACCTTTTCATCCAGATGCTTCGGTAGCGTATAGACACCGACCTGATATTTCTCGCTATGGCTGAACAGCTCGATCTGGGCAATGGTCTGGTTGGCAAAGGAGCTGGACATCACGTAGGACGGATGACCGGTACCGCAACCCAGGTTGACCAGACGACCCTTGGCCAGCAGGATGATGCGCTTGCCGTCAGGGAAAATCACATGATCGACTTGCGGCTTGATCTCTTCCCACTGGTATTTTTCCAGAGAAGCGACATCGATCTCATTATCGAAGTGACCGATATTGCAGACGATGGCTTGGTCTTTCATCCTGGCCATGTGCTCGTGGGTAATGACATGATAGTTGCCAGTCGCGGTCACAAAAATGTCGCCATGTTCACAGGCATAGTCCATGGTCACCACACGGTAACCTTCCATTGCGGCTTGCAGGGCGCAGATCGGATCGATCTCGGTCACCCAGACTTGTGCAGACAGGGCACGCAACGCTTGGGCAGAACCCTTGCCCACATCGCCGTAACCGGCCACAACTGCCACTTTGCCGGCAACCATGACATCGGTTGCACGCTTGATGCCGTCAACCAGAGACTCGCGGCAACCATAAAGGTTGTCGAACTTGGATTTTGTCACGGAGTCATTAACGTTGATGGCTGGGAATGCCAGGCGACCTTCCTTGTGCATCTGATACAGGCGGTTGACGCCGGTCGTGGTCTCTTCGGTCACGCCCTTGATCTTGCTTAAACGTGTGGAATACCAGGTCGGATCTGTCTTCAGTTTGGCCTTGATGGCATTGAACAGATACACCTCTTCCTCGCTGCCCGGATTGTGCAGCACGGTTTCATCCTTCTCAGCCTTGGAGCCCAGATGCAGCAACAATGTGGCATCACCGCCATCATCCAGGATCATGTTGGAATAACCGCCGTCCGGCCACTCGAAGATGCGATGTGTGTAATCCCAGTACTCTTCCAGCGTTTCGCCCTTGACCGCGAATACCGCAGTTCCGCGCGCGGCGATGGCAGCTGCAGCGTGATCCTGGGTCGAGAAGATATTGCAGGAAGCCCAGCGCACTTCGGCGCCCAGATCTTCGAGCGTCTCGATCAGCACGGCGGTCTGGATCGTCATATGCAGCGAACCGGTAATGCGCGCGCCCTTCAGCGGCTTGGTCAATGCATACTCTTCACGAATCGCCATCAAGCCGGGCATCTCTGTCTCGGCAATGGCGATTTCCTTGCGGCCCCAGCTGGCGAGGCCCATATCGGCAATTACATAATCTTTGAAATCAGTCACAGAATTCATCCATCAGTTCCTTGAATGTGTGACCGGAGGGAAGTGGTAGCAGTGGATTGGCATCCTGTTCACCCAACTCCCGTGTCCGGCACGAGTTAAATGTAGGTGAACGCCGTTACAGTCGGGTTGCCCCGTGCTGCAAACCGAGCCTGGGACATGGGGAATGTCTCGCAGCGTTCCTCGGTTAATAGTGCAATTATAAAACAAATCAGAGGTTTGGCCAAAAGCAGAAATCGCCTTTGGCTCAACCTTACAACCTGGCTATAGCACGAAGTGCCATGTTTTGGCTTCGGCCACTTCGCTTAACATGCGCTTTGCGCATGTTAGCCTACGCCGAAACACAGATAAACGCCTCCGGCGCCGGGCTTACAGCCCGGCAGCAGCACGCAGTGCTGCTGCTTTATCTGTGTTTTCCCAAGTAAATTCAGGTTCGTCGCGGCCGAAGTGACCATACGCAGCCGTCTTGCTGTAAATCGGACGCAACAGGTCCAGCATCTTGACGATACCTTTCGGACGCAGGTCGAAGTGTTCGCGAACCAAACCAATGAGCACTTCATCCGAAACCTTGCCGGTGCCGTAGGTCTCGACCATGACACTGGTCGGCTGCGCAACACCGATGGCATAGGACACCTGCACCAAGCAACGGGAAGCGAGACCGGCGGCGGCGATGTTCTTGGCGACATAGCGTGCAGCGTAAGCTGCAGAACGGTCGACCTTGGACGGATCCTTGCCGGAGAAAGCGCCGCCGCCATGCGGAGCGGCACCACCATAAGTATCGACAATGATTTTGCGGCCGGTCAGACCACAATCGCCCTGCGGGCCACCGATGACGAAACGACCGGTCGGGTTGACCAGATACTTGATCTCGCCCTTGATCAGTTCCTTCGGCAGGATAGGCTTGATGATTTCTTCGATCACGGCTTCACGGATCTGTGTCAGCGACATCTCCGGCGCATGCTGGGTGGAAAGCACGACGGTATCGATGGCATCCGGCTTGCCGTCGACATACTTCACCGTGACTTGGCTCTTGGCATCGGGCCGCAACCAGGAAAGACGCCCATCCTTGCGCAACTGGGACTGACGCTCGACCAGACGGTGGGACAGCCAGATCGGCAAGGGCATCAACTGCGGTGTTTCTTCACATGCATAGCCGAACATCAGGCCTTGATCGCCGGCACCCTGATCCAGAGGATCGTCTTCCGCCTTATCCACGCCCTGAGCGATATCCGGGGACTGCTTGTCATAAGCCACCAGCACGGCACAACCCTTGTAGTCGATACCGTAGTCGGTATTGTCATAGCCGATACGCTTGACCGCTTCACGCGCGACTTTGATGTAATCGACATTGGCTGTGGTTGTGATTTCACCCGCCAGCACGATCAGGCCGGTATTGGCCAGCGTTTCTGCGGCGACACGTGCGGTCGGGTCCTGTTCAAGAATGGCATCAAGAATGCTGTCGGACACCTGGTCGGCCAGTTTGTCCGGATGGCCTTCGGAAACAGATTCGGAAGTAAAAAGATATTCGCTCATGAGGTGCTCGGATAAGGTTGGCAAAAGGTTGTTAGAATACCAAACTTGCAAACGTTCAAAAAGTATTTCATGCTCAAAGCCTTACTTCGCATCTTCGCCAGCCTGCCGCTTCCGGTGATACACGGGCTGGGCGTGATCTTCGGTTATCTGTACTTTCTTTTGTTCAGAAGACGCCTGCGCCGCACGCGCAGAAATCTGCGCTGGGTCAGAAACTCCCTTTCCCACAGGGACTACCGACGCCTGTTGCATGCCAGCATCCGCGAAACCGGCAAGGGCATACTGGAAACTTTCGCCATCTGGTTCAGGCCGGAGGCCTCCGTGCTGAAACTGGTGCGCGAATGCAAAGGCTGGGAGCACGTCGAAGCAGCGCACGCCAAAGACAAGGGCATCATCTTTCTGACACCACATCTCGGCTGCTATGAGATTACCGCCATTTACTATGCCTCGCACTACCCGATCAGCGTACTCTTCAAACCACCGCGCGACCCCGAACTCGGCAAACTGGTGGAAGAAGGTCGCCAGCGCACTCATATCACGCTGGCTCCAACCAACATGAGCGGCATACGCACCTTGCTGAAAACCCTGAAAAAAGGCGAGGCAGTCGGCATCCTGCCGGACCAGGTGCCAGAAGAGAACGAAGGCGAATGGACCAGTTTCTTCGGCAGGCAAGCCTACACCATGACGCTGGTCGGCAAACTGGCAGAATCCACGGGGGCAACCGTGCTACTCGCTTTCGGCGAGCGACTGCCATTGGGACGCGGCTATGTAATTCATATCGAACCCCTCGATCCTGAAGGCAAACTCGCCGCCGCACCAACGCCGCAAGACGTCAATGACGGCATAGAACGTCTGGTGCGCCAATGTCCGCAACAGTATCTCTGGAGCTATGGCCGTTTCAAGCGGCCCTGACATGCCCTACAATGCTAGCCAACCTTTCAATTCAAAACTGTTTATGACGCTAAAGTTCACCAAAATGCATGGGATCGGCAACGATTTTGTTGTAATTGACGCCATTTCCCAGAAAATTGCGCTCAATGCAGCGCAGATTCGCCTGATTGCCGATCGCCATTTCGGCGTAGGCTGCGACCAATTGCTGCTGGTGGAACGGCCTTCCGGCAAATTCGCCGATGTGGATTTCCGCTATCGCATCTTCAATGCCGATGGCGGCGAGGTCGAACAATGCGGCAATGGCGCGCGCTGCTTCGTCAAATTCGTGCACGAAAAGCAGTTGACCGACAAACGCAGCATCGACGTGGAAACAGCGCGCGGCGTCATCACCCTGCAATTACAGGATGATGGCCAGGTCACCGTCAACATGGGGGCGCCCGACTTTCAGCCCGCCAACATCCCATTTGTCGCGGAAGCTACAGCCGATCTCCACGCACTCGACCTCGGGGCAGAGTTCATTGATGTTTGCGCCGTATCCATGGGCAA
>DLMX01000111.1:55893-74218 GCA_002479405.1 Methylophilaceae bacterium UBA7525
CAGGGTCCGCTGATCGAGTCACACCCGCGCTTCCCGCAACGCGTCAACGCAGGGTTCATGCAAATCGTCGATCCACATCACATCCGTCTGCGCGTGTTCGAACGCGGCAGCGGCGAAACCTTGGCTTGCGGCTCGGGTGCCTGCGCCGCAGTTGTCAGCGGCATCCGGCTCAGGCTGCTGCAATCACCAGTCCGCGTCAGCATGCGCGGCGGCGAGCTCAACATCAGCTGGAATGGTGACCAAACCCCGGTATGGATGACCGGACCAGCCACCACCGTATTCGAAGGCGAAATGGATATTGGCGCCTTGACAGTTGAAGCTTAAAATTAAATAAGGGTGCCTCGAAAAACTGTCACGAGCAGACACAGTGCAAGGAGCCCGCAGCGAATCCCCGAGACATATCAAGTTAACTGACGAGGGGTGAGCAAGGAAGCGACGCCGCAATCCGTTCGCGCAGTAGGTTTTTCGAGGTGCCAATAAACATCACAGGGAGTCATGATGCAATTATCCGAAGAAGCATTACCAAGCGCAGAAGAAGTTGCGGCCTATTTACACAAGAACCCGCAATTTTTCGAACACCACGCCGCATTGCTGACGGAACTCTACCTGCCCAGCCCGCATGGTGGTGGCACAGTGTCGCTGGCCGAACGTCAGCAGCTGACCCAGCGCGACAGAATCCGTGTACTGGAGGCCAAAGTTTCCGAATTCCTGCAATATGGCCGTGAAAATGACCTGATCAGCGAAAAGGTGCATCGCCTGAGCCTGGGCCTGCTGGCCGCACCCAATCTCGAGGTATTGGTGCAGCTATTGATGCAGGACCTGCGCGACAGCTTCTCAGTCCCGCATGTCGGGCTGCGGTTGTGGTCCAACCCAAAAGATAGCATCGATGCCGGCAATGAAGTTTTCAAACCTATTGATGCCGAACTCCGCAATTGGGCGCAAGGCCTGATCGAGCCATACTGCGGCCATCGGCCGGGCCTGGAACTGGACAGCTGGTTTGGTGAGAACGCTGCTCCCAAGTCGTTTGCATTGATCGCACTACGCAGCGACAAGGTTTCCGGCCTGCTGGCCATTGCCTCCGAAGATGAAAAACGCTTCCACCCTGAAATGGGTACCCAGTATCTGACCCGTATCGGCGAACTTGTCAGCGCGGCCTTGCTGCGCCATACTGAGCAATAGGCGCCAGGTCGGTGGACTACCTTGCCGGCTACCTTGAACATCTGGCGTTCGAGCGCGGGCTCAGCCCGCTGACACGTGAAAATTATGCGCGAGACATCCGGCTGCTGCTCACGCTGGCAGACAAAACACCGCTGAATGACCTGACCAGCAACCACATCCGCCGCTTCATCGGCAATGTGCATGGTCGAGGCACCGGCGGCAAAAGCATTGCCCGCCATTTGTCAGCCTGGCGCGGATTCTTCGACTACCTGATTCAGCGCCACGGCTTCAGCAACAACCCCTGTACCGGCATGCGCGCCCCCAAAAGCCCGAAGTCGTTGCCACAGGCCTTGTCTTCCGATCAGGCCATCCAGCTGGTGACAATAGAAGGCGATGAGCCGCTAACCCTGCGCGATCGCGCCATCCTTGAATTATTTTATTCCTCCGGTCTGCGTCTCGCAGAACTGGTCGGCTTGAATATCGACGCGCTCAACTTTGCCGAAGGCACCGTCACCGTCACCGGCAAGGGCAGCAAGACCCGCATCGTGCCTGTCGGCAGCCATGCGACACAGGCCATCAGGAACTGGCTCGCCGTCCGCAGGACCATGACTCCGGCAGAAGAAACCGCCTTGTTCGTCAATCATCGGGGCAAACGTATCAGCTCACGCGCCGTGCAATACCGCATCAAGGAATGGGCGATCAAGCAGGGAATCAGCAGCGACGTGCACCCGCACATGCTGCGTCACAGCTTTGCCAGCCATGTATTGCAATCCAGCGGCGACTTGCGCGCCGTACAGGAAATGCTGGGACATGCCAATATCAGCACGACTCAGGTATATACGCATCTGGATTTTCAGCATCTCGCCAAAGTTTATGATGCCGCACACCCACGTGCGAAGAAAAAATAAATACCACTCTGGATAACGTTCCGGAACAACGTCTCAAGTGAACAAAATACACCGGTTAACCCACGAACTCTTATCTGTCATGAAACTATGGCAAAATAAGGGCATCAAATTTGCTTGTCTGTAATGTCAATTCAACTTCTAGGAAATCACAAATGGAACATCAACTACCCCCATTACCCTATGCCAAAGACGCGCTTGCACCGGTCATCTCCGCCGAAACCATCGAATATCATTACGGCAAACACCATCAGACCTATGTGACCAACCTCAACAATCTGATCAAGGGCACCGAATTCGAAAACGCCACATTGGAAGAAATTGTCATGAAGTCTACAGGTGGCATTTTCAACAATGCGGCCCAGGTCTGGAACCATACTTTCTACTGGAACGGCCTCAAACCGAACAGCGGCGGCACACCCAAGGGTGAGCTGGCAGCAGCCATCGACAAGGCTTTCGGCTCATTCGATGAATTCAAGAAGCAGTTCAGTCAGAAAGCCATCACCACCTTCGGTTCCGGCTGGGCCTGGCTGGTCAAGAACAAGGACGGCTCACTCAGTCTGGAAAGCACCAGCAATGCTGCGAATCCGATGACCGGTGGCCAGACTCCGCTGCTGACAATCGACGTCTGGGAACATGCCTACTATGTCGATTACCGCAATGCGCGTCCAAAGTATGTCGAAGAATTCTGGAGCATCGTCAACTGGGATTTCGCAGAAGCCAACTTCAAGGCCTGATCTCAACGCATGGATTGCTGACGAATGACAAAAGGCCGCGCATGCGGCCTTTTGTTTAGCCCGTCAAAGCATTGTAGAATCAGCCATTATTCTTGCGCGCTCGACATCAGGCGCAGCCATATTCAACCGCACTGGACCAACCATGAACATACAAAGTGAATTTATCGATCTCGACACGCCGACCGGCATCATGCGCACCTACATTCACCGGCCCGTCGCCGCCGGCAGCTACCCGGTCATCCTGTTCTATTCGGAAATCTTCCAACAGACCGGCCCGATCGAGCGTGCCGCCAAAATCATGGCCGGTCACGGTTATGCCGTTCTGGTACCGGAAGTTTTCCATGAACTGAATCCGATCGGCACTGTACTGGCTTACGATGATGCCGGCCGCGACAAGGGCAATGCCGACAAATCCGCAAAGGATGTGCAGGGCTACGACACGGACAACGCTGCAATGATCGCCTGGGTCAAGCAGCAGCCTTGGTGCAATGGCCGCATCGGCGCCATGGGCTTCTGTATCGGCGGCCATCTGGCCTTCCGCGCTGCCCTGCAGCCCGAAGTCGAAGCCACTGCCTGCTTCTACGCCACCGACCTGCACACCAATGTCATTCCCAACCAGCCCGGCCAGCACAGCATGGAACGTCTGTCCGATATCAAGGGCGAACTACTGATGATCTGGGGCAAACAGGACAATCACATCCCGACTGAAGGCCGCGCTGTCGTTTACCAGAAACTGACTGCAGCGAACCTGACCTTCACCTGGCATGAATTCAATGCCCAGCATGCCTTCATGCGCGACGAAGGCGAGCGCTACGACCCGCAGCTGGCAATGACCGGCTACCAACTTGCGCTGGATATGTTCAGAAGAAATTTTGCCTGATTCAAAAGGCAGATGCATGAAAAAGGGAGCAGAAGCTCCCTTTTTTGCTACAAGCCAACAGCTGCGGCAAACCCTGACAGCACAAATACACCAAGGATGAGGAAAATGGCAGAAGCGATGGCATGTACCCATTTCACCGGAATACGATGCGCCAGCTTCTCACCCACCAGAACGGCCGGCACATTGGCGATCATCATGCCCAGCGTCGTGCCCAGCACCACCAGGAAAAAGGCTTGATACTGCGCTGCCAGCGCCACTGTTGCAATCTGTGTCTTGTCGCCCATTTCTGCCAGAAAGAATGTCAACAACGTCGTGCTGAAGACCCCCAGATGACCGATGCTGGTCGCCTCCGCACCATCGAGCTTGTCGGGAATCAGAATCCAGCCAGCCATCAGAACGAAAGAAATGCCCAGCGCCCAACGCAACACGTCCGGGGCCAGCAATGTGGTCAACCAGGTGCCGAGCAGACCAGCCAGTGCATGATTGGCAATGGTCGCCAACAGAATGGCCAGAATAATGGTCCAGGGTTTTTTGTATCGTGCCGCCAGCAAAAAGGCCAGCAATTGAGTTTTGTCGCCGATTTCCGCGAGGGAAACGATACCGGTAGAAATAAGAAATGCGTCCATGCCAAGAGAGCTCCGGCCGGGGTTAACCAATGACCGCGCCCAACCCAGCCCTGAAGCAGCGCAGTCAATGGTCTCGCCAAGTCATGCAGTGTTGGCATGAAACGCTTACGCCATGGCCAAAGCCAAGTATGTTGACGTAAACCCTTTGCTGACTGCAAAGGAGGCTACTCCCCAATTGAGTAGGGCGCATTCTACTTGAGCCCCATACCAACGTCAAAAAATACAACCAGAATACACCAATCCCAGACATGCTTTTTTGCAGTTTGCTCAGGCTCTGCTAAAATGCAATCATGTTGCACAGATTTCTGTTCACGCTCGCACTGACTTTCCTGCTCGGCTTCAACCAGCAGAATGCGCTACTGCACGAAATCTCCCACCTTGCCGATCTCGACCTGCAAACGCAACAGCAGGATCAGGCGCCGCAACACTCGGCCAGTTGCGAACACTGCGTGGGCATCAGTCATCTTGCCCATGGTCTGATCAGTCAGTACCAATTCGATTTCAATCTGCTACCGGATCGGGTAGCTGCTACCGAAACCTTCAGCCAGCACTCTCCTGCCTTTAATCTCACCTACGCTGCACGCGCACCACCCTCCCTCATTTAGCAAGCCCCTGAAGCAGCCGTTCAACGGCTGAGGTCTGTTTTCTGCTTGTTTGCACAATGAGGTTCATATGTCTTACACCAATACCAAAACGCGCCTGCCTGCGCGTAAAACACTGTTTCTGGCTGTCGCATTTACCGTCAGCCATCCCTTCCTTTTCGCCTTCCAGGCCAAAGCCGAGAACGTCATCATAGAACTCGCACCGGTACCGGTCACGGCCAATCCGCTCGGTGCCGGCTTCGACGAAATGGTGGTACCGGTTTCCGTACTCAGCGGCCGTGAATTGTCTCTGGGTCGCGAAAGCACCTTGGGCGAGACCCTGCAATCCCTGCCCGGCGTCAGTGCTACCTCTTTCGGCCCCAACTCCTCGCGTCCGGTGATACGCGGGCTGGATAGCGAGCGCGTGCGCATCATGCAGAATGGTGTCGGCATCCTCGACGCCTCCAGCCTCAGTTTCGACCATGCCGTCGGCATAGACCCGCTGATCATCGAGCAGATCGACGTCGTGCGCGGTCCGGCAGCCCTGCTCTATGGCGGCAGTGCCGTCGGCGGCGTGGTCAATGCCATCGACCACCGCATACCGAAAGAGCAACTGGACGGTATTACCGGCCGTGGCGAGATGCGCTTTGGCGGAGCCGAAGACCAGAAAAGCGGCGCCATCGTACTGGATGCCGGCAACGGCCTGTTCGCCATCCACGCCGATGTCTATGAACGCAAAACCAATGACATGGACATCCCGGGCTACGCCGTCTCCAGCCGCAAGAATCGCGAAGACGGTACTCCGCGCGAACATCGCGGACGCCTGGTCAACAGCGCCTCACGTGCCGACGGCGGCGCACTGGGCGCTTCGCTGACTTTCGATAACGGCTATGTCGGCCTTTCCTACTCCGGCCATGACAACAAATACGGCGTGGTCGCCGAGAAAGACGTCATCATCGACCAGAGCAGCGAGCGTTGGGATCTGGCGACCGAGTTCAAGGATCTCGGCAACATCATCAACCGCGTCAAATTCCGCTTTGCCGACACCGATTACAAACACGTGGAAATCGCCGGTGGCAGCCCAGAGACCCGTTTCAGCAATCGAGGCAATGAAGGTTCGCTGGAGATCGGCCACGGTAATATTGGCAAGCTGTCCGGCGCCATCGGCTTCCAGTTCCAGGACAGCAAGTTTGCCGCCATCGGCGATGAGGCCTTCGTGCCGAAAAACCAGACACAGAGCCGCGGCATCTATGTTTACGAAGAACTGCCGGTGAGCCTGGTCAACGCCGACGACCTCAAACTGAGTCTCGGCGGCCGCGTCGACCGCGTTGATGTCGATTCCGAGGGCGGCGACCGCTTCGGTGCTGCCGTGTCGCGCGACTTCACACCCAAGAGCATCGCCGTTGGCGCACTCTTCAAGATCAACCAACAATGGTCTGTATCCGGCAATCTTTCCAGCAACCAGCGTGCACCGAGCTATTTCGAGCTGTATGCCAACGGCCCGCACGTCGCCACCGGCCAGTATGAAGTGGGCAATAGCGATTTTGATATTGAACGCTCCAGAGGCATAGATGCACAAATCCGCTGGAAATCCGGTAAACATGCTTTCAACGTCGGCGCTTACCACACCCGCTTCAGCAATTTCATCGGCCTGTTCAGCAACGGCCTGATGTTTGATGAAGAAGGCATAATCGACCCTGCCGGCGAACTTGCCGGCGCCGACTTCGAGCAGGTAAAGGCAAGCTTCAGCGGTCTTGAAGCTGACGGCAAATTCCGCATCCACGAAGGCCGCGGCAACCTTGACCTGACCCTGCGCGGTGATTATGTGCGTGCCAGAAACCGTGATGTAGGTGAATACCTGCCGAGGATTTCACCATTACGTCTGGGCTGGGGCCTGAACTACAGCTTCAACCGTTTCGGTACCAGTCTTGATGTGCTACATGGTTTCAAGCAGACCAAAGTAGCGGAGAACGAATTGCCGACCGACAGCTATACCTCGGTCAATGCCACTGCAACCTGGCTGCTACCGTCCACCATGCGGCTGGAAGCCTTCGCCAAGGCCTACAATCTGCTTGACGACGAAATCCGCGACCACACCTCCTTCCTCAAGGATATCGCGCCGCAACGCGGCCGTTCCCTCTTGATCGGTCTACGCGGCGAGTTCTAGTCACGCCGACACTGACCAGACCGACAGCGGAACTGGAGTACCCTCCCGATTTGTTTTAAGCTGAGAGCAAATCGAGGAGGCGTTGTCATGCTGGTTCAACCTGTTGAAATATCCAGAAACAAGACGAATGGTTTTGCTTTGTTCAATCTAGGCTTCCGTCCGTTCTTTCTTGGCGCGGGCATCTTTGCGCTGCTTTCGATGACAGTATGGGTCGCAAGTTACGCACTGGACATGCCGCTGACCATCGAAGCCATCAGCCCCATGCAGTGGCATGCCCACGAAATGCTCTATGGCTATGGTCTCGCCGTCATCGCAGGCTTTCTGCTGACGGCCGTGAAGAACTGGACCGGCATCCAGACCGTACATGGCAAGGCGCTATTCGGCCTGTTCTCGGTCTGGACGCTGGCCCGACTGCTGATGCTGGCCGGCACCAGCTTCATGGCCATGGCCGCCGTGCTCGATCTACTGTTCGGCCTGCTGCTGATGGCGGCAGTCGCCCACCCCATCATCAAGGTGCGACAGTGGCAGCAACTGGCGGTTCTATCCAAACTGGTCATCATCGTCGCCGGCAACGGGTTGTTCTATCTCGGCGCGCTGGGTTACGTGGAGAATGTCATCCACCTCGCGCTCTACGGCGCACTCTATCTCATCATCAGCCTGATCATGCTGATCGGCCGACGCGTGATTCCGTTCTTCATCGAGCGCGGCGTCGAGGAGAAGGTCAAACTCCGCCAGCTCCGCTGGCTCGACATCAGCATCCTGCTATTTTTTGTCCTGTTCTTCATCAACGAGCTGTTCATCGGCCGTGCCAAATTCACGTTGCTTTCGGCCGGACTGCTGTTCCTGCTCAACGGCCTGCGTCTTTTCAATTGGCATACGCCGGGCATCTGGCGGGCGCCGCTGCTGTGGGGGCTCTATGTCTCATCATGGCTGATCAACGTCGGCTTCCTGCTGATGGCGCTGCAATACTGGCTTCCAATCTCCGGCATCCTCACCGTGCATCTGTTCACCATCGGCGGCATCGGGCTTATGACCCTGTCCATGATGTCACGCGTCGCCCTCGGTCACAGCGGCCGCAACATTCGCCAACCGCCGGTACTGGTTGGCTATGCACTAGGCCTGCTGGTACTGAGTGCGGTCTTCCGTATCGGCCTGCCGCTGATCGACATGAGCCACTACCTCTGGTGGATCATCGCTTCCTATCTGTGCTGGACTGCGGCCTTCGCACTGTTCGTGCTGGTCTATGCGCCGATACTGACCAAACCACGGCCTGATGGCCAGCCTGGATGAGCCCAGCCCGGATGAAGCAACTTCCCGCGCCGGATGCAGTCCGGGCCTTGTTAAGCTATGATAGTCAGCTTCTCAGTCAACTTTCTAGAGTCTAAACATGGCACGTACAGTTCAATGCATCAAATTGGGTCACGAAGCAGAAGGCCTGGATTTTCCGCCTTATCCCGGCGAGCTCGGCAAGCGTATCTTCGAAAACGTTTCCAAGGAGGCATGGGCCGGCTGGCTCAAGCATCAAACCATGCTGGTCAATGAAAACCGCCTGAGCCTGGCCGATCCGCAGGCACGCAAGTATCTGGCACAGCAGACCGAGGCCTATTTCTTCGGCGCCGGCGCCGATGCGGCATCGGGTTATGTTCCACCGAAAAACTGAAACGCTGCCCGACTGTCACAATCGTCATACCTTTGTCACACAACCGGCCTACATTGGGGTTTTGAATTGCGCTCAGTCAAATTGAATCCGGAATATTTCTTCAACCGCGAGCTCGGCATCCTCGCCTTCAACCGTCGTGTGCTGGCCCAAGCCGAGGATGAGCGCGTACCGCTGCTGGAACGACTGAAGTTCCTCTGCATCTTCAGCAGCAACATGGATGAGTTTTTCGAGGTACGCGTCGCCGGACTCAAGGAGCAGATCCGCTTCAATGACACGACAACCGGGCCGGACGGCATGCGCCCAAGACAGGTCTTTACCAGTGTCAGTGCCGAAGCGCACGCTTTGGTCGATCACCAGTACAAGATACTGAATGAAGTGGTTCTGCCCCGACTGGAGCAGGAAGACATCAAGTTTTTGCGGCGCACGCAATGGAATGCAACCCAGGCCGAATGGATACGCGAATACTTCTTCCGCGAATTGATGCCCATCCTCACTCCCATCGGCCTCGACCCCGCCCATCCCTTTCCACGCATCCTCAACAAAAGCCTGAATTTTGCTGTCGAATTGGAGGGCAAGGATGCCTTCGGCCGCAATTCCGGCGTCGCCGTAGTGCAGGCTCCGCGCGCACTACCACGGGTAATCCGCTTGCCGGCCGATATCGCCGGCTGCGAATACGGCTTCATCTTCCTCTCCTCCATCCTGCATGCGCATGTCGGCGAACTGTTCTCCGGCATGCAGGTAAAAGGCTGTTATCAATTCCGCGTCACTCGCGATAGCGACCTGACTGTCGATGATGAGGATGTGAAAGACTTGCGTATCGCGCTGCAGGGCGAACTAAGCCACCGCCAATATGGCGAAGGCGTACGCCTGGAAGTCGCAGACAACTGTCCGGATGAGATGTCCGCCTTTCTGCTCGGCCAGTTCGGACTGCTTCAGGAAGACCTGTACAAGGTCAACGGCCTGGTCAATCTTGTGCGCCTGATGCAGATCCCGGATTCGGTGGACAGGCCCGACCTCAAGTTTGCGCCCTACTCACCGAGCTTGCCGCGCGAACTGAGCAAGGAAACAGACCTGTTCAAAGCCATCCACAAAGCTGACATACTGCTACACCACCCTTACCAGTCTTTCAACCCGGTCATCGAATTCATCAAGCAGGCAGCGGAAGACCCGCATGTACTGGCGATCAAGCAGACCTTCTACCGCACCAGCGCCGATTCCACGCTGATGCAATCGCTGATCGATGCTGCCAGACGCGGCAAGGAAGTCACCGTAGTGGTCGAACTGATGGCACGCTTTGACGAAGAAGCCAATATCAACTGGGCTGCCAAACTGGAGAAAGCCGGCGCTCACGTGGTCTATGGCGTGGTCGGGCACAAGACCCATGCCAAGATGGCCATGGTCGTCCGCCGGGAGGACGGCAAGCTAAAGCGTTATGTGCATCTGTCGACCGGCAACTATCACCAGCGCACGGCCAGGCTCTATACCGACTTCGGCCTGATGACCTGCCACGAGGAGATCTGTGCCGATGTCAATGACGTATTCGCGCAGCTCACCGGCCTCGGCAAAGCCACCAAACTCAAGCATCTGTGGCAGTCCCCTTTCACCTTGCACAGCAAGCTGATCAAGGCGATTTACCACGAAGCGGAGATGGCGAAGTCCGGCAAAAAGGCACGCATCATCGCCAAGATGAATGCACTGCTCGATGCAGACATCATCCGTGCGCTGTATGACGCCTCCAGTGCCGGCGTCAAAATCGACCTGATCGTACGCGGCGTATGTGCATTGAGGCCAGGCATAGTCGGCGTTTCGGAAAACATTACGGTACGCTCCATCGTTGGCCGCTTTCTGGAGCATAGCCGCATCTTCTACTTCTACAATGAAGGTGAAGAGAATGTCTACATGGCCAGCGCCGACTGGATGTATCGGAATTTCTTCCGCCGGATTGAAGTCTGTTTTCCGCTACTGGACAGCAAAGTAAAGAAACGCGTGATCAAGGAAGGTCTGGAACCTTACCTGAAGGACAATCTGAACACCTGGGAAATGCAAGCGGATGCGAGCTACCGCCGGAGAACTGCGCGTCGCGGTTATGAGTTCTCGGCACAACAGCAGCTGATGGCCGAGCTGGGACAGAGTTTCGCTACCGAATAAATCTGCTCAGGCCTCAGGCTGACTGAGGATCAGCTTGACACCCGCTTCCTGCCAGTAAGCAAGTTCATTCTGCAAGGCGGACTCGGTCAACGGGTTATGCGCCAGCCAGCCAGATGCCACTTCCAGCCTGAACTCACTTTTGCTTCTACTCAGGTTGAGTTGGGGCACATCGTCATCCAGTCTGTTGCGATTGAAAAGTATACTCAATCTGAGGATCAGCAGCAGCAGACAGCGATCGTCGCCGAAATCCGGCAGATCAATCTTGCCAAGACCCCGACGCTGACCCCTGACCAGAAAACCCAGGGTCTGTTGCTCCATCCGGGAAAAGCCCGGCATATCGGCATTTTCGACAATGTAGGCCGAATGCTTGTGATAGCCACTGTGGGCGATGGAAATGCCGATCTCATGCAATCTGGCCGCCCAGCCCAGGTATTGCCTGGCCGCCTCCGGCTTCATCCGGAGCTTGTCACCAACCTGCGCCAGCATCTCTAATGCCAGCACCTCGACACGACGGGCCTGCGCGTGATCTACGTGATAACGCCGCATGAAACTGAGAACCGTAGCCGCGCGAATATCATGATGCTGCATGCGCCCCAGCATCTCGTACAGCACACCCTCGCGCAGCGCGGTACCAACTGCCGTCATGTGCTCGATATTGAGCTCATCGAAAGCCGCGAGCATGATGCAAAGACCTCCGGGAATCACCGTGGCGCGATCACTGCTGAGACCTTCGATCTGCAGCTTTCTTGTGTCCTTCGTTTTCAGCAGCACTTCACGCATCGAATGCAAACCTTCCCGCGTGATATGACCGTCGCTCCAGCGGTTGAGCAGCATGATTTCGCCCAGCGAACGCGCCGTGCCGGAAGAGCCCACGGCTTCTGACCAGCCCAGTTTCTGATAGCGCGAACGGATTGCCTGAATCTCGCCGGCAGCGGCCAACTGTGCCCGGCGCAAGGCATCCTCGCTGATCTTGCCATCGGGGAAGAATCGTCGGCTGTAGCTGACGCAACCCATGTACAGGCTTTCCATCTCGATCGGCTCCAGCCCCTGACCGATGATGAACTCGGTAGAGCCGCCGCCGATATCGATGACCAGACGCTGGTAATCCACTGCCGGCAGGCTGTGGCTGACCCCGACGAAGATCATGCGCGCCTCTTCGCGCCCGGCGATGATCTCGATCGGACAGCCGAGCGCAGCCTGCGCCTGTTCCATCAGTTCTCTGGAGTTTTTTGCGACGCGGAAGGTATTGGTCGCCACCGCGCGTATGGCTTCCTGCGGCAGTCCGCGCAGACGTTCGCTAAAGCGTTTGAGGCAATCTATCGCGCGTTGCTGGGCGGCAGGGTCGAGATAATTGTTCTTGTCCAGACCTGCGCCCAGCCGCACGACTTCGCGCAGGGAATCATGAAAAATCAGACGCCCGTCGACAACGCGCGCCAGTTGCAATCTGAAGCTGTTGGAACCGAGGTCAACAGCAGCAATTTCAGAATAAGGCGGGTTTTTCGTTAACAATTGCCGCCTTAGCCGAAATGAGGTTTCTGTAGCTGCATACTAGAGCGTTTCGCGCTCCATCTCCTCGACGGAGGTATGACGCACATCCTTGCCCTTGACCATGTAAACCACGTATTCCGCGATATTCTTGGCATGGTCGCCGATACGCTCGATCGCCTTGGCCACGAACAGCACCTCCAGCGACATGGAAATGGTACGCGGATCTTCCAGCATGAAAGTAATGAGCTGGCGCATGGCGACACGGAACTGTTCGTCCACCTGCTCATCCTGACGCGCGACTTCCACTGTTTTGCTCACGTCGAGACGCGCAAATGCATCGAGCGAAGTCCGCAACATCTCACGCACCAGACTGACCATGGTCTTGATCTCGGCAAAACGTGGCGTGAACATGCGGTCCGATTCGTAGATCTTTTCCGCAACACGGGCGATCTTGGTCGCTTCGTCGCCGATACGTTCCAGATCGGTGATGGTCTTGACGATCATCATGATCATGCGCAGATCGCCGGCAGCCGGTTGACGACGTGCAATGATGTGACTGCACTCCTCATCCACCTGCACTTCCAGCGCATTGACGCGGTGATCATTGCGTATGACGCTCTGCGCCAGGGTCGGGTTGGCGTTCACCAGCGCTTCAAGTGCATTGACGATCTGCTGCTCGACCAGCCCGCCCATTTCCAGAACGCCGGCACGCACCGATTCGAGTTCCGCATCGTACTGCTTCGAGGTATGTTCAAATTGCATGGTATTCCTTTAAGTTAGGCTACAGATTTGTGAACTCTGCAGCCTAACGCATGTTCATGACAATTTTATGTCAATTCACGCCTGATGTGCGAGCGAGCCCGCCTGCCATGATTATTTGCTGTAGGTCTTGACACCATCTGCTGTCGCCAGCAACAACACATTGGCAGGACGTGCGGCAAACAGGCCGTTGGTGACGACGCCGACAATCTGGTTGATCTGCGCCTCCATCTCGACCGGATTCATGATAGTCAGGCCGTGCACATCCAGAATCACGTTGCCGTTGTCGGTCGTGAAATCGCGCAGCACGGGCTGCCCACCCAATTTGACCAGTTCGCGTGCCACATGGCTGCGTGCCATCGGCAGCACTTCAACCGGCAGCGGGAACTTGCCGAGCACCGGCACCAACTTGGTTTCGTCACAGATGCAGATGAAGCGCTTGGCGCATGCTGCCACGATCTTCTCGCGCGTCAGCGCACCACCACCACCCTTCAACATGTGCATGTTCTCGGTGATTTCATCCGCACCGTCAACATAAATCTCCATGCCGTCTACGCTGTTGAGGTCGAACACCTCGATGCCGTGAGCGCGCAAACGCTGGGCCGTGGCTTCGGAACTGGCGACCGCGCCGTCGATCTTGTGCTTGACCTTGGCCAGTTCATCAATGAAGAAGTTCGCTGTCGAACCGGTACCGACACCGATGATGCCGTCCTTGACGTATTCCACTGCAGCCTTGGCTACCTGTTGCTTCAATTCGTCCTGTGTTGCCATTTACTTTTATCCTTCTGTTTTCTTTATAATTCAGATCTTAATCTAACCTTGAATGATACACCGCAGCCTGCATATTGAAAAACAGCTGCGTCCACCGATGAAAAACACTTACTTCGAAAAGATCAAAAACGCGCGCGTCTACGATGTCGCGGAAAAGACCCCGCTTGAATACCAGCCTATCCTTTCGGCACGCCTGAACAACCGCATTCTGCTCAAGCGCGAGGATACCCAGCCGGTATTCTCCTTCAAGCTGCGCGGTGCCTACAACAAGATGATCAACCTGTCGCAGGAAGCACGCGACAAGGGCGTCATCGCCGCTTCTGCCGGCAACCATGCGCAGGGCGTGGCATTAGCCGCGAAGAAACTTGGTTGCCGCGCCGTCATCGTCATGCCGACGACCACACCGCAGATCAAGGTCGATGCCGTACAAAGCCGCGGCGCCGAAGTGGTACTTTACGGTGACTCCTACTCCGATGCCTATGTGCACGCACTGGAACTGGAAAAGACCAAGGGCTTGACCTTTGTCCACCCTTACGACGACCCGGACGTCATCGCCGGCCAGGGTACGATCGCCATGGAAATCCTCGAGCAGCATCCGGAACCGATCGACGCCATCTTCTGTTGCGTCGGTGGCGGTGGCCTGATTGCAGGCGTCGCAGCCTATGTCAAGGCCGTACGGCCGGAGATCAAGGTCATCGGCGTCGAGGCGGTCGATGCCGACGCCATGACGCAGTCGCTGAAAGCCGGCAAACGCGTCACGCTGGAACAGGTCGGCCTGTTCGCCGACGGCGCTGCCGTCAAGCAGGTCGGTGAGAACACTTTCAAGCTCTGTCAGGAATATGTCGATGACATGATCGTGGTCGACAACGATGCCATCTGTGCCGCCATCAAGGACGTGTTCGAAGATACACGCTCGATTCTGGAACCGGCCGGCGCATTGGCCACTGCCGGCATCAAGGAATACATCAAGCGCCATCAGTTGAGCGGCAAGACCCTGATCGGCATCGCCTCAGGCGCCAACATGAACTTCGACCGCCTGCGCTTCGTCGCCGAGCGCGCCGAGATCGGCGAAAAACGTGAAGCCGTGCTGGCCGTCACCATCCCGGAAAAACCAGGTGCATTCAAAGCATTCTGCCGGCTGCTGGGCAATCGCAACATTACGGAATTCAATTACCGTTACGCCAACCCGAAGGAAGCGCACATCTTCGTCGGTATCGCTATCCAGAACCGCGAGGAAGCAACCCGGCTGGTCGATAGCCTTGAAGCCCACGGCCTGCCTGCCATCGACCTGACCGACAACGAAGTGGCAAAGTTGCATCTGCGCCATCTGGTCGGCGGCCATGCGCCACAGGCGGAACATGAGGAAGTGTTCCGTTTCGAGTTCCCGGAGAAACCTGGCGCGCTGATGCAGTTCCTCGACAACATGGGACACGACTGGAACATCAGCCTGTTCCATTATCGCAACCACGGCGCCGATTTCGGCCGCGTGCTGGTAGGCATCCAGGTTCCGCCGGCAGAAAAGGTCGAGTTCGACACCTTTCTCAAGAATCTTGGCTATCCGCACTGGGAGGAGACCAACAACCCGGCTTATCAATTATTTCTGGGCTAAACCAACATTCCGGTTGTATACAGCCAAACGGTGGCTGCATACAACCATTCCGGTGCGCCATCACATGTGCCGCCCTTCTTAAATGACTGTTTATACGAAACAAGTGCTTATCAAGAACGGATATTGCTTGTTTATGACCCCACTTCATTGCGTTTGCAATGACTTGAGCTATGGAACTTGAGCCATGGAGCCGGAATATGAATTATTTGGAACCTACGCAATACGATATTGACCAATGAGTTCGTACAGCTAGAAGCAAAAACAGATTTAACAAATAATCTAATAAGTTATAAGGAGAAAGTCAGAATGAAATCCACTCACCTCGCAACGAGGCTACGTAATAGCTTGCTGTTGATTGCGTTTGCAGGCGCACTCACCGCATGTGGCGACAAATCGGAACAGGCCACCATTGAAACAGGCACAGACAGCGCTGTCAGCAGCGATCGTGGCTTCGCCTATGTTTCCAATCAGGACGGCGGCGTTACCGTCATCGATCTCGATACCATGGAAACCGTCCGCAGCATTGATCCCAAAGGCAACGGTGTACGCGGCATCGGCATCACGCCCGATGGCAAGATTCTGGTAACCGCCAACAAGGATGAAGGCAATATCTCCATCATCAATACGGAAACCGGCGAACTGGTACAACATGTTGAAATCGGCAAGAATCCGGAGTTTGTTCGCGTCGTTGGTCAAACTGCCTATATCTCCTTCGAACCCAGCTCCAAAGGCGGACCGCCGCCGAAACCAGGTCAAGAAGTGATCGAGGAGGAAGATGACGACGAGGATGAAGAACCGGCCCGCATCGCCATCGTCGATATCGCGCAAGGCAAGGTCACCAAAGAAGTGGTCGGCGGCCCGGAAACCGAAGGCATCGAGTTCTCGCATGACGGTAGCAAGCTGATCATCACCAACGAGGCCGACAACACAATCACCGTGCATAGTCTTGAGACCGGCGAATTGTTGAAGACAATACCGACCCATGAAATGGGTGACCGCCCACGCGGTATCAAATCTGCACCTGATGGTTCCGCTTATGTCTCCACGCTGGAATTCGGCAACAACTTCGTCGTGCTGGATAACGAATTCAATGTCGTCCGCACCGTGCCAACCGGCGCAGCACCATATGGCATCGCCTACAACCGCGACGGCAGCCTGATCTATGTCGCCGCCGGCAAAGCCAAGACGCTGGAAGTCTATGACGCCAAGTCCTACGAAAAGGTCAATGAAATCGCGACCGGCGAACGTTGCTGGCACTTCACCTTCACGCCGGACGACAAGGAAATCCTGCTCGCCTGCGGCCGCTCCGATGAGGTGCTGGTGATCGACACCGCCAGCCTGCAAGTCACCAAGCGCATTGAGGACAAGCAACTACCTTGGGGTATCGTTGCCTATCCGAAATCGGTCGGCAGCCTGGACGCTCCCGAATAATCACTTCAATTTATCGCTCAACAAAAAGCCCGCATTTTGCGGGCTTTTTGTTTGGCCTGACGCTGACAAAGGCTTCTGATAACATCAATTCGGCATGACTCTTAATGTATCGATTTCAAATAAACCCTGAACAAGTTGATTAAAGGATGTATATTGATCATCATATAAATGCAGATTTCATGCATGTGCTCATGCATAAACCGGATATGAATATCTATATCCATCAATACATGCATGCAAAAGGAGACACCATCATGTACATATCATCCATCAAAAAATCACTGCCATTCATATTGGCAGCCATGACCGCACTATCACCGGCCAACGCGATATCGGCCACTGCCACCGATACATTCCAGGTCACCGCCACCGTACTCGGTTCCTGCTCGGTGTCGGCCACCGACCTTGCCTTCGGCAACTACACGCCGACTTCCGGCACAGCGCTGGACCAGACCAGCACCGTGACCGTCACCTGCACTACAGGCACCACCTATTCAGTGGGCCTGAACGCGGGGTTGAACGACGACGGCAACGGCGTCACCGGTCGCAGGATGGTCTACGACACCACTAATTTCCTCGCCTATGCACTGTATTCAGACAGCGGCCGCACTACAAACTGGGGTAACACCCCGCCCACTGATACCGTTGCTGGCACCGGTAACGGAGCGGCACAAGACATCACCGTCTATGGCCGCGTTCCCATCAACCAGTATGTCACTGCCGGCGCCTACGCCGACACCATCACAGTCACGGTTACTTACTAAACCCGGTAAAAACACACGAGGATAATCGCATGCAGATCAGCAAACACTCCTTCTACAAACTGCTGCTAACCGTGGCTACCGTGCTGGGCATGATCGGCTCGGCCGCTGCCGCCAATCTGACCGTTTATCCGGTAGGCATCATACTGAATGCACAGAAACCGGCCGGTGAAATCAATCTGCAAAACGACGACGACACCGCAAAAGTGATTCAGGTAGAGTTAATGGAATGGCGCCAAAAGGACGGTCAGGACATCTATACCCCAAGCCGCGATTTGCTGGTAAATCCTCCGGTATTCACCTTGCAGCCTGGCAAGACCCAACTGATCCGCCTTGGTCTCAACAAGCCTGGCAAGAATCCTGAGGAACTGGCTTATCGCCTATATATCAACGAAGTGCCGCCGCCACCCAAGCCCGGTTTTACCGGCCTGCAAATGGCGTTGCGGCTAGGCATACCGGTATTTGTCGAGCCGCACCAACCGGCCAAACCCAAGCTCGAATGGCAGGCCAGCAGAAACGGCGACGGCAGCATCAAACTGAAAGTGGCCAATACCGGTAATGTACACATGAAGCTGCTGGATTTCGAACTCAAAGAAGCAGAACAGAGCCGCACACTCGCCAAAGAAAACCGCAATCTCTACTTG
>DLMX01000111.1:74280-82005 GCA_002479405.1 Methylophilaceae bacterium UBA7525
TCTCTACTTGTTGCCCGGTCAATCGCGCGAACTCAGCTTCATTCCGGAATTCGACTGGCAGGGCAATCGCCTGAAACTTTCGGCAAACACTGGCAGAGGCCTGGTGGAAACTGCGCTTGCCTTGGAAAAAGCACGACCATAAACGCCGCTTCGCGGCACTCTTGGCGGCTTTGACTCTCAGCTTCAGCGCCGTCTCATCCGCCTTTGCCGCAACGGTAAAACCTGCAGATGCCGAGGAAAGCGAATGTAGCGGAGAGCTGCTACTCACCGTTACCATCAACGGTTTATACTCGGCTTTTTGTGAGCATATCGCAACCCTGAAACAAGGCGGTCTGGCAGCACAATCCGAAGCTTTTCAGCGCTGGCGCATTCCCGTTCCCAACATCGAGCCTATCCATCATGAAGGCCGGGATTATTTCCCTCTGACTGCAGTACCCGGCCTCTCATTCCACATCGATCATGAAAAGCAGCAGCTGATACTGGAAGCGCCACCCAAAGTCTTCTTCGCTACCAAACTTACTGAGCAGCGCGGCCATATCGCGAGCACACCGCCACCCGTCCCAGGGGGATTTTTCAACTACGACTTCTCCGCCGAGCACAGCGAAGGCAACCGCACCAACCACAGCGGCCTGCTCGAACTGGGGGCTTTCAATCGATTTGGCGTAGGCACCGCCACCATGCTCTGGCGCGACACCGAGGAGGTGAACAATGTGGTGCGACTGGACACGACGTGGACCCGTGACAATCCGGAAGAAATGACGCGTCTGCGTCTGGGCGACACCATCGGCCGCGCCGGCAGCTGGGGACGGGCGGTGCGATTCGGCGGCATCCAGTGGGGCAGCAGTTTTGATACTCAGCCCGGCTTCATTACCATCCCGCTACCATCCGCCAGCGGCGAAGCTGCACTACCATCCACCGTTGACGTTTTCGTCAATAATGCCCGACGACTGAGCCGCGAGATACCGGCGGGACCGTTCGAGATTGAAAACGTACCCGTGGTCACCGGTCAGGGCGATGTGCAACTGGTCGTCACCGACCTGCTGGGCCGCCAGCAAATCATCACGCAACCCTATTACGCCAGCTCGAATCTGCTTCGCTCAGGTTTGAGCGATTATTCCTTTGAGGCCGGCTTCATCCGCAACAATTACGGCATCGACAGTGATGACTACGGCAGATTGGTCACCAGCGCAACCCATCGCTACGGTATCACGGACTACTTTACCCGCGAATTCCGGGCGGAAGTGCTGAGCGACCAGCAGACTGCCGGTATCTCTGTCGCCTATCTGTGGCCGACACTGGGTACTGCGAACGCTTCGCTTGCGTTCAGCCACAGCCCCGAAGGTGACGGTGAACTGTTTTCGCTGGGTTTCCAGCGCATCGCGCGGCGTATGAGCTTCACCGCGCAAAGCCGATACAACAGCCAAGACTTTGCCCAGATCGGTTTAACGCCCGGGCCTTCGAACCCAAAACTGACACATTCGGCCAGCATTGGTTACTCGATGCCAGGTTATGGCGCCATATCACTCTCATATCTCAGCCAGTCCTACTGGGGACAACAGGGCAACGAAATCTACTCGGCGAACTACAGCATCAACCTCGGCAGTGATTACTTTTTCACCATACAGGCACTGGAAAGCCACAGCGAAAACACCAATCGCAGCCTGGGCTTGAGTATCACCCGCGCATTCGGTTCGAATACCTCCGGCAATCTGCGGCATAGCCACCAGACCGCAGGTGACAGCACTTCATTACAGATCCAGCGCAATCTACCGGTTGGTCCGGGTTTCGGCTACAGCCTGCTCGGTGAGGAAGGCATCAATCGCCGCAATGAAGCGCGCGGCTATTGGCAAACAGATGTCGGCACCTACAGCGCAGAAGCATCCCAATCCTCGAGCGCTTCCATCTACCGCCTTGGCGCCCGCGGCGGCGTCGCCATGATGGGCGGCGGCGTATTTGCCAGCCGCACCATTAGCGACAGCTTTGCCGTAGTCAAGACCGGTGATTATCCGGACATTACCATCTATGCCGAAAATCATCCGGTTGCCAGCACCAACAGCAGTGGCTTGGCGATGGTGCCGCGCTTACGCGCCTATGACCGCAACTCGATCAGCATCGACGCCGCCGAACTGCCGCTGGATGCAAAGATCGAAACGCAGCGTCAGGTAGCCATCCCCTATCTGCGCAGCGGCGTATTCGTCGATTTTCCGGTCAAACCCTCGCGCGGTGCGACCATTCGCATTACACTGGAAGACGGCAGTCCGATACCTTCCGGCGCCATCGTTCAGGTTGTTGGTTTGGATGAAGAATTCCCGGTCGCCCTGCGCGGCGAGACTTTTCTTGACGACCTGAAGGAAAACAATGCGCTCGTCGTTAGCTGGAAAGGACAGGAATGCAGGATAGATCTGCACATCCCGGCGGATGCCGGTCCGTTGCCCGATTTGGGCAGTTTTGTCTGCAAGGGAGTTGAGCCATGATCATAAAACTGGCGGGGTGCTTTCTGCTGTTTTGCATGGGCTGGCTGCCGCAGAACAGCTGGGCTTTATGTGTGGGCTGCACGTGCAACCTGCAATCAGTTACCGGTATCAACTTCGGCAATTATCATCCGTTTTCCAGTGGCAACATTGATGTTACCGGCACCTTTACCGTAAGATGCACAGGCCTGCTTGGCCTGGCTGCCTCTTTCGATATAAAACTCAGTACGGGTTCCAGCGGCAGCTACTCGCCGAGAACCATGAAGTCCGGCAGCAACTCTCTCGACTACAATCTGTTTACCAATTCTGCCAGAACAACAGTATGGGGTGATGGCACTGGCGGCAGTTCGTTTATTACGAGAAATTTCATTCTGGCACTTATTGGATTCAGTTCCAACGAAACTGTCTATGCGCGCCTGCCTACCGGGCAGACAACTGCAGCTGTCGGCAGCTATAGCGACACCATCACTATCACAGTCGAATATTGAACAGCATCAGATCGACGATGACTGTAACAGTTGTATGATGAACTCCCACTCGCGCGGATCCACCGGCGTGATGGAAAGCCGGTTGCCGCGCTGCAGGATGCGCATGGATTCCAGTTCCGGATAAGTGCGCAATTCTTTCAGGCTCAGGAGCCGGGTCTTGCGCACCAACTTGACATCGACGTTGACCCAGCGCGGATTCTCCGGCGTCGATTTGGGGTCGTAATACTTGTGCCCTTCGATGAACTGCAAGCGGTCCGGATAGGCCAGTTTGCTGATTTCAACGATACCGGCAATGCCCGGTTCGGCACAATTGGAATGGTAGAAAAAAGCCTGATCGCCCGGCTTCATCTGGTCGCGCATGAAATTACGTGCCTGGTAGTTGCGCACGCCATACCAGTCCACGGTTTGATTGGGGAAGGATGCAAGATCGTCGATCGACACATCCGCGGGCTCAGATTTCATCAGCCAGTATCGCATTCAGCACCTCAATTTTTCAGGATATTCTCAAACTGCCGGAGTTGTCCGTATCATAGCGTATTCGTTCACCTGACACGCACGCGAAAGACTTTTCATGGCACGCAACGTTCTCGGCACCTCATTACAAACCTGCAGCCTCGAGCCGCTCACCGGCTTCACCCGCAACGGCTGTTGCGAAACCGGTCCGGAGGACATTGGTAGCCATACTGTTTGTACGCAGGTAACAGAAGAGTTTCTGGCTTTTTCCATGATGCAGGGCAACGACCTCAGTACGCCGCGGCCGGAATACGGTTTTGCCGGACTCAAACCCGGTGACCGCTGGTGCCTGTGCGCCTCGCGCTGGATGGAGGCGGCCGAAGCCGGCATGGCACCGCCAGTAATACTGGAAGCCACGCACGAAAAGGCGCTGGAGATCGTCAGTCTGGCCGACCTCAAATATCACGCGCTACGCTGAATATCTACAGCGCCATTGGCACCGGACAAAACAAAGCCGCGAATTTTCGCGGCTAGAATAAATGTCCCCACGGTAACTGCCCAGGCCAGCATCCTGAACCAAAGGTTCAAGTGGTAACAGTCTCAAGCGCTTCAGGCTCGCCCGCAGATTTGGAGCGCGCACACCACGACTTGATAGACCGCAACCGATGCTAAAGACTAGTTCAAGGAATATATAACCTGAACAATACCGCAGGGAGCAAACTGACAGGCTGGTTTATGGTTGCTTTGTGACCAGCCGGTTGAATTGGTCGATGACTAGGATCCTAAAACAATTTACCGCTTGATGCATCAAGCGCTTCATCAATCTGTTCCTGCATGAGATCGATTCTACGCTTGTAATCGCCGATGTCAAAATTGCCATGTTTGGCACTCAATAGTTCGTGCGTGATATTGAGCGCTGCCATGATAGCGATGCGCTCGACGCCAACGATCTTGCCAGTAGCCTGAATATCCTTCATCTTCTTGTCGAGGTAGTTAACGGCCTGCATCAGGCCTGCACGCTCTTCCTCGGTGCAGGAGACGGTGAAGTCGCGCCCCAGGATGCTGACATCGACACCGCGCACTTCACTCATAACGACTCCTCGGGCAGTCGATCGATGATGGCTTCCAGTCGACTGCTCACCACTTCCGCGTTTTCTTTCAACTTTTTGCTTTCGCTTTGCGTCTGGATCAGCTCCTGACGCAAGGCGGTGTTTTCCGCCCGCAAACTCTGACTCAACTCGATGAGCTTGGTCAGTTTGGCTTCAAGGCTTTTGAGGTCGGCATCCATGCTGGCACTATAATTTGAAAAACCTTGCATGGTCAACAGCTAAGCGAGATTTATGAAAGTAATTAGACATCTATTAAAAATAATTTTTTGCCGGGCATAAAATGAATAACTTATAATCGCTGCAAGTTGCCAGGTGCCCGATTTTCTTTTCTGAGATTCGGGTGAAACTGGGAAACAGGTGCGTTTCGTTACGACAAAACAATGCCTGTGCTGCCCCCGCAACGGTAAGCGAGTCTTTTTGCCAAACAGCCACTGTGACGATGTCGGTCATGGGAAGGCGGCAAATTTGGTGTACCAGCCAGCTCGTGAGCCCGGAGACCGGCCTGCAACCAAGCATGGAAATACCGCGGGGTGATGGTATGGACGCGTGACAGACAGGTTCGCTGCCAGGCAATCTCTCTCTTCCGCTTCCTGCAAGCCCCAGGGTATTTCTCTTAATGAACTGACACATGCGGGGTCGCGTGTGATTAAGGGAAAACAATGAACAGAACCACCATCGCAGGCTTGATTGCCCTGCTCTGTACCACTCCAGTTTCAGCCGCAGACAACATCCATCTCGACGAACTCGTCGTCACGGCCAGCCGTACAGAACAATCACGCGACAACCTTTTGCGTGACGTCACCGTGATCAGCCGGGGGGAAATCGAACGCGCTGGCGCCGCTTCTCTCCCCGATTTATTGCGCTCACAGCCCGGCGTGCAGATCTCCACCAACGGCGGTGCCGGCACGGCCAGCAGCATCTTTCTGCGTGGCACCAACGACCAGCATCTGATCGTGCTGGTCGATGGCCTGCGCATCAATTCAGCCACGCTCGGTAGCACTGCTTTCGAGAATCTGCCGCTCGGCCAGATCGAGCGCATCGAAATCCTGCGCGGCCCGGCTTCCAGTCTCTACGGTGCCGATGCCATCGGCGGTGTGATCCAGATTTTCACGCGCAAGGGCGAAGCCGGAAAACCACTACTGCATGCTGCCGCCGGCTTCGGCAGCCATGACACAAAAACCGGAGAAGCCGGCATCAGCGGTGGCACCGGCGCCCTCAGTTACGGTTTGAACATCAGCAGCCTGGATACCAACGGCTTTTCTGCCAAGCGTATTCGCGACAACAGCATCGACGAGGACAACGACGGCTATCGCAATCTGAGCGCTTCAGCCTATCTGGAACTCGCCCTGAAAGAAGGCCACACCTGGGGATTGCAGTTCTTTGAAAGCAAGGGGCGCCATGAATTCGATAGTGGCTACGACAACTACGGCAATCAGACCCAACAGGCCTACGCCTTCACCAGCAAGAACCAGTTCACCGGTTTCTGGCACAGCACCTTCAAGCTGGGCATGGGGGTGGACGACAGCGACAGCCATGCCATGCCCAGTATCTGGAACCCCACCGGGGTCAGCAAGTACCGCACCGAACAGCAACAGCTGAACTGGCAGAACGACCTCCAACTGCCGCTCGGCCTGCTGACGCTGGCTTACGAAAGACTGGAACAGGACGTCAACAGCAAAAGCAACCCCAGTTCAAAATTCAGAAAAGAGCGTAACAACGACAGTTTTCTCGCCAGTTATCTGCTCGATCGCGGCAATCATTCCCTGCAACTTTCACTGCGCGAAGACCACAACTCGCAATACGGCAACCACACGACTGGCGGTGCCGGTTACGGCTACCGCATTGCGCCCGAGTGGCGCGTCACTGCAAGCTATGGCAATGCCTTCAAGGCACCTACCTTCAACCAGCTGTATTTCCCCAACTTTGGCGACCCGGACCTGAGCCCGGAAAAATCGGATAATGTCGAAGCCAGCCTCAGATACAGCGGACAGCAAGCCAATCTGAGCCTGACCGTGTTCGAAAACAGGATCCGGAACCTGATCGCCTTTTCCGGCCCGGCCACCGCAGGCTGTACTTTCTCCGGCTTCTGCCCGGTCAATATCGGCAAAATCAGGATACCGGGCGCGACACTTGAAGGCAGCTGGAACGTGACGGACGCGTTCTTGTTTAACGGCAACTTCACGGTACAGTCTCCGCGCGATGAAGAGAACGACAATCTGGCACCGCGACGCAGCAACCGTTACGGCGCAATCAGCCTGCTACATCTCTGGCGCGGCCTGCAATGGGGGGCGGAAGTCACCGGAGCCTCGACCCGTTACAACGATCTGGCCAACAGCAAACGCATGGGCGGTTATGCGCTCCTGAACCTGACCGCGAACTACCACATCACCCCGGAATGGAAACTGGAAGCGCGCGCCAACAACGTCCTGGACAAGGATTACGTCCTCGCCTATACCGGCAACACCGACGATGCCATCGCCTACAATACGGCAGGCAGCAATCTGTTCGTCGGCTTGCGCTACCAGATGAAGCGGTAATTGAGCGGCAGGCTCCCCGCAAGTTTTGAGTTAGAATTGCAGCAATATTTTTTAATCAACCAAATAGAAGGCTAACCCATCATGTTAACCCTTTCAAAAACCAATCAGATCCTCGTCGGCCTCGTCATCGCCCTGCTGGTCATCGCGACGCGCGGCCATCATTTCGCATCCATCGAGCACCTGCCCAGCATCTCGCTGGCGGCATTCTTCCTGATCGGCCTCTACCTGCGTCCGGTCTGGGTGTTCCCCGCCCTGCTCGGTTTGTGTGCCGCGCTGGACTTTCATGCGGTGACCTACGCCGGGGTCAGCAACTTCTGCGTAACACCGGCCTACGGCTTCCTGCTGCCAGCCTATGGCACCATGTGGCTGGCCGGCCGTTGGCTGGCGAAGCATTACAGCTTCACAGCCGGTGGGTTGCTACGCACCGTCGGTCTCGTCGCAGTAGCATCCGCTGTCAGTGAACTGTTTTCCAGTGGTGGCTTCTACTTCTTCGGTGACCGTTATGTCGACCCTACACTGGCCGAATTCGGCACACGCCTGGTCAAGTACTATCCGCACCAACTGGAAAACCTCGCTTTCTGGCTTGGCATCGCGCTGGTGACCCATGTCACATTCGCACTGGCAACCCGCGCTGATCGCGCCAAAGCCTGATTCAATAGCCTGATTC
>DLMX01000111.1:82169-100158 GCA_002479405.1 Methylophilaceae bacterium UBA7525
AGCCTGATTCAATAGCCTGATTCCAAGAACCTGATTTTGACCGATAGCAATACCATTGCGCGCCACCTGGCACGCATGCAACGCAAAAAGGCGGTGGTGGATGCCAAGATAGAATCCGCCAGTATCGCCAAAGGCCTGCTGGTGATCCATACCGGCACCGGCAAAGGCAAATCCACCGCCGCTTTCGGCACCCTGGCCCGCGCATTGGGCCACGGCATGAAAGCGGCAGTGGTGCAATTCATCAAGGGCCGTTCGGATACCGGCGAAGAAGCATTCTTTCGCAACACGCCCAATCTCAGCTGGCATGTCATGGGCGACGGCTTCACATGGGAGACCCAGGATGCCGAACGCGACCGCGCCTCTGCCCGCAAGGCCTGGGAACTGGTCTGTGGTTATCTGCAAGACGAAACCCTCCATCTGCTGATTCTGGATGAATTCACCTACGCACTGAAATACGGCTGGCTGACGATTGATGAAATCACCGAAGCGCTCCGCCAGCGTCCGGCCATGCAGCATGTCATCATCACAGGCCGCGCCGCACCGGATGCGCTGACCGAGCTTGCAGACACGGTGAGCGAGATCCATCTGGTCAAACATGCATTCAAAAATGGTGTGCAGGCCATGCCCGGCATCGAATTCTGATGAATTGAGCCATCACCGTGAGCAAAGTCAGTTGTCCCGCCGTCCTCATTTCCGCCCCCGCTTCAGGTCAGGGCAAGACACTGGCGACCGCGGCCTTGGCGCGCGCCTGGAAAAACCGCGGCCTCAGGGTACGCGCTTTCAAATGCGGCCCCGACTTCCTCGACCCGATGATCCTGCAGAAGGCCACCGGCCAGCCTGTCTACAATCTGGACCTCGCGATGTGTGGCAGCGATGATGGATTGAAACGCCTGCACGCCGCAGCACAGGAGGCCGACGTCATCATCGTCGAAGGTGTCATGGGCCTCTATGACGGCACTCCATCCAGCGCCGACATCGCCGCCCGCTACAACTTGCCGGTGCTGCTTGCCATCGATGCTGGCGGCATGGCGCAGACCTTCGGCGCCCTCGCCGCTGGATTACTGGCATACAAACCCGAACTGAAACCGGCGGGCGTTTTGGCCAACAAGGTCGGCGGCACCGGCCATGCCAAATTATTGCGCGAGAGCCTGCCGCCGCATTTGAGCTGGTTCGGCGCCCTGCAACGTGAAACCGACTTTGCACTGCCGGAGCGCCACCTCGGCCTGTTCCGCGCTGATGAAATCGACGACCTGGAAGCCCGCATCGAAGCAGCTGCACGCGCATTCGCCGATTCCGGCGAACTGCCTCTGCCACCTGCTGTCAGCTTCGAACTTCCGGCCGGCGAGTCCCAGCTGCCATTGCTGGCCGGCAAGACCATTGCCGTTGCCCGCGATGCAGCGTTCTGTTTCATCTATCCGGCCAATCTCGACTGGCTACACGAGATGGGTGCAAAAACCGAATTCTTTTCACCCCTGCACGACCAGACCCTGCCGGATGCCGATGCCTATTGGTTGCCCGGCGGTTACCCGGAACTGCACCTTGAAGCGCTTGCCGGTAACACGGTCATGCGCGACGCGCTGTGCCGCGCATGGCAACAAGGCAAACCGATACTGGCGGAATGCGGCGGCATGATGGCACTCGCCGAGAGCATCGACGACCAGCCGGCTTTCGGCCTGTTGCCGGGGAAATGCCGCATGCACGACCGCCTGCAGGGCTTAGGCGTGATGCAGATAGAACTCCCGGCCGGCAGGCTCGGCGCGCATGTCTTTCACTATGGCAGTTTAGAGACCGGCCTGACCCCGGTCGCCACCATGCCGAGCCGTTTCGGCAAGCCCGAGCATGTCTACCGCCACGGCAGCCTGCAGGCGAGCTTCCTGCATTTCTATTTCGCTTCCAATCCGCAGGCAGCCGCCAGCCTGTTTCTGCCGGATTCACACAAAACATGAGCGCGCACCGCTATTCCGATGCCGAAATCGCTGCAATCTACCGCGTGATTGAAGAGCGGCGCGACATGCGGCACTTTCTGCCGACAGCGGTAGCGCCGGAAGTGCTCGGCAGGCTGCTGACCGCCGCCCATCACGCCCCCAGCGTCGGTCTCATGCAGCCTTGGCGCTTCATCCGCATCACCGACCCAGACCTGCGCCATGCCATTCACCAGCTGGTCGATGCCGAGCGCGTGCACACTGCGCAGGCCATCGGCGAATACGAGAACACGGCGCGCATGGCAGAATTCCTGCGACTCAAGGTCGAAGGCATCCTCGATTGCGGTGAACTACTGGTAGCATCGCTGTGCGATAAACGCGAACAGCATATCTTCGGCCGCCGGACGCTGCCGGATATGGATCTGGCCTCGGTCAGCTGCGCCATCCAGAACATGTGGCTGGCCGCACGGGCGGAAGGTATCGGCATGGGCTGGGTGTCGATCTTCGACCCGAAAGAATTGGCAAAACTTCTCGGCATTCCAGACGACGCCAAGCCGGTCGCCATCCTCTGCATCGGTCACGTCAACAGCTTTTACAAGGAACCGATGCTGGTCGAAACCGGCTGGCGGGCGGCAAGGCCATTGGAGGACATGGTGCTGGAGAACCGCTGGGACAACAAGAAATGAGGTTTCCGCAGCACATCGTCTGCCTGACCACCGAACCGACGGAAGTACTCTACCTGCTGGGCGAACAGCAGCGTATCGCCGGCATCTCCGGTTTCACGACGCGCCCAGCCATTGCCCGCAAGGAAAAACCCAAGGTCGCGGCATTCACCAGCGCCAACATCGACAAGATTCTGGCTCTGAACCCCGACCTTGTGCTCGGATTCTCCAACCTGCAAGCGGATATCGCGGCCGAGCTGGTGTGCGCTGGCGTCGAAGTGCATATCTTCAACCAGCGCACCATAGAGCAGATGCTAAACATGGTGATGACCGTCGGCAGCCTGATCGGCGCGGCAGCCAAGGCTGCGGCGCTGGTCGACGAACTGGAAATGAAAATCGAACGGGCGCGCGACATCGCCAGCGGTTTTGCCGCCAGACCCCTGGTCTATTTCGAGGAGTGGAACGACCCACTGATCAGCGGCATCCATTGGGTCAGCGAACTGATCGAGATCGCCGGCGGCCGCGACTGCTTTGCCGAACTGTCTGCGCACAAGGATGCCAAAGACCGCATCATCGCCGACCCGGACGAAGTTGTCCGGCGCAATCCGGATATCATCATCGGCTCCTGGTGCGGCAAGAAATTCCAGCCCGAGCAGCTGATGCAGCGCCCGGGCTGGGCTGCCATCAGGGCGGTGCAAAGCGGCTTTGTGCAGGAGATCAAATCCGCCGACATCCTGCAGCCTGGTCCTTCACTCATCACCGCAGGATTGCCGCAACTGCAGGACATCATTCAGCGCTGGAACGTGGCGCAGACGTTCAGGAAGCATTGGGATTAGGAAGGCAAAAACCATGAGCACGACACTGATTCTGGGCGGCGCCCGTTCCGGCAAGAGCGCCTACGCTGAAAAACTGGCCGATAGGATGAGAGAGCTAAGCGGGCTCGACGTCACCTATATCGCCACGGCGCAGGTCTACGACGACGAATTCGCCGCGCGCATCCAGCACCACAAAGACCGGCGCCCGCCGCACTGGGCCTTGGCCGAGGAACCGCACTATCTGGCGCGGACGCTGCAAGCCAACGCCGCAGCACAGCGCTGCCTCATCGTCGATTGCCTGACCCTGTGGCTGGCACAATGGATCTGCAAGGACTGCAATCCGCCCGCCGAATCCAGCTGGCAGGCCGAGCGTGCGGCCTTGCTGGAACTGCTGCCGAGCCTGCCGGGGCAAATCATCCTGGTCAGCAACGAAGTCGGTATGGGCATCGTGCCGTTGGGCGAGATCAACCGCCGTTTTCAGGACGAACAGGGGCGACTGAATCAGGCCGTCGCCGCCGTCAGCGACGAGGTCCTTTTTGTCGCCGCCGGCTTGCCGCTCAAACTCAAATAGAACCGTCGGCAATCAGGGCAGATAAGCCTTGAGCCTGCCCCAATCGAGGTACTGTTCGACGCTGTCCGCCAGCCTATCCAGCCCGTCCTCGCGCAACCGCTCGTAATCGAACCCCGTCCCGCCAGATACCAGCCCGGCCCATTGCAACCAGGCCGCACACGATGCCGCACGGTCAAACAGGCCATGCAGATAGGTACCGGCAATTTGATCATCTTCCGAGATCGCACCTTCCGGCGATCCGTCGACCAGTAGCGCCGGCCGGTTCAAGGCAGCGCCGCTGCTGACCCCCATGTGGATCTCATAGCCGCTGACGGCGGCATCGGCGAATGCGAGCCTGGCCTGCACCTGCGCCAGTCGTTTTTCCGGCATCAGCGTGGTTTCCATGTCGAGCCAGCCCAAAGCCTCACTGCTACCGGCCTCGCCCTCCAGCGCCTGCGGGTCATGAATCTCACGGCCCAGCATCTGGAATCCGCCGCAGATGCCGAGCAGCTTGCCGCCATAGCGCAAGTGGCGGGCGATGGCCAGCTGCCATCCACTGGTGCGCATCTGCGCCAAGTCACCGCGCACATTCTTGCTGCCCGGCAGGATGATGAGATCGGCGGGCGGGATCGCTTCACCCATGCGGACGAACTGAAAATCCACCTGCGGATGCAGGCGCAGGGCATCGAGGTCGGTATGGTTGGAAATGTGCGGGAATACCGGCGCGATGACGCGCAAGCGCTTGCTTGTTGCGTCAGCAAAAAGAGCGCTACCGCAGTTCTGCGGCACGGCATCTTCCGCTTCGATATGCAAATCGTGCAGATAGGGCAAAACACCGAGCACCGGTTTACCGGTATTTTGTTCCAGCCAGTCGAGACCGGATTGCAGCAGCGCAATATCGCCGCGAAAGCGGTTGATGACAAAACCGATCACGCGCTTGCGCTCACTTTCCGACAGCAATTCCAGCGTGCCGACAATGTGCGCAAAGACGCCTCCACGATCGATGTCCGCCACCAAAATGACCGGGCAATCCACCGCCTCGGCAAAGCCCATGTTGGCAATGTCGTTCTGCCGCAGATTGATCTCTGCCGGGCTGCCGGCACCCTCCACCACGATACAGTCATATTGTTCGGTCAGCCGCCGGTAAGAATCGAGCACGGCCCGCATCGCCGTCGACTTGTAGGCTTGATAGCCGGTCGCCTCCAGACTGCAGGCCACCTTGCCTTGAATGATGACCTGGCAGCCGGTATCTGAATTGGGCTTGAGCAACACCGGATTCATGTCGATATGCGGTGCCAGCCCGCAAGCCTGCGCCTGCACTGCCTGCGCACGGCCGATCTCGCCACCATCGACAGTAACTGCAGAATTCAAAGCCATGTTCTGCGGTTTGAACGGGGCGACTTTGACGCCCCTGCGGTACAATACCCGGCATATTCCAGCAACGAGCGTACTCTTGCCCGCATCCGATGTAGTGCCCTGAATCATCAATGTTTTCATATCCCGATTATCTCATAATGCCCGCCATGGCCCTCGTCGCCGTAGCGCTGGATTACGTGCTGGGCGAGCCGCGCCGTTATCATCCGCTGGTCGGTTTCGGCTGGCTGGCGAACCGGCTTGAAGCATGGCTGAATCCGGCCCGACATCAGGCCAATCCCATGCAGCGCCTGACTGGCAGTCTTGCCTTGCTGTTACTGCTCAGCCCTTTCGTTTTGCTGGCCTGGTGGCTGTGCAATCTGCAGCCGTTCGGCATCGTCGCCAACATCCTGCTGCTTTACTTCGCACTCGGCCACAAAAGCCTGCACTTGCATGCCCATGCCGTCACGCAGGCGCTGGATAACAACGATGAAGTGCAGGCCAGAATCGCCGCATCCCATATGGTGAGCCGCGATTCTGCCGCCATTGAGCCGGTGCCCGCCACTATTGAATCCGTGCTGGAAAACGGCAATGACGGCGTGTTCGGCGCGCTGTTCTGGTTCTTCGTGCTAGGCGGAAGCGGCGCGCTGCTGTTCAGGCTGGTGAACACCATAGATGCCATGTGGGGTTACAAAACCCCGCGTCTTTACTATTTCGGCTGGGCGGCAGCCCGACTCGATGATGTATTGAATTACATTCCAGCCCGACTGACCGCGCTGACCTATGCCTTGCTCGGCAAGACCCGCACCGCATTGCGCTGCTGGACCAGCCAGGCACCGCTGTGGGACAGCCCCAACGCCGGCCCGGTCATGGCCGCAGGCGCCGGTGCGCTGGACATCAAACTGGGCGGTGCAGCCCGCTATCAGGGGGAGTGGCACCAGCGTCCACAACTGGGTACCGACAAGCAAGCGCTTGCCACCGACATCGAACGTGCCCTCAAACTAGTACGGCATGGCGTCTATCTGTGGCTGGCAGTATTTTTACTGATCGTCGGCATCCATCATGCTTGAACACGGCGGCAACCTGGCGGCAGCATCGCAGCAATACGGCATCGCGCTGGAAGACTGGCTGGACCTTTCCACCGGCATCAATCCGATTGGCTACCCGCTAACGGCCATTCCGCAAGAAGCCTGGCAAAGATTGCCGCTGGAAAATGACGGACTGATTGAGGCTGCCTGCGCATACTACGACTGCCGTTTTGCATTGCCGACTGCCGGTTCACAGGCTGCACTGCAGGTATTGCCGCAATTGAGAGCCGGCACCCAGCTCAAGCCAGCCAAAGTCGCCATGCCGCAGCTGATGTATCAGGAGCATGCCAAAGCCTGGCAACGCCACGGTCATAAAGTGATACGGTTCGATACTGACCTAGATCAAACCATACTACAGCAGGCAGATGTGCTGCTGCTCTGCAATCCCAACAACCCGACCGGAACCCGTTTTACAGCGGAGCAACTATTAGAGTGGCACGCCGCACTGGCACAGCGCGGCGGCTGGTTGGTCGTCGACGAAGCCTTCATGGATGCCACGCCGGAACACAGCATCGCGCAACACACGCATCTCGACGGCTTGTTCGCGCTACGTTCACTAGGCAAATTCTTCGGACTAGCCGGTGCGCGGGTCGGTTTTCTGCTGGGAGCTAAACAGATGCTGCTTGAAGCACAGGAAATCATCGGCCCATGGTCCGTCGCCGGCCCGAGCCGCCATGCAGCCAAAACGGCACTCGAAGACCAGGCTTGGCAGCAACTCACCAGACAACAGCTATTTGCCAACAACCAGCGACTCGCCGATCTGCTAACGCAGCACGGCCTGCAGCCGGCAGGCGGCACTGCGCTATTCCAGTTTGTAGTAACACCACAAGCTGCAGCATGGCATCAGCACTTGGCAAGACAAGGCATCTGGGTGCGCCTGTTTCCGGATGTGCCGGCATTGAGATTCGGCCTGCCGCCGGAAAAGGCTTGGGATCGATTGCGCGATGCGCTTCAGGCTTGTTGATGTTTTTTTGAGAGCTAGGCATTGATGCGAAGCACTCTCGGCACCTCGCCCTTGAACTCCAGCTGCGTCACACTGCCATGGTCGATGGCGATGCGGAACAGGCGTTTCAACGGCAGGTTCAGGGTCTCGGCGATCAACGCACGGATCAAACCACCGTGCGTCACCACCAGTAGATTCTTGCCATGAGAGTGACTGCTCACATCTTCCACAAAGCTTTTGGCGCGAGCATGCAGCTCGGTGAAAGTCTCGCCGTTCGGCGGTGCCAGATTGGCGTAGTCGTTCGCCCAACGGTCGAACGGTTCGCGTGGAATCTCATCCCACGGACGCATTTCCCAATCGCCGAAATTCAGCTCCTTCAGCCGTTCGTCCAGCCGGATTCCTTCGGTCGCAACCTTCAAACCATCTTCCGCGCACAAAGCCTGCGCCAGCTGACGACAGCGCCGCAAAGGGCTGGCATAGACCGCATCGAACTCATGACTGCGCAATTTCTGCAGTAGCGCCTGCGACTCCATCTCGAAACTTGCCGACACCTCGACATCGCTCTGGCCGTAGCAGATGTGCGGCGCGACATTCAGAGTGGTATGGCGGATCAGAGTGATTTTCATCGTTCAATACTTACAAGCGGGCAAACATGGCGACACTGACCAATAACCCGAGATAGAAAGCGATCTCCGTCATCTGCTGCATGGCACCGAGACAGTCGCCGGTATAACCGCCGATGCGCGCCCTGATTTTGGCACTGAACCAGAGCCAGACCAGCGCAACCGGCACCAACGCCAGTAGCATCTGCACTTCAAGAAAAACCAGCGGCAATAGTCCGAAAAATGCAGCAATCAGCAACTCCCCGAGCATAATATGTGTTGCCAGCGGCTTGGATTTGCCCTCGTGCTTAACGTAATGTTGGGTGGCGATAACCAGCGTGGCGCAAAAACGGCTGAGCGCGTGGCCTGCAATCAGGGCAAGCGGGATCACAACTGCCGGTTGATGACTGAGCGCCTGAAACTTGATCAGCAGTGCCAGCACGATGGCAATCGCACCGTAACTGCCGACACGCGAATCGGTCATGATAGTCAGCACTTGCTCTTTCTCCCAGCCTCCACCGAGACCATCCACCGCATCAGACAAGCCATCCTCATGGAAGGCGCCGGTGAGCAGAATAGTGGCGACCATACTGAGCAGAACGGCCAATTCCTGCGGCAACACGAAATCGCTCAGCCAGAACACCAGCGCACCTACAGCACCGACCAGGATACCGACCAGCGGGAAATAACGCGTCGACCTTGCCAGATCAGTCTCGTCATAATCGCGAAGCGGCAACGGCAGGCGGGTGAAGAACACCAGAGCAGTCTTGAGCAGACGCCACTGCCGGAACAAGCATTGCATATTTAATCGGCCCTGCCCGACACATGGGCAGACTCGAAAGACGCCATGTCGTTAAGAAAATTGACGGCTGCCTGCAACAGCGGATAAGCCAGCACGGCACCCGTGCCTTCACCGAGACGCATGCCGAGCTGCAACAAGGGCTTGGCCTGAAGATGCTGCAACAAGGCCGCATGACCGGCCTCATCTGAACAATGACCGAACACGCAATAATGCATGATCGCAGGCTGCAGCCTGCTGGCCACCAGCAGGGCCGTGGTTGCGATGAAGCCGTCGACCAGAATCAGGCAACGGTGCTGCGCAGCTGCCAGCATCGCCCCTGCCATCATGGCGATTTCAAAACCGCCGAAGGTGGCCAGCACCTTTAATGACGTATCGAGGTTTTGATGCAATTTGATGGCTTGCTCAATGACAGCCGTCTTGTGCCGCAAACCGGCATCATCCAGCCCGGTACCGCGGCCGACACAATCATGCACGGGCAGATCGCACAGCACTGCCATCAAGGCTGCAGCCGAGGACGTATTACCGATACCCATTTCGCCGAACACCAGCACATTACTGCCGGCGGCCACTTCCTGCGCTACCAGACGCGCACCAGCTTGCAGCGCCTGTTGGCACTGACCTGCCGTCATGGCGGCTTGCCTGGCAAAGTTGCGCGTACCCATCGCCACCTTGGCATCGATCAACTGTGGGTGCGCCGCGAACATATGATTTACCCCGGCGTCGACCACCCGCACCTGCATACCCTGTTGCCGTGCGAACACATTGATACCGGCACCGCTGGCCAGAAAGTTCATCACCATCTGCTGTGTCACCGCCTGCGGATAAGGGCTGACACTTTCCTCGACAATCCCGTGATCGCCGGCAAATACCATGACCACCGGCCGGTTCAATTGCGGCGACAGACTGCCCTGCACCAGCCCCACCTGCAACGCCAATGATTCCAGCCGACCCAAGGCGCCCAAAGGCTTGGTCTTCTGATCGATCTTCGCCTGCAAGGCGTGGATCAAACTGCTGTCCGGAACTGTGATATTGAATTGCATGCCTGAAAATCCGATTGAGACATGCGAGCATACGCGAGCGGGGACATTTTTTGAACCACTTCAGCCAAAGCAAACTTCTTTTATCAGCACATGACACGAATCGAATTAGTTTGCTATAATGCGCCCTCTTGCGAGAGCTCAAAGGCATCGCAATGATGGCCAGGTAGCTCAGTTGGTAGAGCAGCGGATTGAAAATCCGCGTGTCGACGGTTCGATTCCGCCCCTGGCCACCAGAATATATAAGGGTTTAGCAAGATGCTAAACCCTTTTTTATTTCTGAGCGTGACAAAACCTGGCCTTGTCCTGTTCTTTCAAGCGATGCGGCCGAAGCTTGGAATATTCCATTAGTACTCACATGCATTCCAACACATTCATATAAAATCTCAACTTCACGTTTTTTTGATAGGCAATCCCGAATGATCGGTTATAAGGAAATCGAAGCCAGCGACTTGCAAAGCATGCTGGCCAGCAGCCAGGTGAAACTGGTGGATGTACGTAACGATGATGAAGTCGCGCGCGGCATCATCCCCGGCGCCACACACATTCCGCTTGCGTTGTTGCCACTCCAGTACGAATCGCTGAACGGCGACGATGCACTGGTGTTCTATTGCCATAGCGGCATGCGTTCGGCGCAGGCGGCAGCCTTCATCAGCAGCAAGGGGCGGCAGAATGTTTACAACTTGCGTGGCGGCGTGCTGGCTTGGGGCAAAGCCGGCCTGCCGTTCGGTCAAAAGTGAACGGGCCATTTCGTTTGCTGCTAGAATTTCAGTCATTCATTAATTAGATACAGGCACTCCCCATGGATTTCGATAAAGAACTAGATGCACGCGGCCTCAACTGCCCGCTACCCATCCTGCGCTGCAAAAAGGGCCTGGCTGAGATCGAGAATGGTCAGGTGTTGAAGGTCATGACCACCGACCCGGGTGCGGTCAAGGATTTCCAGGCGTTCTGCAAGCAGACCGGTCATGAGTTGCTTTCGATGGAACAATCGGAAAACGAAACCGTATTTCACATCAGAAAACGCGCCGCCTGATTGGCGCCGGATAGCACATCATGGTAAAAAAACTCGCACTGATCGCTTCCAAAGGTACGCTGGACTGGGCTTATCCGCCCTTCATTCTGGCCTCGACCGCAGCTGCGCTGGATTATGAAGTGCATATTTTCTTCACCTTCTACGGCCTGACCCTGCTGAAAAAGGACATCAGCGACCTCAAGGTGTCGCCGCTCGGCAACCCGGGCATGCCTATGCCGGTACCCATGCCCAACCTGGTGCAGATGATTCCGGGCATGGAGTCGATGGCGACCATGATGATGAAGAAGAAGATCGCCGACAAGGGCGTGGCTTCGATTGAAGATTTGCGCACCGCTTGCCTGGAATCCGGCGTCAAGTTGATCGCCTGCCAGATGACGGTCGATCTGTTCGACTTCAAGCCGGAGGATTTCATCGAAGGCATCGAGTTCGGCGGCGCGGCCACCTTCTTCGAGTTCGCCGGCGAATCGGACGTCAACCTGTTCATCTAGCCAAATCAACATCCAGCAAAAAGCCCTCTTGCGAGGGCTTTTTGCTTTTGTGTAAAAATTACTGCTACTTCAACACGTGGCCTTCGCTGCGGCTGCGCGCCCAGTTAAACATGTACAGCACCAGAGGCAACATGAGTACGGCACCTGCCGCCATCAGCACATAAGCGCGATACTCGAAGCTGAGCGCAGTCGGCAGCACATCGAGACCGGCAAAATGCTCTGCCAGTCAGAACGCCAGGAGCACGGCACCGACCCCATCCAGCAGGATAAGGTTGATCGGTAACTTGAACGGAGCTTCCTGCGCCATGCCGTGTCTCGAGTTTATTTCAGCTTTGCGAGTTGCGTCTGCAGTTTTTCCAGTGTAGCCGTAAAGTCGGCAAGGCGACTCTTCTCCTGCTCCACCACTGCAGCCGGTGCGCGGGCAACAAAACCCTCGTTGCCGAGCTTGGCCTTGGCCTTGGCAATCTCGCCTTCGATGCGGGCGACCTCCTTGCCCAGACGTTCCTTCTCAGCCGCGACATCGATCTCGATCTTCAGCATCAGTCGGAAATCGCCGGCCAACGCAACCGGCGCATCGGCATCCGGCAGTTCGGCGACGATCTCAACCTCGGCCAGTTTGGCCAGCGCCTTCAGGTAAGGCGCAAAAACCTGTAGCTGGGCCTGATCGCCGGCTGCCACCAGCGGGACGCGCTGGGCTGGCGAAACACTCATCTCGCCGCGCAGGCTGCGGCAGGCATCGACCGCCTGTTTCAATGTCGCCACCCAGGCTTCCGCCTGCTCGTCGATCTTCTGCGGCTGGCTCTGCGGATAGGCTTCCAGCATGATGCTGGGGCCGGTACGCCCGGTCATACGATCTTCTTCGGGCTTTAGCCCGGTAGAAGTCGGAGTCCCGCGGGACATGGGGCCGACGGTCTGCCACAGTTCTTCCGTGATGAACGGAATAATCGGGTGCGCCAGACGCAGGATGGTTTCCAGCACGCGCAGCAACGTGCGACGGCTGGCGCGCTTCTGCGCGTCGGTGCCATTCTGCAATTGCACCTTCGCAAGCTCCAGATACCAGTCGCAGTACTCATCCCAGACGAATTCGTAGATGGCCTTGGCGGCAAGGTCGAAGCGGTATTCGCCAAAGGCGCGTTCAACATCGGCTTCGGTACGTTGCAGCTGGCTGACTACCCAGCGGTCGGCCTGCGAGAAGTCGAGATAGCCGTCAGGTCCGCAATCGTGCTGGCAAGGTTCCAGGCCGCAATCCTGCCCTTCGCAATTCATCAGCACGAAGCGCGTAGCATTCCACAGCTTGTTGCAGAAATTGCGATAGCCTTCACAGCGGTTGAGGTCGAACTTGATGTCGCGACCGGGGCTGGCGAGTGACGCGAAGGTGAAGCGCAAGGCATCGGTACCAAAAGCCGGTATGCCTTCCGGGAATTCCTTGCGTGTGCGCTTCTCGATCTTTTCCGCATCTTTCGGGTTCATCAGCCCAGTGGTGCGCTTTTTCACCAGATCTTCGAGGCCGATGCCGTCGATCAGGTCGATCGGGTCCAGCACGTTGCCCTTGGACTTGGACATCTTCTGGCCTTCGGCATCGCGTATGAGGCCGTGCACATAGACATCCTTGAACGGGATACTGCCGGTAATGTGCTTGGTCATCATGACCATGCGCGCCACCCAGAAAAAGATGATATCGAAACCGGTCACCAGCACGCTTGATGGCAGATATTGCTGCAGCATCTGGTTCTGCGCATCGATTTCGGCGTCGCCGGTCCAGTCCAGCGTCGAGAACGGCCATAGCGCGGAGGAATACCAGGTATCGAGCACATCCTCATCACGGGTCATCGAGCCAGCATAGCCGGCTTCATCGGCGAGACGGCGCGCCTCCTCTTCGTTGTGCGCGACGAACACTTCACCGTTGACGCCATACCAGGCCGGAATCTGGTGACCCCACCACAGCTGGCGCGAGATGCACCAGTCCTGGATGTTGTTGAGCCACTGATTGTAGGTATTGACCCAATTCTCCGGATGGAACTTGATCTCGCCCTTGGCCACGACTTCCAGCGCTTGCTCGGTAATGGATTTGCCGTTGGCGCCCGGCTTGCTCATGGCGACGAACCACTGGTCGGTCAGCATGGGCTCGATAACAACATTGGTACGATCACCGCGCGGCACCTTGAGCTTGTGCTTGTCGATCTTGATCAAGAGACCCAGCGCTTCGAGGTCGGCGACGATGGCCTTGCGCGCATCGAAGCGATCCATGCCCTGATATTTTTCCGGGGCATGGTGATTGATCCTGGCATCCAGCGTCAGAATGGAAATCAGCGGCAAATTGTGGCGCTGACCGACGGCATAGTCGTTGAAGTCGTGCGCCGGAGTGACCTTGACCACGCCGGTGCCGAACTCGCGATCGACATATTCATCGGCAATGATCGGGATTTCACGATCGGTCAGCGGCAACTTCACCATCTTGCCGATCAGGTGCGCGTAACGTTCGTCTTCCGGATGCACCATGACGGCGGTATCGCCCAGCATGGTCTCCGGGCGGGTCGTCGCCACCACCAGGCTATCCGATCCATCCGCCAGCGGATAGCGGATGTGCCACATGGAGCCGTCTTCTTCCTCGCTCACCACTTCCAGATCGGAGACCGCGGTGTGCAGCTTCGGGTCCCAGTTGACCAGACGCTTGCCGCGGTAGATCAGGCCTTCGTTATAGAGGCGGACAAAAGTTTCGGTAACCGTCTTCGACAGGCCTTCGTCCATCGTGAAGCGCTCGCGGCTCCAGTCCGGCGAAGTGCCGAGGCGGCGCATCTGGCGCGTGATGCTGTTGCCGGAGTATTCCTTCCATTCCCAGACCTTTTCCAGGAATTTCTCGCGGCCGAGATCGTGGCGGCTGACGCCCTGTGCATCAAGCTGGCGCTCGACGACAATCTGCGTGGCGATGCCGGCATGGTCGGTACCCGGTTGCCACAACGTGTTGTCGCCGCGCATGCGGTGATACCGTGTCAGGCTGTCCATGATGGTCTGGTTGAAACCGTGACCCATGTGCAAGGTGCCGGTAACGTTGGGCGGCGGCAACAGGATGCAAAAATTGTCCTGCTTGCTAGCATCGGCACCGGCCGCATAGTAGCCGCGGCTTTCCCAGAACTGGTACCAGCGGCCCTCGATATCCTTGGGGTCGAACGATTTTGCCAGCTCCGGAGCCGGTGTTTTTTCGGTGATGTTTTCGGTAGTCATAAGCGCGCGATTTTACCACAGCGCCCGCATGACTGCGGCTTTTCGCCATTGCTGCCGGTGTTAATTAAGAAGCCAGATCACGGCCACCACTGACCCCAGCACGATCAAAAGATGCCAGACGCTCCAGCACAAGTACTGTTTGCGCAGCCGGTGCGGGGAATGATTGGAAAGGATGAATAAGCGGCCGTCGCGCGGTGCGCGCATGATATGGGTGCCGTTCTGCACGCGGATCTCGCGGTGCTGTTTTTCCACCTCGCGCACTGCCGCCCGCCGCGCCAGTTCCCACTCCTGCAGGTCGATCTCGCCGTTGCCGTCCAGATCGAAACGCTCGTGCAAGGCGGTTCGGTCGCGTTTCCATTCCGCCAGCAGCGAAGCCACATCCTCTTTCAGGTTGAGCTGAGAACCGGCACCGCCCTGCGTGCTGAACTCGCCCAGCGCATAAACCGAATGACCGAACAACAGCTCCTCGACCCGCCGGTATTGCCCGTCCGTCGTCACGCGCCGCTCGGCACCGATGACCTCGGCATGGTCAGGGTCGATGAAACACTGGCCGCTACCATCGGCAATCTGGAAGATGCTGTCGCTGACGCCTCGGCCGACCAGCAACCATTTGTTGCCCTGCCGCTGAAAAATCCGGAAGCGATACCAGACACAGGAAATGCCGCTGACCGGACTGCGGATCAGATTATCTTCATCCAGCACGGCACGGCCATGCAATTCGACGTAGCCCTGCGCCGCCGAACTGATGCGCGAGGTCGGCGTATCGGCTATCAGCCGCATGCGATGAAAACTGGAAGCCCAGGCAAATAAGCTGATGAAGCCGATCAACCCGACAAAAAAAGCCGTTTCCGGCTGATTGCCGTGCTGGATGGCGACCGCCAGCAGGGCCAGATGGCTGAACGAGGCTATCAGCCCGGCATAGTGGCTTTTGAAGCCGCGCAGCATCGAGATCAGGGCGTGTTCAACACTAACTGGCGAAGCGCTTACTGATGTCAACGTCCTTCAGCTCGGCGCTGGCGAAGCGCAGCAGGTCAAACGCGTTGAAGCCGAGCAGGCGGGCGACGATGAGGTCCGGGAACTGGGCGATGCGCACATTGTTGATGTTGACGCTGTCGTTATAAAACTCGCGGCGGTCGGCGATGGCGTTCTCCAGGCCGCTGATCCGCGCCTGCAGATGCAGGAAATGCTCGTTGGCCTTGAGTTCCGGATAAGCTTCGGCAACAGCGAACAAATTGCCCAGACCTACACGCAAAGCGCCTTCCGCCGCGCCCAGCGCAGCCACATCGTGCGTCTCGCGCGCTTCGGATACACGTGCCCGTGCCTGCGTGACCTTTTCCAGCGTCTCCTGCTCGTGCTTCATGTAATGCTTGCAGGTATCCACCAGCTTGGGCAACTCGTCATGGCGTTGCTTGAGCAGAATGTCGATATTTGACCAGGCTTTGGCCACGTTGTTTTTGATGTTCACCAGACCGTTGTAGATCATGATGAAATAAATGACAACAACGGTCAGAACGACCAGTCCCACGACAGCCATAACACTCCCCTTTGCTTGCGAATTATTTTTCGAGAGTCTACGCGCTCACTTCCGGCTTGTGCAATGCACGTGAAGCTGTAGAGGTTTGTGGCGCGGCGGCAACACCCAGCACATACGGCCCCACCTTGTCCCAGTAACGAGAGAAACGCTTCAGGCGCTTGGGGTTGACCTCGATATCCACCAGCTTCGGCTCCGGATGCCAGGTTGGAGAAAACGGCGTCAGCACGTTCTTCAGCTCGCAGTTTGGGGTGTCCTGCGTCTCGATGCGACCGACTTCACGCTGCATCAGCACCTCGCGCGTATCACCGACCCAGACTTCCACCTCCGGCATTTCACTGAGGCAATCGGCAATGAACTGCAGGCGATGAATCGACGACTGGCCATACAGCTTGTCATCAAAGATGAAAATCTTGGTGAACGGACGACGCATGAGCGGATGTGCCGGTGACAGCATCTCGTCGTGCACCAGCAGAGCAAATGCATTCAAGCCCTGAACGACCGGCATCACCGGCCGCACTGGCGGATATTGCACTGGTTGCACCGAGAGCGTATCGCCAAACAGGCGATCGTGCAGGTTCTCGTAACTGTCGTCAAAAGGACATTGCACCTTGCAGCCTGCACAATATTTCTCGCCGGTATGGCGTGCAAGATTTTCCTTGTCGAAATAATAGGGTTTGGAACTGAACAGAGACGCCACCCATTGCCATGAAAGATGGTTGGAAGCCTTGTCGCCGTCCAGCAGATTGGCCTCAAACCAGTCAGCTGCCTCACGCCAGTTGGTCTTGCGCCAATGCAGCACATAGGCTGCGAGCCACAAGCGCGCGTGATTGTGCACATAACCTTCCTGCAGCAGATCCTTGATAAAACCATCCATGCATGGCAGGCCGGTCTTGCCCTTGCGGATATCTTCAGCCAGCGGACGGCGGCCTATCGCCACCTTGGGGGTTTCCATATCCGAAAGTACCTCGTCGCCTTTAAGATACCAGACCTGACGCCAGTAGTCGCGCCATGCCAGCTGCATGACCAGCTTGCCGCCACGCTCGCCAAACTGCGATTTGACATGTTCGATGGTCTCGGCCAGCGTGATACAACCGTGACGTAGATAAGGCGAAAGTCGCGTCACCGCGCCATTGAGAAAATTGCGATTACGACCGTAAGTCAGCGCGTCGATGTCATGCAAACGCTTGAGCCCCGCTGCACGGCCGCCGACCCAATCGTCAGTCAGGTCAGCCCCCGGATTTTGCGGGAACATGCGCCGCATGTAATGCAGGCGCTCCAGGCGATCTTGCGGAAGAGATAATTTACGAGGTTTGGACATGATATTCAGATTTCCTCTACTGTTATTGCGTGCTCCATTACATCCGGACTATGTCAATATGCAATCAGCCGATAACCATCTGGCGGCGATGCACAATTCTACTGCCAATCGATTGACCACCGATAATAATTGAACTGCGCCAGTTGGCGTATTTTGTCACTGGCTTGAACTTTCCCATCTCCCCGATCCCCGTTGAAATGGCAGCCTCATGTATTAACTTGCCATACACGGATTGGATAAAAATGTACTCAAAATTGGTGGCATCAACACACTTCTTCATTGATATTTTTCTGCTAGCATAGAGCAACTAAAAACAAGAGGATACAGACATGATTGAGCCAATCTGGCTTTGGGGCATCCTGGGCTTGATGCTGGTGGCGATGGAGATGATGAACGAGACGTTCTTCATCCTCTGGTTCGGCATCGCCGCCCTCATCGTCAGCGTCTGCCTCTACTTCTTCCCGGAACTGCACGCCGGCTGGCAGTTCCTCATCTTCGCCATTTTCTCTCTCGGCTCACTGGCGATCTGGAAAATCTATTACCGCAAGTCACCGGACCTCGACCTTAAGGTCGGTCAATCGCAGGGCGACGAAGTCGGCCGTGTCGGCACCATCGTC
>DLMX01000041.1:0-421 GCA_002479405.1 Methylophilaceae bacterium UBA7525
TGGAAAATCATCGACAGCAGCCACCCGAGCAAAAAAGCTGCCAGCAACACGGCCGTCTGGAAGATTGAGGTGCCGGCAGATGGCAAGACTACACTCACCTACCGCGTTCAGGTGATTTATTGATGCCACCAACATCCCACGGAACGCTCTATCTGATCCCGGTCACCCTTGGCAACGATAGCCATGAGCCAGTATTGCCTGCCGATGTCGTGAATATTGCCCGCAGACTGGAAAATTTTGTGGTCGAAAATGAAAAATCAGCCAGACGTTTTCTTGGCAACATCAAGACGCTCCGTCCAGTGCGTGAACTGGCACTGAGCACATTGAACGAACATACGCAGGACAAAGACATCCCGGCGCTGCTTGCGCCCCTGCTTGCAGGTCAGGATGTCGGCATCATGTCCGAAGCCGGTTGCCCCGG
>DLMX01000041.1:578-3764 GCA_002479405.1 Methylophilaceae bacterium UBA7525
ATTGCCGATCCGGGCGCAAAACTGGTCGCACTGGCCCATCGTCGCGGGATTCGCGTCAAACCGCTGGTCGGCCCATCTTCGATCCTGCTGGCGTTGATTGCCTCCGGCCTTGATGGCCAGCGTTTCAGTTTTCTTGGTTACCTGCCAGCCGAGAAATCGGCACGCAACCTTCGACTGAGAGAAATCGAAAAGCATTCCGCCAAGGCCAATGAGACGCAGATATTCATCGAAACCCCGTACCGTAACCAGCATCTGTTCGACGACATTCTGGCCAGTTGCCAGCCGCACACACGTTTATGTGTAGCCAGTAATCTGACGTTGGAGAATGAAGTGATTCAAACCCGGACGATTGCCGAATGGCAAAAAGTCGCCGCCCCAACCCTGCAAAGACAACCTACCGTGTTTCTACTGCTGGCAAGCTAGCAACAATTGCGCTACATTGATCCAGGTAAATCCATCATTTGATAGCAAGGAGATGGGAATGATGAATCCAAACCTGAGAGCACTGCTGATTGCTCTGGGACTTTGTTCCATGACTGGCAATTCGTGGGCTGATGCAGACCTTTATGCATCATATACCGAAGACAGCCGCAAGGTGGCCCAAGACTTCATGCAACAGCTGGCTGGTACACTGAAACAGCAGATCGAATCATCTGGTACGGAAAGTGCGATCAGCGTATGCAAGGAAGTGGCTCCTGCTCTTGCCAAACAATATTCCAATGACAGCAGACGCGTCTCGCGGGTATCTCTAAAACCACGCAATCAGACGCTTGGAACACCGAAGGCAGACGAAAGAGTCGCACTTCAGAACTTTGATCGCCAACAACGCGACGGCACCCCAGGTGCATTGGAGGTTGTTACAGTGTATGAGGATGCCGGTGGTGAATGGCACCACTACATGAGAGCCATACCTACGCAACCGCTATGTCTGCAATGTCACGGCAAGCCGGAGGATATTTCGGCAAATGTAAAGGCCCTGCTGGCGCAGGAATATCCGGCGGACCAGGCTACAGGCTATAGCCCCGGAGAGATTCGAGGCGCTGTTTCGATCAGGCAGAAAATCAGATAAGCCACTCAACGGCCTAGAAGCAGTTTCTTGACCGGACCATAACTGCGGCGGTGTATCGCGGATACCCCATGCTCGGCAAGCCGTTGCATATGATCCTTGGTCGGGTAACCTTTGTGTCTGGCAAAATCATATTGCGGGTAGCGTAGTGCCATCTCACGCATTTCTTCATCACGCGCGGTTTTGGCCAGAATCGAAGCGGCTGCAATGGCAGGTTCCTTGCTGTCACCCTTGACGATTGCGCGTGACGGGATATCGATTTTAGGACAATGCAGACCATCAACCAGAACCTGGTGTGGAACAACCAGCTCACCTCCCCTGTTCTTCAGTAATTCGATGGCACGTTTCATGGCCAACAGGCTGGCCTGCAGGATATTCAGACGGTCAATTTCTTCCACACTGCTGCTGGCAATTGCCCAGGCTAGTGCATGTTCACGAATTTCCGCTGCCAGAAAATCGCGGCGGCTTTCAGAGAGTGTTTTTGAATCGGCCAAGCCTTCAATCTTGTAATAGGGATCCAGAATGACCGCTGCGGCATACACGGCTCCAGCCAGTGGCCCTCTTCCGGCTTCATCAACACCACAGATCAGCATGGCTTTGAACCCTTACAAATAAGCCAGAATGGCATCCGCAGCTTTTTCTTCCGTATTTTGGCGCAAAGTTTCATGCATACACGTGAACTCTTCGCGAATCTCTGCGGCCATGGTCTTGTCCTCGATCAGGCGCAAAGTCGTCTCCGCCAATTTTTCTGGATTGGCATCATGTTGCAGCAACTCGGGCACGACGAAACGATTGGCCAGGATATTGGGCAAGCCGACGTAAGGCAGGTAATTCATGCGTTTCAGCAGCATCCAGCTCAAGCGCGGCATGCGATAGGTGATGACCATCGGCCGCTTGATCAGTGCAGCTTCCAGCGTAGCTGTACCGGAAGCGACGATAATGGCATCGGCCGCCTGCATGGCGAGATGTGCATGACCGAAAAGAATCTGCAGCGGCAGGTCCTGTGCGTTGTCGTCATAGATTGCCTGCTGGAATATCTCGCGAGTCTCCTTGGTGACCAGAGGTATCAGAAACTTCAGCGTAGGCTGTTTGTTCAGCATGAGTCTGGCAGTTCTGACATAAAGCCTGGCCAGTTGCCTGACTTCACTCTGGCGGCTACCGGGCAGCATGGCAATGACCTGATGGGCATTTTGCAGTTTGAGGTCTACCCTCGCCTCCTGCATGCTGGACTCCAGAGGCAGAATGTCTGCCAGAGGATGGCCGACGTAGCTGACCGGGATATCTGCTGCCTGGTAGATGGCAGGCTCGAATGGGAACAATGCCAGCATGTGCGACACCGCTGCCTTGATCTTCTTGATGCGGCCCTTGCGCCAGGCCCAGATTGACGGGCTGACGTAATGGATCGTGCGTATGCCATGCCGCTTCAGCCTGCGCTCCAGTACGAAATTGAAGTCCGGCGCATCAATGCCAATAAAAAGATCAGGCGGGTTTTGTAGAAAATGTTGAGCAAGTTGCTTGCGCAGTTTGAGCAGGCCCGGCAGATGTCGGATCACTTCAACAAATCCGCGCACGGAAAGCCGCTCCATGGGGAACAGGGTTCTGGCACCTTCAGCCATCATTTTCGGTCCGGCAATACCGACAAACTCCAGATCCGGCCGACGTTTTTTCAGGGCGCGGATCAGATGACTACCCAACAGATCGCCTGAAGCCTCTCCAGCAACAATTCCAATAGTAGGCATGGGAAAGGCGTCCTAACGAATGATGCCGCGAGTGGATATCTGCAGAAAATCGACCAGCAACTGGATATCAGGGCAAATCTGGATCTGGCTGTTCAGTTCGGCTTTGGCTTCTTCCAGGCTCAGGCCGTTGCGATACAGAGTTTTATAGGCACGCTTGATCTGCGTGATGGCCTCCGGGGAAAAGCCACGCCTTTTCAGACCTTCGGCATTGATGCCGTGCGGCTGGGCATCATAACCGGCCGCGGTAACATAAGGCGGTATATCCTTGAACACGACAGAACCGACGGCGGTAATCACATGTGCGCCGATCTTGCAGAACTGGTGTACCAGTGTGAAACCGCCGAGAATGGCGTAATCGTGCATATCAACATGACCGGCCAG
>DLMX01000041.1:4005-4191 GCA_002479405.1 Methylophilaceae bacterium UBA7525
ATATGCACGTAAGCCATGATCCAGTTGTCATTGCCGATACGGGTGACACCCTTGTCCTGCACTGTACCGCGGTTGAAGGTACAGAACTCGCGTATGGTATTGCCGTCGCCTATCTCCAGCGTAGTCGGCTCGCCGGCATACTTCTTGTCCTGCGGTGCTTCGCCCAGTGAGGAAAAATGGAAGATA
>DLMX01000041.1:4487-14489 GCA_002479405.1 Methylophilaceae bacterium UBA7525
GCTTATTCGATCGCTTTCAATATGCACATGAATTCGGCTTCGGCAACCACGACGCCATCAACGGATGCTGTTCCGGAATACTTCCAGATGCCGCGCAGAATGCGATCGATTTTCACGTTGAATACCAGCTGGTCTCCTGGTGATACCGGCTTTTTGAAGCGCGCCTTGTCGATGCCGGCAAAATAGTAGACCGAGTCATCGCTCGGTTTGCTATCCATGGTTTTGAAAGAAACAATGGCAGCCGCCTGCGCCATCGCTTCAATAATCAACACACCCGGCATAACCGGATGGTATGGAAAATGACCGGGAAAGAACGGCTCATTGATGGTGACATTCTTGATGGCCGTAATTTCCTTGCCAACTTCATATGAAATCACGCGATCCACCAGGACGAACGGATATCGGTGAGGAAGGTGATTTAGTATTTCATGGATATCCATGCTGGTATCTGCTGATTCTGCCATGTTAATTCCTCAATTCTTACTTTTCTTTTTTGTTGCATCAAATAGCGCAATCACTTGTTCCAACTGCTTTACTCTTTCTGATAACTCTCCCAGGCGCCGTATATTGGCCGCCGTTCTCAACCACTGCTCATGCGCCTGAAATGGCATCAGTGCCGTGTAGGTGTCAGGCTTGATGAGTGAGCGAGTAATCATGCTTCCGGGCGAAATCGTCACTCCGTCCGCAATATCCAGATGGCCCAATATCATTGCTGCGCCGCCAATTTTACAGTGTTTACCTATGCGGGCGCTGCCTGCGATACCAGTGCATCCGGCAATCACGGTATGTGCACCTATCCTGCAGTTATGGCCAATCTGAATCAGGTTGTCGAGTTTGACCCCCTGCTCTATGATCGTGTCATCCAGCGCACCTCGATCTATCGTCGTATTGGCGCCAATCTCCACATCATCTTCAATGATGACCAAACCGACCTGCGGAATCTTGACCCAGCGACCATTTTCTTCGGCATAACCAAATCCATCCGCTCCAATCACAGTGCCTGAAGCAATGACACAATTCCTGCCAATCACACAATCATGATAAATGACGACGTTAGCGGCAAGACGACTATTGGCTTCGATGCTGACTCCGGATTCAATCACCGTGCCGGCCCCAACCACTACATTATCCGCCAGTTTGGCATATTTGCCGATAACAACATTAGCCCCGATCGTACAACTGGCAGCAACACTTGCAGTTTTATCGACGACTGCGCTTGGAGCAATGCCCGGCTCATAACGCGGCGCAGGATTCATCAAACCGGAGAGTCGAGCAAAATAAGCGTAGGGATTGTCGGTGACGATCCTTGGCAGCATCGTAACATCGCGGCTGGCAGGATCGAGAATGATCGCGCTGGCTCTTGTAGTGTTCAGTAAGGATAGATACCTGGAATTACTGACGAAACTGATTTGCCCAGCCTGCGCATCTGCAAGTGAGGCCAGCCGGTACACCCGAGTGCCGGCATCGCCAACCAGCTCACCCCCCAGCTCGGAAACGATTTCGCCGAGTGTATATCCCTTGCTATCCACAGACCCGCAGACTCATCAGTCCTTATTTCTTGCCCAGTGCCTTAAGCACCTTGTCAGTGATATCGATTTTCTTGCTGGCAAATGCAACTCCGCCATAGACAATCAGATCATAGCCTTCAGTTTCAGCTACCGTGGTCACAGCCTTGTTGATGCGGTCCTGCAAGGTACCCAGTTCTTCATTCTTGCGCAGATTAATATCCTCACGCAGTTCGCGTTGCTTGCGCTGAAAATCAATTTTCAGATTGGAAACGTCGCGTTCCTTGTTCTTGCGTTCGGTTTCAGAGATGGTCAGGCTGTCCTTGTCCAATTGCGACTCAATGTCACGAATCTGTTTTTGCAGGCGGTCAAGCTCGGACGTACGCGGGCTGAACTCCCGCTCCAGCTTCTTACCGGTTTCTGCAGTCTGCGGGGCTTCCTGCAGAATCTTGTCAACCTGCACATAACCGATTTTCAGCTCGGCCGCATGGGCTTGTGTACCGCAAATAAACAAACCTGCTACCAGCATTGATTTTAAAAACTTGTTCAATTGATATCTCCTGATGTAAATCACACAATCTGATGTATTAAGTGTTTCCCGGAATTTAGAACTGCGACCCCAACTGGAACTGCAATGTCTGCGTCTTGTCGCCATCCTTTTCGTTCAGCGCCTTGGCAAATACCAGCTTGATCGGTCCAAACGGCGAGTACCAGCTGATGCCAAGACCAGTCGAGTAACGCATCTCATCCATGGTGATGGACTGCTCATCACCATAAACAGCACCTGCGTCCAGGAACGTGCTCAGACGCAACTGCTTGTTGTCCTTCATGCCCGGTATCGGGAAATACAACTCGGCATTACCCAGTAGACGTTTGGTGCCGCCGACGGCAAAGTCTTCGCCAGTCACCGGATCGATCTCGCGTGGTCCGATGGAGCTGGTTTCATAGCCACGTACCGAGTTGACGCCACCGACATAAAAGTTCTTGAAGAATGGGAAATCCCTATCTCCATAACTGTCAGCATACCCCATTTCACCATTCAGCATCAAAGTCACGTTATTGCTGACCGGCCAATACCAGGAATGCTTGTATTCCAGCTTGTAATACTCCAGGTCGAGTCCGGGCAAACCGATTTCTGTCGAGATTCTCTGATGCACACCGCTGTTCGGAAACAGGACATTGTCCCGGGTATCATGCGCCCAGCCCAGATTCAACATCAGACTGTTATTGCTACAGCCATTGTCGTTGACATTGCCGCAATACAGCGCAAAGCGGCGCGGGCTTCTGCTATTCAACTCAACTTCAGTATTGTCGAATGTCAGACCGGCACTGACCGAGTCGCGTTCATTCAATGGCATGCCAAAACGGACGCCAACGCCATAAGACGAACTCTTGTAACTGGAAATGTCCAGATCCGTTGTATCCACATCACGTCTGTAGACATCAAAGCCCCGACTGATGCCATCCGGCGTAAAGTAAGGGTCGGTGTAGGACAGGGAATAGGTTGTATTGATATCACCGGTATTGACCTGCGCGCTGACACGGTTACCGGTGCCCAGGAAGTTGTTCTGGTTGACAGTTACACCGAATATCACGCCCTCGGAACTTGATAAACCAGCGCCGAACTGCACGCTACCAGTAGATTTTTCCGTGACATTGATATTGATATCAACCTGATCCGTAGTGCCGGGTACTGCCGGCGTTTCGACGTTCACATCTTCAAAGAACTGCAGGCGGTCCAGCCGCTGTTTCGAGCGATTGATCTTGTCTGCGCCATACCAGGCGGACTCAAGCTGACGCATCTCGCGCCGCAAGACTTCATCGCGGGTACGTGTATTGCCGGTCAGGTTGATGCGTCTGACATAGACGCGGCGACCCGGATCGACAAAGAATGTGAAGCCAACGGTGTAATTCTCCTTGTCCACATTGGGCACGGCATTGACGTTGGCAAAGGCATAGCCGTCATTACCCAGTCGGTCACTGATGGCTTTGCTGGATTCCGTCACTTTCTGACGGTTGAAGAATTCACCCGGTTCCAGCGAGATGAGTGCCAGCGCTTCCTCTTCCGGCAACAGAATTTCGCCCGCCATCTTGATCTCGCTGACTGTATATTTCTCACCCTCGGTGATATTGACAGTGATATAGATATCGCGCTTGTCCGGCGTGATGGACACCTGGGTGGAATCGACATTGAATTCCAGATAGCCCTGGTTCATATAGAAAGAACGCAAGGCTTCGAGGTCGGCAGTCAATTTCTGCTTGGAATATTGATCGTCCTTGCTCCACCAGCTGAGCCAATTTGGTGTCGTCAACTTGAACTGTTCGAGCAGGGCCTTATCGTCAAAATCGCGGTTGCCGACGATATTGATGTTGCGGATCCTGGAGACCGCACCCTCCTCGATATCAAACCGTATCGCCACACGGTTGCGCTCTAGTGGACTGATGATGGTTTTGACCGTGGCCGCATACTTGCCTTGAGCCAGATACTGACGCTTGATTTCCTGCTCAGCGCGATCCAGCATGGCGCGGTCGAAAATCAGGCCTTCCGACAGACCGATCTGTTTCAGGCCTTCCAGCATCTTGTCGCTGGGAAAGGATTTGTTGCCGTTAAAACCGATCGAAGCAATTGCAGCACGTTCCTGTACGACGACAACCAGTACATTGTTGTCCGCCTCGATGCGTACGTCCTTGAAGAAACCGGTGCCGTACAAGGCCTTGATTGCCTGGGTAGCCTTGTCATCGTCCATGGTTTCACCGACCCGGACAGGCAAATAGTTGAAGATAGTGCCAGGTTCGGTACGCTGAATACCCTCGACACGGATATCCTGCACAACGAACGGTTCTATCGCCCACGCACTACTGACGTAGGCACTGACAAGCAAAGGCAAGATACGGTTGAGCTTGATCCTAAATTCCATTAAGTTCAGCCTGTGAAAAATCTATTAATATCATTATAAAAAGCCAGAACCATCAACAGTCCCAACAAGAACAACCCAACACGTTGCCCCGCCTCCATGACCGCTTCGGAAACGGGACTGCCCTTGAAAATTTCCACCATATAATACATCAAATGCCCGCCATCCAACACGGGCACAGGTAACAGATTGAGTACACCCAGACTAATGCTGATCAGTGCCAGGAATCCGATAAATGCTTTCCAGCCGATATGCGCACTCTGTCCCGCATAGCTGGCGATGGTTACCGGTCCGCTGACGCCCTTCCATGAAACATCCCCGGTAATCATGCTGGCCAGCATCTTCAGGCTGAAGATCGATGTATCCCAGGTCTTGGCACTGGCTTTGGCAAAGGATTGCAGAGGCCCGTAACTGACATTGACCAGCACCTCGTCCAGCAATGCGTCATCCATGCGATTCATCGCGCCTATGCGGCCAATCTCAACTCCATCTTCCTGCGCGCTTTCCGGCATAACCAGGAGGTTTACCGTCTTATCTCCCCTCAACAGCTCCAACTGAAGCTCCTGCCGGGGGTTCTGTCGAACAATAGTGACAAAATGCTCCCAATCCCGCACGGGCTCGCTATTGACGGTAATTATCTCGTCGCCATTTTGCAGCCCCGAACGCGCTGCAGCGCCATTCTTGACCATTTCGCCAATAATGGCTGGCACGACAGGCTGATAGGGCTTCAATCCCAGTTTTTCCAGAAAATCGGTTTCATAATCATCACGCCCGATAGTGCTCAGACTCAGCTGGTGCAGCTGCGGATTGCCGGATACACCCAACGCTTCTATCTCGATGGCTTCGGATTCGAGTGATTCCTGCAACAGAATCCAGCGCACATCCTGCCAGGTTGATGTAGCCTTCCCCGCAACCTTTTGTATGAGCTGCCCCGGCTCCATGCCGGCTTGAACTACCGGACTGTCAGCCGGAACTTCGCCAAGTATTGGCTTCATGCCCATGACGCCATGCATGAACAGCACCCAGTAAAGAAAAACGGCAAGAAGAAGGTTGGCAGCCGGACCGGCTGAGACGATAGCAATGCGTTTCCACACCGATTGACGGTTAAAGGCACGAGAAAGGTCTTCGCCTGCCTCAACCGGACCTTCACGCTCGTCCAGCATTTTGACGTAACCGCCAAAAGGCAAGACAGCCAGCACAAATTCGGTGTCGTCCTTGCCGAAAGTCTTTCTGATCAAGGGCCGCCCAAAACCAATGGAAAAGCGCTGTACCTTGACGCCACACCAGCGGGCTACCTGAAAATGGCCATATTCATGAATGGCAATCAGCACGCTGAGCGTGAAAATAAATGCAGCAATTGTCAGCATCTAGCGTTCAAGTATCCAGTTTCGCGCCAGCTGACGCGCATGCCGGTCAGCTTCAATCACAATATCCAGAGTTTCGGCAGCTTGCGTTATTATCCGGTTCATGACTGATTCAATCAAGGTGGGAATATCTGTAAAGCTGATTTTCCGGTTCAAAAATGCATCGACAGCGATTTCATTGGCAGCGTTCAAAATTGCCGGTGCCGTACCACCCATACGCAGCGAATCGAAAGCCAGGCGCAGGCACGGGAATTTGATCATATCTGGCACTTCGAAATCAAACCTGCCGATTTTGAACAAATCCAGACTGGAAACGCCGCTATCCAGCCTTTCCGGGAAACCCAGTGCATAAGCGATTGGGGTGCGCATATCCGGATTGCCAAGCTGTGCCAGCACCGAGCCGTCGATGTACTCGACCATGGAATGGATGACGCTTTGCGGATGCACGACGACTTCGATCTGCTCGGGACTTGCATTGAACAACCAATGCGCCTCGATAACTTCCAGTCCCTTGTTCATCAATGTGGCGGAATCTATGGTGATCTTTGGCCCCATTACCCAGTTGGGGTGATTCAGCGCCTGCTCCGGAGTAACACTGGCCAGATCAGTCAATGTGGCTTTGCGGAACGGTCCGCCGGATGCAGTGAGCAGGATTCTGCGTATGCCTGATGTGCTCAGATCCTTGCTGCGCTTTTCCGGCATCACCTGGAATATTGCATTATGTTCACTATCAATAGGCAGCAAGGTGGCGCCACCCTGTTCGACCGCCTGCATGAACAAACTGCCGGACATGACCAGGGTTTCCTTGTTCGCCAGCAGGATGCGCTTGCCCGTCTTTGCTGCGGCAATAGAGGGCTTGAGGCCGGCGGCGCCGACAATTGCAGCCATGACGACGTCAACATCTGCATGAGCGCTGACGAACTCCAGCGCAGATAAACCGCAAAGCACTTCAGTATCACTACCGGCTTTTTGCAGACTGATTTTCAGGCGTTCGGCGGCAGATTCTTCAAGCACGACGGCATAGCGCGGACTGTATTCCAGACATTGTGCGTGCAGCTCCTCCGCCCGGCTGTTGGCAGTCAAGGCAAAAACACTGAATCGTTCGGGGTGACGCGCGATGACGTCCAGCGTCTGTTTGCCTATGGTACCGGTAGCGCCGAGGATGGTGACTGAACTGCGCCTAGGCATACAAGGACTCCATCACCAGATAATAAGTAGGGAAATAGATAAAGAACATGACCAGCGGCAGGCTGGAAGTCAACCCATCGATACGATCCAGCACACCACCATGTCCGGGCAGCAGGCTACCGCTGTCTTTGACGCCGGCCTGTCGCTTGACCAGGGATTCGAGCAGGTCGCCCATGATACTGAGCACTGTAATGCCGAACAATCCGACGATGACCCAGTAGCTTAATGACAGGCTGTAACAAATGATCAGTCCGTAGGCCGTCACTGTCAGCCAGGCGCCGAACACACCCTCCCAGGTCTTGCCCGGACTGATTTGCGGCGCCAGCTTGTGTCTGCCGAAACGTTTGCCGGAAAAATAGGCAGCACTGTCAGCGATCCAGACAGCTGCCATGACCGTCAGTAACAGCCATGGCGAAATGCCACGCATGCTGACAAGCGCCAGCCAGGTCGGAAAGAGGACAACAAAACCGATAACGGCGAGGATTGCTGGCTGTCTGATGTTGAAGCGAAACATGAGCCAGACGGGAGCTACCAGTAGCCAGAACAGCGTTGCAGCCAGAATACTGTAAAACATCACCTGTGGCTGCAAGGTCAGCAAACCAATATCATCGCCCAGAACGACAATGACGCCGAAAAGCATGACCAGACTGGCATAGACATATCGCCAGGGTTTGACCATGCCCGACATGCCGCCCCATTCCCAGAAGGCGATCGCAATGAAAGCCAGCATCAGCAGGGCCCAGTACATATCTGGCAGCAGGAAAAGCGCAGCAAGAAAGCCTGCCGCAAGTGCCAATGAGGTCAGTATGCGGGTTTTAAGCATTTTTGCTGCTCTCTTTGTTTGAGGATGTTTCTGTCAGTTGCTCACTGGTGCGGCCGAATCTGCGCTCGCGGGCCTGGTAAGACTTGATGGCCTGATTGAATGCTGTCTGATTGAAATCAGGCCACAAGGTGTCTGTAAAATAGAGTTCGGTATAAGCCAGTTGCCACAAGAGAAAGTTACTGATACGTTTTTCTCCGCCGGTGCGGATAAAGAGATCAGGTTCCGGCGCATAATGCATAGCCAGATGTGTAGCCAGGTCGTCTTCAGCATAGGCCCCGGACTTTTCAGGTGTCTGGCTGGTGAGGCGGTTCATTGCCTGCATCAGATCCCAGCGCCCGCCATAATTGGCGGCAATTGTGAGCGTCAAGCCCGTGTTATCCCTGGTTAGCGCTTCCGCCGCATCAATCCGTGCACAAAGTGTGGCATCGAACTGGCTGCGGTCGCCGACAACGACCATGCGGATATTATTCTCGTGCAGCTTGACGACTTCCTTGCCCAGAGCCTCCATGAAGAGACCCATCAGGAAACTGACTTCTTCCGGCGGCCGGCGCCAGTTTTCGCTGCTGAAAGCAAACAAGGTAAGGAATTCGACACCCAGGCTGGCGCAGGACTTGACCATCTCCCGCACCGTTTCCACGCCGCGCTTATGCCCGGCAACCCGCGGCAGGAAACGCTTGCGCGCCCAGCGGCCATTGCCGTCCATGATGACGGCAATATGCCTTGGAACCGCACTGGTAACAGGGATGGCTTTGGTGGAGCTGCCGAACAATGCCATTAACGCTCCGAAACTGGATGATACACAGGTGAATTGGGCCGAAAGAAGGCTAAACGGCCATCAGTTCGGCTTCCTTGGCTTGCAGCAGCTTGTCGACTTCCGTGACGAATTTATCCGTCAGTTTCTGCACTTCATCCTGCATGCGGCGCTCATCGTCCTCGCTGATTTCCTTGTCCTTGGTCAGCCTCTTCAATGCATCATTGGCATCACGCCTGACGTTGCGTATGGCAACTTTGGCATTCTCGCCTTCGGTGCGCACGATCTTGGTCATTTCCTTGCGACGCTCCTCGGTCAGCATCGGCATGGGCACCCGGATCATGTCGCCATTGGTGGCAGGATTAAGGCCGAGGTCGCTATCACGAATCGCTTTCTCTACCTTGCCCACCATGTTCTTTTCATAGGGCTGCACGTTCAGCGTTCTCGCATCACCCAGATTGACGCTAGCCACCTGATTGACGGCGACCATGGAGCCGTAATACTCCACCATGACGTGATCCAGCAGGCCTGTATGTGCGCGGCCGGTACGGATCTTGGTCAAGTCCGTCTTCAGGGATTCCAGCGATTTCTGCATCTTCTGTTCGGCAGTTTTTCTTACATCGTCCAGCACGTTCTTCTCCTTACATTTTCAACCGTATGCCAGTGATCATGGCAATACTTTTGTACCTTCGTCTTCACCCATGACAACGCGCTTGAGTGCGCCCTGCTTGAATATGCTGAATACGGAGATAGGCAGATTCTGATCCCTGCACAGAGTCAGCGCCGTGGCATCCATGACCTTGAGATTCTTGATGATGGCTTCATCGAAGGTGATAGTTTTGTAGCGCATGGCATCCGGATGCGTCTTGGGATCGTCGGTATAGACGCCATCCACCTTGGTCGCCTTCAGTACGATATCCACATTCATTTCCATACCGCGCAAGGCAGCTGCAGTATCGGTCGTAAAGAAGGGATTACCGGTACCGGCACCAAAGATCACCACGCGGCCCTCCTCCAGATAACGCATGGCCTTGCCACGAATATAGGGCTCTGCGACCTGTTCGATATTGAGTGCGGATTGCACGCGCGCCTTGAGGCCGACATGCCTCATGGCGTCCTGCAGTGCCAGCGCATTCATGACGGTTGCCATCATGCCCATATAATCGGCCGTGGCGCGATCCATGCCTTCTGCTGCGGGCGCAATTCCGCGGAAGATGTTGCCGCCGCCGATAACGACTGCGACCTGCACGCCGAGGCCAACCACTTCCTTGATTTCTTCGACGATGCGCGAGATGGTAGCGCGATTGATGCCATAGCTGTCATCGCCCATCAGGGCTTCGCCCGACAACTTGAGCAAGATGCGCTTATAGGCTGGAGCGCCTGATGAGATGTGAGATGAATCGGACATATCGCTCCTGTAATGTTGCAGTTCTAGAGAAATGTTCTTCTTATTCGC
>DLMX01000080.1 GCA_002479405.1 Methylophilaceae bacterium UBA7525
CCGGATTTTTGCTCAATTTTTTGCTCAATTTTTTGCTTGGACATGCATGACCTTTTTGTATGCGAGTTCCGCTGCCTGCTGCTCGGCAGCACGGCGACTGGTACCTTCACCGGATGTGGTGATATTCAATTTGCCGATGTGGCATTCAACGCGGAAAGTCTGGCAATGCGCTTCACCCTCGGTGGACAGGACTTTGTATTCGGGCAATTCCATCTTGCGGCCCTGCAGATACTCCTGCAACAGGGATTTCGGGTCCTTGCCTATGGCTTTGGGGTCAAGCTTATCAAGCAAAGGGGTAAACAGGCGAATCACCATCTGTTCTGCTGCTTCGAAGCCGCCGTCCAGATAAGCGGCACCAATGATAGCCTCAAGCGCATCGGCCAGCACGGAAGGCCGGCGCCAGCCACCACTCTTGAGCTCTCCCTCGCCCAGACGCAGATGGTCCCCAAGATTGAGGCCAAGCGCCACCTCGCCGAGCGTAGGTTCCTTGACCAGTTGCGCACGCATGCGACTGAGGTCACCCTCGCTCAAATTCCGAAACCGCAGATATAGCTGATGGGCGATAATGAAATTCAGTACGCCATCGCCCAGAAACTCCAGACGCTCATTGTTCTGACTGCCATGACTTCTGTGCGTCAGCGCCTGCTGCAACAAGGACTGCTGTTTGAATTGATAGCCTATCAGCCGCTCTAATCCATGCGCTTGCATCAAACTGCATTCACTCCCGAGCGCTATTCATCCGTGGAGGCATAAAAATCCAGCAAGGCACTGACATTACCCATCAGCGGCACCACCACCTGATATTCGGCGATCACCACAGGCCCCCTGTCAGACTGCGAGATGATCAACTCGTTGGCTTTGATATTCTCGATATTGTCAATCGCAGCAGTCTTGTTGAAAGCACTATAAATTTCCTTTTTACCCATTTCCCTGAATTCAGGCTGAGTAGCGATATTGTTCAGCGCTTTCTTTACCGACATGAACTCCAGATAAGGCGGCGTCAGCTTCATTATGATCACAGCCACAAAAACGATAACTGCTACCATCAACACCGTACCGATGAACGTCATTCCACGCTGTTTTTGCATGATTCCCCCTTAATGAATAGTGCTGCCGATTCGACCAAAATCATCGAAATTCCACCAGATCATGAATGCCTTTCCAACAAGATTATCATCCGGCACAAACCCCCAGGAACGACTATCCTTACTGTTATCACGATTATCACCCATGGCAAAATAATGTCCAGCCGGCACTTGCGTCTCGCCATCGATGCTGATGCTGTCTTCATCTATCAGCACGGCATGGCTGACTTCCCCGAGACGCTCGTTATAGAGTTTTGCAGTGACCATATTCAGCCCGGAAGCCACGTACTGATAATCCCCCATCAATTCCATCTTGAGCGGCTCGCCGTTCACAAAAAGCTGTTTGTTGCGGTAAGCGATCTTGTCGCCTGGCACACCCACAATGCGCTTGATGTAATCAATCGAAGGATCTGGCGGAAAGTGAAAAACGACGACATCACCGCGCTCCGGCTTGTTGAACTCGACGAAGGTATTATTGAGAATGGGTATCCGCAAGCCGTAGGTGAATTTATTCACCAGGATGAAATCACCGGCCAGCAAGGTCGGCATCATGGAACCGGAAGGAATCTTGAAAGGCTCGACAATGAAAGAGCGTATCAGGAAAACCGCCAGAATCACCGGGAAGAAACTCTTGGAATACTCGACGATGACAGGCTCCGCGCTACCGGCCGCCCGCTTCTTGCGCCAGATCAGACTGTCCAGCAGCCAGATCAGTCCCGTGACTGCCAATATCACCAACATGAACAATGCAAACATTATTTAACCCTGTCTATTTATCAATCTATTTATCTTCAACCTGCAGGATCGCAAGGAAGGCTTCCTGCGGAATCTCCACATTGCCGACCTGTTTCATGCGTTTCTTGCCTTCCTTCTGTTTCTCCAGCAGTTTCTTCTTGCGCGTGATATCGCCGCCATAGCACTTGGCCAGCACGTTCTTGCGCATGGCCTTCACCGTTTCGCGCGAAATGATGTTGGCGCCAATGGCCGCCTGCACGGCGACATCGAACATCTGGCGCGGGATCAGTTCGCGCATCTTGGCGCATAACTGACGGCCACGATAGACGCTATTGGCACGGTGCACAATTAGCGACAAGGCATCGACCCGCTCGCCGTTGACCATGATGTCCAGCTTCACCAGATCGGCAGCGCGGAATTCGAGGAACTCATAATCCATGGAGGCGTAGCCGCGTGAAACGGACTTCAGTTTATCAAAGAAATCGAGCACCACTTCATTCAGCGGCAGCTCGTAAGTCAGCATGACCTGGCGCCCCATGTACTGCATGTTACGCTGTATGCCACGCTTGCCGGTACACAAGGTCATGACCGGTCCGACATAATCCTGCGGCATCAGCAGGTTCACCTTGATGATGGGTTCGCGAATCTCATCGATACGCGAAGGTTCGGGCAGACGCGACGGGTTCTCGATCTGAACCACTTCGCCGGATTTGAGCAGCAGCTCGTATACCACGGTCGGTGCCGTGGTAATCAGATCCATGTCGTATTCGCGCTCGAGCCGCTCCTGCACGATTTCCATGTGCAAAAGGCCGAGGAAACCGCAACGGAAACCAAACCCGAGCGCGGTCGAGTTTTCCGGCTCGAATTGCAGGGAAGCGTCATTCAAACGCAGCTTTTCCAGGGCGGTCCGCAATGCTTCAAACTGGTTCGATTCTACCGGGTAGAGTCCGGCAAACACCTGTGGCTGCACTTCCTTGAAGCCCGGCAGGGGTTCTGCCGCCTGGCGGCCATCCAGCGTCACGGTATCACCGACCTTGGCAGCAGTCAGTTCCTTGATGCCGGCGATAACGAAACCAACTTCGCCAGCAGAAAGTGAATCGCGCGACAGAGCCTTGGGCGTGAATACCCCTACCTGCTCGCAAAGATGCACAGCCTTGGTCGCCATCATGCGGATCTTGTCCTTGGGACGCAGTACGCCATCGACGACGCGTACCAGCATGATGACGCCGACATAATTGTCAAACCAGGAATCGATGATCAGTGCTTTCAGCGGTGCTTCCGGATCGCCCTTGGGTGGCGGTATCCTGGCAACGACGGCTTCCAGCACATCATCCACCCCCTCGCCGGTCTTGGCCGAGCAACGCACGGCATCCTGAGCATCGATGCCGATCACATCTTCGATTTCCTGGATGACGCGGTCGGGATCGGCAGAAGGCAAGTCGATCTTGTTCAACACGGCCGCAACCTCGACCCCGAGATCGATCGCCGTATAACAGTTGGCCACGCTCTGCGCCTCCACGCCCTGGGAGGCATCCACCACCAGCAGCGCGCCCTCGCAGGCAGAAAGCGAACGACTGACCTCATAGGAAAAGTCGACGTGACCCGGAGTATCGATCAAATTCAATTGATAAGTCTGACCGTCACGCGCCTTGTACTGCAAAGAAGCCGTTTGCGCCTTGATGGTAATGCCGCGCTCACGCTCAAGATCCATGGAATCCAGCACCTGAGCCTCCATTTCACGGTCAGACAAGCCTCCGCACATCTGGATGATGCGGTCGGCCAGTGTGGACTTGCCATGGTCGATATGGGCAATGATGGAGAAATTGCGGATG
>DLMX01000086.1:0-122 GCA_002479405.1 Methylophilaceae bacterium UBA7525
GACGATGCCAGTCAGCGTTACGTTTTTTCATACACGGTGACCATACGCAATACCGGTAGCGTGGCGGCACAGCTGATCAGCCGCCACTGGATCATTACCGACGCCAACGAGGTGGTGCAGGA
>DLMX01000086.1:357-1339 GCA_002479405.1 Methylophilaceae bacterium UBA7525
GCCGGTCGGCACCATGCGCGGCAGCTATCATATGACGGCGGAAGACGGCATGCAGTTCGATACCGAGATTCCGGTGTTCACATTGTCCATGCCGCGTGTTTTGCATTAGTGGTATGAACGGTTCGACTTCCATGCAAGTGACATTTCAACGCCTCAAATTCGGTCTCGGTCTTATGTTGCTGCTGGCCGTGGCCGGATGTGCCGCTCCCAAGGTCAGGCCGGAGCCACCCAGCCCGCCGGAAGAAGCGGTGAGCGAACCGGCGCCGGTACAGATACCGGAAAGCGCCAGGCCGGAGGTGGTGATCAAGCCGACGGAACCGGTAAGGACCACGGATTACAGCGTACTGAAACCGGCAAGCTGGGAAGCAGTCGATGGCTTCTATAAAGATGATTTGGCGGAGGCATGGCCGGCTTGGCAGATCGGCTGCAATACGCTGAAAAACCGCGCCGAATGGCAGGCAGCCTGCGAAGCGGCCGCCGCCATCAAGAAGCCGACCAATGTCAACGTGCGTGCCTATTTCAAGCAGTATTTCACCGCATACCAGGCGACCAATGTCGATGGTAGCGACAGCGGGCTGGTCACCGGCTACTACATGCCCCTGCTGAAGGGCAGTCGCCAGAAGTCGGACAAGTATCCCTATCCCATCTATACGCGGCCGGATGACCTGATCACGGTCGACTTGGCAGAAGTCTACCCCGAACTGGCGAACAAGCGCGTGCGCGGTCGCCTGATCGAGAACCGGCTGGTGCCTTACTACAATCGTGCCGAAATCGAACAGCAACCGCCATCGTTGCAGGGCAAGGAATTGCTGTGGGTGGACGACATCATCGATCTGTTCTTCCTGCAGGTGCAGGGTTCCGGCATCGTGCAGCTGGAGAATGGCGAGCGCATCCCGGTCGGCTATGCCGACCAGAATGGATACAGCTATCAGTCCATCGGCCGTCTGCTGGTGGAGCGCGGTGAGCTGACGCTGGACAAGGC
>DLMX01000086.1:1501-21015 GCA_002479405.1 Methylophilaceae bacterium UBA7525
GAACTGCTCAACAGCAATCCGAGTTATGTCTTCTTCCGCGAGCTGCCGACTGGTCTGCCCGGCCCGATTGGTGCGCTGGGCGTGCCGATTCTGGCCGAGCGCACGGTCGCTATCGATCCCAAGCATATCCCGCTTGGTGCTCCGCTGTTCCTCTCGACGACCTACCCGAACAGCGGCAAGCCGCTGAAACGGCTGATGATGGCACAGGATACCGGCGGCGCCATCAAGGGAGGCGTGCGCGCCGATTTCTATTGGGGTGCAGGTGCCGAAGCAGGCCGCAAGGCCGGTGCCATGAAGCAGCCTGGCAAGATCTGGGTGCTGCTGCCCAAGGGTTTTGTCGTCAACCCCTAGGGCGTGTTCACACTAGTCCCTGACCAGTGGTAAACATCCATGGCGAGAATGCCGTAGGTGTTTTCCGGCTGGTAGCGTGTCACTGGTTTTCCCTCACCCGCCCCCAGCGCCACGAACAACGGCAGGATGTGATCCTCGCTCGGGTGTGCCTGGCGGCCATAGGAACTGTTTCGGTAATCCAGCAGCGCGGCGTGGTCTGCCGCCGCAATCCTCCGTCCCAGCCAATCCGCGAACTCCGTTACATAATCCAGCACCTCGGCATCGCGTTCACTGGTGAAGAAGTGGCGCAGATTGTGCGTCACGGCACCGCTGCAGAGGATGAGCACGTTGTCCTGTTGCAATCCGGCGATGGCGTGGCCCATGTCAAGATGGGCGCTGGGGCCGGCCGTGCCTTGGATGGAAAGCTGGGTGACCGGGATGTCGGCGTCGGGATACATCAGGCGTAATGGCACCCAGGCCCCGTGGTCCAGACCACGCGTGGCGTCGAGTTCAGGGCTGAACCCTGCCTGATCCAGCAGTGCTGCGGTTTTTTCAGCGAGTTCCGGTGCGCCCGGTGCCGGATATTGCAGCTTGTAGAGCGCCAGCGGAAAACCGCTGAAATCGTGGATGGTTTGCGGTCTTGTGGCAGTGCTGAGTCTCGGCTGCGGCGTATCCCAGTGGGCGGAAACGACTAGGATGGCAGCAGGACGCGGGATGCTTGCAGTTAGTTGGGTTAGCAGGCTGCCGGTTGCTCCCGGTTCGGTGGCCAGTGTTGGTGCGCCATGTGAGATGAACAGTGTGGTCAATCGGGTGCCTGCCTTGTCGAAATACAATCATCAATATGACGCCCGGAATTGCCGCAGGTTGCAGTGCATGGACAAACAAAAAGGGAGCCATGCTCCCTCATCAATACAGCCCCTCAAATGCAACGGGCCTGTCGAAACAGGCCCGTCATTCATGCAGATTTGCGATCTTAGCGATTGCAAACGTACATGGTCACTTCAAAACCGAAACGCATTTCGGTAGCAGCTGGCTTGGTCCACATAGTTTATTTCCTTTCTTGATTGGATTCGTACTGCGACTGCTTTGACACAGATGCATTACGTGAATGTCACTTTATTCCTGTCCGTGTAATTCATCCGTGCCTAAAGTCATGAAAAGGCACTCATGATTTTCATTAGATTCAATCTGTCTTGCGCCAGATCAAAGTCTTGCGGTCGTCTGCTTCAGGCGGAAATGGGTAATCAGGCCGATGGCGACCACGATGATGATGCCGATCAGCACGGTTGAGGTGATGATATGGACGCCGTTCTTATCCATCAGCGTGTAGGCGCCGATCATCAACAGCATGCAGAGGTTGTCGAAGAAGTTCTTGACGGCGATGGCGTGGCCGGAGCCGGTGGTGGCGTGGCCTCGATCCTGTAGCAGCGCATTGAGCGGCACCACGTAGAAACCACCGCAGGCGCCGACCAGGATCAGCATGACGACGGCGATATAGAGATCATTGATGTAGGCAAAGGCGATGATCAGCGCGCCAATCAGGATGCCGGCCGGCAATGCGCGATTGACGGTCTTCAGGGTCACCAGTTTGGCGGCGCCGAAAGCGCCAATGGCGATGCCGATGGCGACCGCCCCGCTCAGGTTGGCGGCGGTGCTCAAATCCGTGATCAACAGCGCCGCCGGTACCCAGGCCACCAACAGCAGGCGCAAGGTGGCGCCCGCGCCCCAGAACACACCCGTGCCGAGCAGGCAGAAACGTGCATCCTGGTCGCGAAACAGCGTGTCTAGCGCCTGCCAGAAATCGCGGAACAGGATGCGCGGCGAAAAATGATTGAGCGGATGCGCCGCCGGCAGATGCGGGATGAACAGGTTGGCGACCATGGCCGACAGGTAGCCGCCGGTGATGGTGGCCAGTGCGCCGCTCACCGAATAATCGGCCAGCAGGCCGCCGATGATGGCGCCGAGCAGGATGGCGACGATGGTCGAGCCTTCCATCATGCTGTTGGCCTTGACCAGTTTGTCCGGGCTCACCAGTTCGCTGAGGATACCGTACTTGGCCGGTGAATAGGCGGCAGCACCTATGCCTACCATGCTGTAGGCGATCAGCGGATGCAGTCCGGCCAGCATGGCGGCGGCACCGAAGAACTTCATTCCGTTGGCCAGAAGCATGACGCGGCCCTTGGACAGGCTGTCGGCGAAGGGGCCGACGAAGGGTGCGAAGACGATGAAGGCGATGACGAAGAACTGCTGCAGCAGCGGGATCTGCCATGTGTCCGCCATCTGCGACCGTAGCAGCGCGATGGCGGCAAACAGCAGTGCGTTGTCGGCAAATGCTGAAACGAACTGCGCAATCAGCACGGCAATCATGCCGCGCGAAAACAGCGGGTAGGCTTCGGGAACAGTGGCCGGACGGACGGTCATGATTATCAACTTTCAAAAAATCGGCGTGTATGGAAAACGCTGTCGGCAAAGTAGATGTTGCCATGGCGTAACAGGCGCTTCAGGGCAAAATCGAACAGCAGGGCATTATAAGGCTTGATTGTCTGCAGGAAGATGACCGCCTCTCTGTCCAGCAAACCCTGTCGCTGTAGGCTGGCACAGTCGATGAATGGCATGACCCCGGGCAGCGGGTAGTCGGAGCCGTTGAGCAAGCGGTGGTGCCAGTCGACACGCTGCAACAGCGGGGCGATCGCCCACTCATGATTGCGCAGCGTCAGTGAAGAAAGGTCGCCGAACAGCAGTTTTTCGTAGTGGGCATCTCCCATTAATCGGGCAAACAGATCGAAGTGCGTGCGTGATGGACCGTGCGGACCAACGTCGAGGTCGGTATCGCGGCCATAGGTCGCGCTATGCGCGACGGCAATGCGTACACCGCTGTCCAGTGCGCGTCGCAGGCGCAGCGGATTGCCAAGTGTGTGTTCGCTACCGGGCAGTGCGAATTCGCGGCCGCCGTGGGTGAGGATGGGCAGGTTAAGGTCGGCGCAGGTCTGGTAGAAGCGCTGGCATTTGACAGAAGCCGGGTCGATGTTCATGACCTGCGGCAACCATTTGACTGCTTTCGCCCCTTCCGCATGCGCCTGCTGCAGGGCGTCGATGGCGTCCGGCCGGTATGGGTGGATGGAGGCGATCCATTCGAAGATGTCGGGTTCGACCTTGGCGAGGCGGGTGACATAAGCGTTGGACACATGTAGCGTCGATTGGTCGGGCTGCGGTCGGCCCTGTTCGTCATGCCACCAGTCGAAGGCCAGCAACATGGCCTTGAAGCCCGGTGGCAGTGCGCGGCAGAGTTGGCTCAGCCGGGAGACCACGCTGTGGTCGATGGCGGTGGCATCGGCACTTTTAGCATCACTACTATGCGCATCGACACAGGCACCATTCATGAACAGATGTTTTTGCACACGCAACAGCGGATGGCGCAGGCTGTCCATTTTCGGGGTGTGCCAGGGCGCGTCCGGCAGACCGGAATCGCCGTTGCCGAACATGTGCACGTGGCAATCCCACACCTGCGCCGGGTCGAGGCCTCGCCAGATTTCTTGATAGAGCGGTTGTAGCCGCAACGCCTCGGGCAGGCCGCTGAGGCAAGGGTTGGTGAGGCCGGTTTCCGGCCAGTAGCGATGGCCTGCGTAACCAACGGCGGTAAGGGCGGCGGCAGACAGGCCGAGCAAAAAAGTGCGGCGCTTCATCCGCAAATCCGGCAGCATCGAGTGGCAGCACGTACGAATCCGGCAATCACGGCAGTGAGGGGTTTTCCTCTGTGCCCTCTGTGATCTCTGTGGCCAAGAGGTTTTTCCAGCCTCATTCGACGCTTTCCGCCATCTGCTTCAGCCGGACGTAATCGACCTTGCCGCTGCCGAGCAGTGGCAGTGCATCGACGACGACGATCTTTCTGGCGATGGCGATCTCCGGCTGCCCCAGCGCATGCGCGGCCTGTTGCAGGTCGTGGCGTTGCAGCTGGCCAGCGGTGGTGAACAGCAGGATGTTCTCGCCGCGTTGCATATCGGTTTGCGTGCTGGCGGCATGCTGGTGGTCGGGAGCAGCGTGGCGTGCGAGCTGCTCGACTACTTCCAGCGACACCATCTCGCCGGCCACCTTGGCGAAGCGGTTGACGCGGCCGAGGATGTGCATATAGCCGTTTTCATCGAAGTCGACGATATCGCCGGTGTTGTACCAGCCACTGCCGAACTCCGAGGTGGTGGTGGCCAGCTTGCCCGGCTGGTCGTAGAAGTAATAGCCGAGCATGACATTCGGCCCCTTGACGTGTAGCAGGCCGCCGCACTTGATACCGGGTACCGGCAGCAGCTGATGCTCCAGCATGGGCAGCAGCCGGCCGACCGAGCCGTTGCGGCAGAACATCGGCGTGTTGACGGCGAGCACCGGCGCGCATTCGGTTGTGCCGTAGCCTTCCAGCAGGCGAATGCCGAATTTTTCCATCCACAACGTGCGTACTTCTTCGTTGAGTTTTTCCGCGCCGGATACTACATGGCGTACCTGGTGGAAGTCATAGGGGTGGGCGAATTTGCCGTAATGTGCGAGGAAGGCGCTGGTGCCGAACAGCACGGTGCAGCCGCTGTCGTAGACGATCTCCGGAATCAGCCGGTAATGCAGCGGTGATGGATAGATGAAGAGTCGCGTGCCGCTGACCACGGGCAGCACGGCACCGGCGGTGAAGCCGAAGGAATGGAACAGCGGCAGCGCGATGAAGAATTTGTCCTTCGGCGAAAAATCGATGACCGATCGTATCTGTGCGACATTGGCGAGGATCGCGCGATGGCTCAGAACCACGCCTTTCGGTTTGCCTTCGGAACCTGAAGTGAAGAGGATGGCCGCCGGTTTTTCCGGATCCTGCGACTGTTCCGCAAGGCGCGGCAGATGCAGCGCGAACAGCATGAGCCAGAGCTTGTCCTTAAAGCCGAAACTGCCGCGCATATCCTCAAGATAGAGTATGCGGAAATCATTCATGGCAGCGACCACGTCCTGCAGCTTGGCTGCCTCGATGAACTGGCGCGAGGTAATGATGGTTTTTACCGCTGCAGCGACGCAGGCATTGCGCATGCCCTGTGCGCCGGCCGTGTAATTCAGCATGGCCGGTGTCCGCCGCATGGCAGTCATGCCGAAGATCAGACTGACCGTAGTATTGACGTTGGGCATCAACACACCGACTGCCTCATCCGGTTGGCTGATCTTGCTGACCAGGCGTCCCAGTGCCAGGCTTTTCTTCAGCAGGCTGCCGTAGGTGTCGCGGGTATGTTTCATGTCCTCCATCAACGGGGTTCCTCTGCCGTGCAGTCGCGCGGCATCGAGCAGGGCATCGAACAGCGTACGCTCCGGTTGCGAGGCCGCCAGCATCTCCTGCATCAGGCGGCACATGGCCTCGCCGGCGAGTTTTCGGCGCTGTTTGCTCAAAGGCGCATCGGGCATGGCGATGTGGCCGGTCGGCATGAACCAGAGATCTATTTTCGGTAACAGTTTGCGCGGGAAATCGCGCGACAGCTTGCCAAAATAGGAATGGGCAGCGCCATGGATACGCACCGGCAGGATGGTGGCGCCGGTCTTGGCGGCGACGAAAGCCGGGCCTTCATAGACTTTCATCAGGCTGCCGGTGTTGGTGATGCGGCCTTCGGGAAAGATGACGACCGGTTCGCCGGCCTCGATCAGGCGAATGATCTTCTTGATGCCGAGCGGGCTGGCGTGGTCTACCGTCAGGTGTGGTACCAGCTTCAGAAACTGGCGGAACAGCCAGTTTTCGAGCACGCCGGTGTAGACGACGAAAGTGGGTCGGAACGGCAGATAGAGGCCGAGTAGCAGGCCGTCGAGGAAGGATTCGTGATTGGCAATGATTAGCAGCCGGCCATTGGCAGGTGGCTGGGCGCGGCCATGCAGACGGATGCGGAACAGCAGTTTGCAGATGAGGCGAAGCAGGGTTGCCAGCATGATGTTGTCCTATTCAGTGTCGGCCGCCGCAAGTTAGCGGCTGGCACACGGTCGGGCGGGAGAGTGTCCTTGTGATAGCGGCCATCATGGGTCAATCATTCTTTATTTTGTGTTTGAGCGTCAAGCATTTTAGGCGGCGTTTCTGCACTACAGGCGAAGCTGTAAAAATACGTATTTAAGCCGGTGCCTTCGGCTAGAATATGCGCAAATGCAATTACTTGAATGGTTGACTTCCTGATGAATGATTCCAAATTGATGGAACTGGCCGGTCGCATCGATCAGGCCGGCTTCTGTTTCGCGCCGGCGCAAGAAGTTCGGGCCATCCTGCAATCGGAAGATGCGGATGCGCTATCCGATTGGGCCAATTTCGCTGCGAGCTGGAATGATATGCCGCTGGATCAGTACATGGCAGATGGCGGCCGTTACCGCCGTCGCCGCTATGCGGTCATGAGCGCGACGGATGTGCCGGGTTCCGTCCGGCTGGAAGCGCATCAGCCACATTACCAGAGCCTGGATTACAACCGCCTGAACGGCGGCATTGCACGCGAGTTTGAGCCGATCCAGCCGGAGGTGTTACGCAGCCAGAGCCTGCAAAGTGTCCTCAAGTTTGCCCATCAGCTGTTTTCCTGTCTGAAGCCGACACCGGCCTGGCATATCGAGCTGCATCAATTCCGCATCGAGGCGAGCAACGATCAGCATGGCCGGCCGACGCCGGAGGGCGTGCACCGCGACGGCGTCGATTTCGTGTTGGTCATGATGGTGCAGCGCGTCAATATTTCCAGCGGCACCACCACCATGCACGATCTTGAGTTGCGTACGCTGGACAGCTTCACGCTGACGGATCCGCTTGATGTGGCGGTGGTTAATGATCATCGCTGCATGCACGGCGTGACGCCGGTAGAACAGATCGATGCGGGCAAGCCGGCCTATCGTGATGTGCTGGTCGTCACCTTCAGAAGCAAATCCTGATCTCAGCGCAGCTCGCTCGGGCTGGCGCTGACCGCAACTTTTCCTTATTTGATCACCAGTCATTGACACGCTGATTGCAATATTATAAAAATATATATAATATGTTTTTATTAAATTTTTTGCAGGGTGTAGTATGAACGAAGCCATCAATGCTATTGATCTGACAGCCATGCGCGCTTCAAGCGACAAGGCCAGTGCCTTGCTCAAGGTGTTGGCGAATCCTGACCGCCTGTTGCTGCTGTGTCAGCTGACCAAGGGTGAGCAATGCGTCAGCGACCTGGAACAGACCCTGGGGCTGCAGCAGCCTTCGCTGTCGCAGCAGCTGACAGTGCTGCGACAGGCAAAGCTGGTCAGCACAAGGCGTGAAGGCAAACAGATCTATTATTCGATTACCAGTAGCGAGGCGCAGGCGGTCATGCAATTGCTGTACAGCCTGTTCTGCCAAACCTGTCGAGAGGTGGGTTGAGTATGCGTCTATCCAGAGTCATGCCGCAGTCCATAATAGCGAGCAGCATGTTGCGCAGATTTGCCGGTCATCCGTTTCATTTCGGCGTAGTTCTTCTCGGCACCATTCTTCTCAGTGTAGCTCTGCTGTTTCAGTGGGGCAGTCATTCGCACGCCGCGGAAGTTGAAAAGTCAGAGGCATCAAGCTTGCGTACCTTGGTGGTGGGCGGTTCTCAGCAAACGGGGCGGCAGACCTATGACGGCACGGTCGAGGCCGTGCGGCAGACCATGATTGCGGCACAGGTGTCCGGCACCATCGTCGATCTGCATGCCGTAGCCGGTGATGCGGTTAAAAGCGGGCAATCGCTGGTGCGACTGGACGCCCGGGAGGCGAGCCAGGGTGCGGTTGCCGCTGATGCGCAACTGGCGGCATCGCAGGCACAGCTCAATCTGGCCAAACAGGAATATGAGCGCCAGCAACAGCTGTACGCCAGGAACTACATCAGCGAGGCGGCCTTGCAACAGGCGCAGGCCAGATTCAAATCCGCTCAGGCAGAAGTCAACAGTCAGGTCGCACAGGCCGGCATCGCTCGAACCCAGAAGAGTTTCAATATCGTGCAGGCACCATATGCCGGTGTGATTTCGGAATTGCTGGCGGAAGTCGGCGATATCGCCCTGCCGGGCAAAGTATTGATGACACTCTACGACCCGGCAGAGCTGCGTGTCAGCGTTGCGGTGCCGCAAAGTCTTGCGGCAGAGATCGAGCGTAGTGCCAAGGAAGAGTTGCGGATCGAGATAGCGGGCCTGTCCGAACCGATCAAGCCGGCACGCATGCAGTTGCTGCCGGCAGCCGACCCGCGTACGCATACCCGTACATTGCGATTGACCCTGCCGGCGGATCTGCAAGGCGTCAGCCCTGGCATGTTCGCCCGGGTGACGTTGCCGGCAGGCATCAGGGCGGATCAGGCCGTGGCTGACAGGATATTGGTGCCGATCAGCGCCGTGGTCCGGCGTGCGGAAATGACCGGGCTCTATGTACTGAACAGCGCAGGCAGGCCCTTGCTGCGCCAGGTGCGGCTGGGTGCCGTCAGCGGCGATCAGGTGGAAATCCTGGCAGGCATCTCCAGTGGCGAACGCATCGCGCTCGACCCGGAAATCGCGGCAGGCCAGCGCTGATAGCGGACATGATATGAGCGATCAGACCACATCACAGCAACAGGCAACACAGGCTATCGGCGTGTCCGGCCGTATTGCCAGTTATTTCCAGGATGCGCGCATCACTCCCCTGCTCGCCTTGATGGCATTTCTGCTAGGCGCGTTTGCCATCATGGTGACGCCGCGCGAGGAAGAGCCGCAGATTGATGTCACCATGGCCAGCGTCATCATACCGTTTCCGGGCGCCGCCATTCCGGATGTCGAGCAGATGGTGGCCATCCCTGCCGAGCAGGTGTTGTCGCAGATGCAGGGCGTGGAGCATGTCATGTCGGTTTCGCGCTCCGGTGTCGCCGTCATCACCGTGCAGTTCGAAGTCGGCGTGCCGCGCAATGAGGCGCTGGTGCGCCTGCACGATACGCTGAGAAGCAATGCCGACTGGCTACCGGCCAACCTCGGCGTGCTGGAACCCATCATCAAACCCAAGGGTATCGACGATGTGCCGATCGTCACTTTCACCCTTTACAGCGAGCGCGAAGATGTCGGCAGCGATACGCTAAACCATCTGGCGCACAGTATAGAAGCCGAACTCAAGCATGTGGCCGGCACGCGTGAAGTGGATACTGTCGGTGGAGCCGGTCGTGCCGTGCAGGTACTGATCAGTCCGGAGCGCATGGTTAGTGCCGGCGTGACGGTAGCCGATCTGCGCAATGCCCTCGCTTCGGCCAATATGGGGATGCCGCTGGGTGACCTGCTCTCCGGCAATCAGCGCGTGGAAATCGTCGCCGGTGATTTCCTCGGCAATGCGCAGCAGGTCGGTGAGCTGATCGTCGGGGTGCATAACGCCAAACCGGTATTCCTCAGGGAAGTCGCCGAGGTGGTGGATGGCCCCTTGCCGGCAGCCAGTTATGTCTGGTTCGGCAAGGCCGGCGAAGACGCGCGTGAATATCCCGCCGTCACCATCAGTGTTACCAAAAAGGCCGGCGAGAATGCCATCGATGTCGCCAATGCCTTGAAACAGCGCATGGAAGTGCTGCACAACACTGTCATCCCGGACGATGTGCAGGTGGTGGAGACGCGCAATTACGGCGAGACCGCAAACGACAAGGCGAAGAAACTGATCACCAAGCTGCTGTTCGCCACCGCCTCTGTCGTGGCGCTGGTGTTCATTGCGCTGGGCAGGCGTGAAGCTGCCATCGTCGGTGTGGCGGTGATCCTGACGCTGACTGCGACCCTGTTTGCCTCCTGGGCTTGGGGCTTTACGCTGAATCGCGTGTCCCTGTTCGCGTTGATCTTCTCCATAGGCATTCTGGTCGATGACGCCATCGTTGTCGTGGAAAACATCCACCGGCATCAGAAACTGCATCCGGAAAAGACCCTGCTGCAACTGATTCCCGGCGCCGTGGACGAGGTCGGCGGCCCGACCATACTGGCGACGCTGACGGTCATCGCCGCGCTGCTGCCCATGGCTTTTGTCACCGGTTTGATGGGTCCCTACATGAGTCCGATCCCGATCAATGCCAGCATGGGCATGTTGCTGTCGCTGGCCGTGGCCTTCGTCGTGACCCCATGGTTGGCGCGACTATGGCTGAAATCCAGTCATCATGAGGCTGCCGGACAGACGAAGATCATCGCAGGCATCACGCGCATTTTTGAGCGCGTGTTCACGCCGCTGCTGCATGCCGACCGCGGCGCTCGCAACCGCAAGCTGCTGGCGCTGGGTGTTGCCGTGCTGATTCTGTTATCCGTGCTGCTGCCGGTGTTCGGGTTGGTGCATCTGAAGATGCTGCCATTCGACAACAAATCCGAGTTCCAGGTGCTGGTCGACATGCCGGCCGGCACGCCGGTGGAAAAAACTGCGGCCGTACTGCGCGAACTGGGCGCACATCTGGCAACCGTGCCCGAGGTGACCAATTATCAGGCTTATGCCGGTACCGCCGCGCCGATCAATTTCAACGGTCTGGTGCGCCAGTATTATCTGCGCGCCGGTGGTGAAGTCGGTGATCTGCAGGTCAATCTGGTCGACAAGCATGAGCGCACGGATCAGAGCCATGCCATCGCCGCCCGCGTGCGTCCCGCTCTGCAGGAAATCGGCCGGCGTTTCGGCGCCAACGTCAAGGTGGTGGAGGTGCCGCCGGGACCGCCGGTGCTGTCGCCCATCGTCGCCGAGATCTACGGCCCGGAGGCCGCAGGACGCCATCATGTGGCGAAGGCGGTGCGTGCCGTGTTCGAACAGACCGACTATGTGGTGGATGTCGACGACAGCACCATCGTCGATGCGCCCAAACTGAATCTCACCGTGGACCGGCGCAAGGCAGGGCTGCTCGGCATCTCGCAGGAGGCGGTCGTCACCACGCTGCGGGCCGGTCTTAATGGCGAGGAGATCACCTATCTGCACGACCAGAGCAAATATCCGACCGCGATCCAGATGTTGCTGCCGCCGGAACGGCATGGCGAGTTCGACAGCCTGTTGCAGCTTACGGTGCGTTCCGCCGATGGCCGGCTGGTACCGATCCGCGAACTGGTGGATGTCACACCGACCACAAGGCAGGAGCCCATCTTCCACAAGGACCTGTTGCCATTGACCATGGTGGTCGGCGACATGGCGGGCAAGCTGGACAGCCCGCTTTACGGCATGTTCGCCATGCGCGGTGACATCCAAAAACTGATCGCGCCCAATGGTCAGCCGCTCGAGGAATATTTCATCCGCCAGCCGGAGGACACCTACAGGCACTACGCCATCAAGTGGGACGGCGAGTGGCAGATCACCTACGAAACCTTCCGCGACATGGGCGCAGCTTACGCCGTTGGTTTGGTCCTCATCTATCTATTGGTGGTGGCGCAATTCGGTTCCTACTTGACGCCGCTCATCATCATGGCGCCGATCCCGCTCACCATCATCGGTGTCATGCCGGGCCACGCCCTGTTCGGTGCGCAGTTCACGGCGACCAGCATGATCGGCATGATCGCGCTGGCCGGTATCATTGTGCGTAACTCCATCCTGCTGGTCGATTTCATCAACCTGCAAGTGCGCGAAGGCATGCCGTTCGAGCGCGCCATCGTGCAATCCGCCATTACGCGAGCCCAGCCTATCGTGCTTACCGCGCTGGCAGCCATGCTCGGTGCGCTGTTCATCCTCGATGACCCGATCTTCAACGGGCTGGCGATCGCGCTGATTTTCGGCATCCTGGTCTCCACCATCCTGACGCTGGTGGTGATCCCCATGCTGTATTACGTGGCCTACAGAAACCGTCTGCAGGCTATTTCATGATGTGTAAAAAGGAGAAATAAACATGAGTTCCTGGCAAATCGTCCGGGTTGTCGCCGGTGTTTTCATTCTGTTGAGCGTGGCGCTTGGCGCTCCGTCCAGCCCGATCTTTGTCAGCGAATGGTGGCTGGCATTCACGCTGTTCGTCGGTGCCAATCTGCTGCAAAGCGGCTTCACGCGCTGGTGCCTGATGGAGACCATCATGCGCAAGCTCGGTTTTCAAGCCGGTAACTAGGTGACCGGGAAAATGGGTATACGTGCCGTTACGATAAGCGCTTGTTTGCTGATGGGGTTCCATGCGTCATCAGCGCAAGCGATCGACCTGATGGAGGCCTGGCAGGGCGCTATCGGCAATGACCGCGGGTATGCCGTGGCAGAGGCCGGCCATGGCGTTGTTGCGCCGCGGCAGAAACAGGCGGCCGCGCTCTGGCGTCCGAATGTGGTGCTGAATGCCGGCGCCGGTTACGGACGCGACAACACCGATACGCGAGGTGCCTACTTCGCCGGCCCCGGTTTCGGGCAGTCCGAAGATATCGCTTTCAGTACCTCGGTCAACAGCGGTACCACGCACAACTGGGCGCTGACGGCGACCCAGCCCTTGTATGATCCTAAACGCCGGGCCGAGCAGCAGCAGTTGCTGATGTCGGCCGATCAGTCCGACCTTGAATGGAACGCGGCCAGACAATCGTTGATGCAGCGTGTGGCCGAGAGATACTTCGATCTGGCCGTGGCGCAGGAATCCCTGCGCGTCCTGCAGCAGCAGAAGCAGGCGGTGGAACGGCTGGCGACCGAGATGCGTGACCGCTTCCAGCTGGGCGCGACGCCGATCACCGATACCCATGAATCCGAGGCGCGGCTGGCGTCGGTGCAGGCCCAGGTGCTGTATGCGGAGATGGAAGTCGAAACCAGGAAAAACATCTTGGCCGACACCACCGGGCTTTCCCCTGAACAACTGTTCGCTCTGCTACCGCAACGGGTCAGCGAAGAATTGATGCAAACCCCGGTGGAGCAGTGGATCAGCGAGGCGGAAAGCGGTAACTTCGATATTCGCATGAAAGCCATCGCCGGCGATCTGGCGCGACAGGAAGCCCGCAAGTACACGCTGGGATCCTCGGTGAAACTGGATGCAATAGCGCAGGCCGGCCGCGATTACATCAGCGGTAGCGGCGATTTCGGCTCGGCCAGCAATGCACAGACCAGCGGCATGGTCGGCCTGAAGGTCTCGGTGCCGTTGTTTACCGGCGGCTATCGCAGCGCCCGGGAGGAGGAAGCCCTGCAACTGGCGGACAAGGCCGATGCCGAAATGGCACTGGCAAGACAACAGGTGGCACAGTCGATACGCGCCACCTGGCTCAACCTGAAGGCCGGTAGCGGCCGCGTACAGGCACTGGCGCAGGCGCTGGAGGCGAGCCGCTTGCGGCTGGATGCGACGACGCTGGGTCATCAGGTCGGCGACCGTACCACGCTGGATGTGATCAATGCGGAGAACGATGTCGCCAGTGCCGAACTGGCGTTGACGCAAGCGAAGGTGAATCAGGTATTGAACCAGATCCGGTTGGCTGCTCTGGCCGGAAAACTGGATGAGAGTGTGTTGACTATTTTTAACCGCGACATGTTGGCCAGACAGTAGCTGGCAGGCGCTTGGAGGAAAGGAAACGAAATGGCTCATATCGTCATCATGGGAGCAGGGACTGGCGGCATGCCGGCCGCCTACGAATTAAGGGCAAAGCTGGACGCATCGCATCAGGTCACCGTGGTGAATGCGGTCAATTATTTCCAGTTCGTTCCCTCCAATCCCTGGCTGGCAGTAGGCTGGCGCAAACGCAAGGACATCACGTTCCTGATCAAGCCATATCTGGAGAGGAAGGGCATCAATTTCATCGCGCAGCGCGTGCAGCGCATCGATGCGGACAACAACACCCTGCATCTGGCGGATGACAGCAGCCTGCAATACGATTATCTGGTCATTACCACCGGCCCCAAACTGGCCTTCGATGAAGTGCCGGGCGCCGGGCCGGAGGGCCATACCCGCTCGATCTGCAACGTCGATCATGCCGAGCAGGCCTGGAGCCATTACCAAGACCTGTTGCAGGATCCAGGACCGGTGATCATCGGCGCCATGGCCGGCGCTTCCTGTTTCGGTCCGGCCTATGAGTTCGCCTTCATCGTCAATCGCGATCTGCGCAAGCGCAAATTGCGCAACAAGGTGCCGATGACCTTTGTCACCAGCGAACCTTATATCGGCCACATGGGGCTGGGCGGCGTTGGCGATTCCAAATCCATGCTGGAGAGCGATTTTCGCAACAACGATATCAAATGGATCACCAATGCCAAGGTCACCAAAGTCGAGGCCGGCAAGATGTATGTGACTGAAATGGATGATGAGGGGCAACCGAAAAAGGAACACGAATTGCCGTTCAAGTACAGCATGATGCTGCCTTCATTCAAGGGAGTGGATGCCGTGGCGGCGGTCAATGGTCTGTGCAATCCGCGCGGCTTCGTACTGATCGACGAGCGCCAGCGCAGCGTGAAATATCCCAACATCTATTCGGCCGGTGTCTGCGTCGCCATTCCGCCGGTGGAAGCGACGCCGGTACCGACCGGCGCGCCAAAGACCGGCTACATGATAGAGACCATGGTGACGGCCATCGTCGACAACATCCTGGCCGAACTGGCGGGCAAACCCGCAGAAAGCAAGGCAACCTGGAATGCCATCTGTCTTGCCGATATGGGCAATACCGGTGCGGTGTTCGTTGCACTGCCACAGATCCCGCCGCGCAATCTGAACTGGTACAGCAAGGGCAAGTGGGTGCACTGGGCCAAAATTGCCTTTGAGAAATACTTTATCTACAAGATGAAACGCGGTAATTCCGAGCCGATCTATGAAAAATACATCCTCAAGCTGTTGGGTATCGAGCGCGTCGAGCGTTAATCCCGCAAGGATGGTTTTTTATAGCCCTGGCGCAGTCGCCGGAAAGTGACAAAAGGGAAGCGGGCCATCCGCTTCCCTTTTGCATCATGGACTTGCAATGTCGCAAAATGGCGACGGTTTATTTGCTGAGGCCGTCCACCCCGTGGCCGATGACGCCACCGATGGCTGCGCCACCTACCGTGCCCAGTGAGCTGCCGCCGGTCAGAACCGCGCCGGCCACACCGCCGATAGCGGCACCGGTAGCAGCATTCTGCTGACGTTTGGACATGCCGGCACAACCGCTCAAGAAACTGACAAGCAGCAGACTTGCCATGATTTTTCTGGCTGTATTCATTTGCTCTCCTGATAATGTGATGAAAAGCGAACTCGACTTCCGAGTCCATGCACAGGAGTTTGCAATAAACGGGCCAGATGAATTAAACCAAATCAAATCAAATTGTTATAAATTTTTTGTCTGCAGTGGGCGGTAAAACACCACGCCATTCGTCGGGTTTTGGCGACGGATGGCGCTGCATATGGGGTTTATCGGGTCGTGCCGACCGCCTTGCAGGCGCTGTAATTGATGTTTGGTCCGTCGCTCAGGCTGGCTTCCCCGGCACCGGTTTCGAGTACGGCAACGCCGTTGGTGTAGCGGCTACTGCCTTCGCCGGCAGCTTCCAGTCTGATTTCGCGATCCGGGTAGATGAGCCAGACGGCGTTTTCCTTGGTCAACGTCCTGACGAAGAAACGCTTGTTGCCTTCGCACAAATATTCCGTGGCGTTGGCTGGTTTGTAGGCTTCTGGCGCCTTTTCCTCACTGAACGGGTTGTATTTGTCGACACTGCTGCAGGCACTAAGTGCGAGTAACAGAGGGATAAGCGAACTGGTTCGTAACAACAGAGACATGACGTGTCCACAAGATTTGCAAGCTGCTATGTTGCCAAACTAAAGCCTCGGGCTCAACCTTCTGCGGTAAATAAAGCTGTGGGATATTCGCAGGAAACCGCCGCTTGAGCGAAAATAGGCCATTCATCAACATCACGAAGCCGTTTATGTACCGTTGGTTTGAAAAACTGCTTTACCCCTTTCCGGAAACGACGCTGAAAGCGCCGCCCGGCAGCTTCTGGGCATTCGTCTGGGCTGGCACACAGGGCTTGCGCGTACATCTTGCGCTGATGACGCTGCTGACAGCCGGGATAGGTGCGTTCGAGGCGCTGCTGTTTGCCATGATGGGCAAGGTCGTGGACTGGCTGACGGAGATTCCTCCGGCCCTGCTGTGGGAGCAGGAGGGTCATAAACTGCTGCTGCTGGCCACCATACTGCTGCTGAGCCCCATCCTCATCGGTTTGCAGAGTTTCATCAAGCACCAAGGCCTGGCCGGCAATTTCCCCATGCGCCTGCGCTGGAATTTCCACCGGTTGATGCTGGGACAGAGCATGAGTTTCTATCAGGACGAGTTCGCCGGCCGTGTCGCCGCCAAGGTCATGCAGACAGCACTGGCAGTGCGCGATATGTGGTTCATCCTGGCCGACATTCTCGTATTCGTCAGCATCTACTTCATCACGCTAGTGCTGATCGTCGGCAGTTTCCATTTGTGGATGATTCTGCCGTTCCTGTGCTGGCTGGCCTTGTACATCACCTCGCTCAGCTATTTCGTGCCGCGCCTCGGTCGCGTGTCGCAGTCGCAGGCCGATGCGCGTTCGTTGATGACCGGCCGCATCACCGATGCCTATACCAATATCGCTACAGTCAAACTGTTCTCGCACGCGGGGCGTGAGGCCGGTTATGCCAAATCAGCCATGCAGGAATTCCTGCAGGTGGTACACCGGCAGATGCGGCTGGTGACGGCGGTCGAAGTCGTCAACCACATTCTCAGCATGCTGCTCATTATCAGCAGTTGCGGCATCGGGCTCTGGCTCTGGACCAAAGGCGATATCGGCGTCGGCGGCATCGCGGCGGTGACGGCGATGGCGCTTCGTTTAAACGGTATCTCGCATTGGGTCATGTGGGAAATGACTTCGCTGTTCGAGCAGGTCGGTACAGTGCAGGACGGCGTCAATACGCTGTCGCTGCCGCACAAGGTGGTGGACGCGCCGGATGCGCCGGACCTGCAGGTCGAACGTGGCGAAGTGCGATTTGAATCGGTGGATTTCTCCTATGGGGGCAAGCGCAAGATACTGGACGGGTTCAACCTGCATATCCGGCCGGGAGAGAAGGTCGGGCTGGTCGGGCGTTCGGGTGCCGGCAAGTCGACCATCGTCAATCTGCTGCTGCGCTTCTTCGATGTCGAGGGTGGTCGAATCACGATCGACGGCACCGATATCTCAAAGATCACGCAGAATAGTCTGCGCGCCAATATCGGCATGGTGACGCAGGACACCTCGCTGCTGCATCGCTCGGTGCGCGAGAATATCCTATACGGCCGGCCGGATGCGAGCGAGGCGGAAATGCTGCAGGCGGCGAAGCGGGCCGAGGCTGATGCGTTCATCCAGTTGCTGAGCGACCCCAAGGGCCGCAAGGGTTATGACGCGCATGTCGGTGAGCGCGGCGTCAAATTGTCGGGTGGTCAAAGACAGCGTATCGCCATCGCACGTGTCATGTTGAAGGATGCACCCATCCTCTTGCTGGATGAGGCGACCAGCGCGCTGGATTCCGAAGTGGAAGCCGCCATACAAAGCAGTCTTTATCGCCTGATGGAAGGCAAGACCGTGGTGGCGATTGCCCATCGGCTTTCCACCATTGCCGCCATGGATCGGTTGATCGTGCTGGATGAAGGCCGCATCGTGGAAGAGGGCGACCACCGGACCTTGCTGAAAAACGGTGGTCTTTATGCCGCATTGTGGGCACATCAAAGCGGGGGCTTCCTCGGCGAAGACCTGTGATTCCGAAGGGGTGTCCTTGATTGCTCACTTTCACAGTTTGGCATGCTTTACAACGCCATTTTTGGCGAAAAATCAGGCTTTCAGTGCTAAATGTCGGAAAATAAACAGGAATCCTGTAAAAATAAATGTTGACGGCTGTCAAGCATGTCAGTATAACGCTCACTAGGCGTTTGGTTTTCGATTTTCTGCTGGTAACACCGACGGGTTCTTGAACAAGCAAACTTTTAGGGTGCCTCCCAATTTTTAGTAAGGAAGTACAAATGGCAACAGGTAGCGTAAAGTGGTTCAATGACTCCAAAGGTTTTGGTTTTATTACCCCAGATGACGGTGGCGATGATCTTTTCGCACACTTCTCAGCAATTGTAGACACTGGCTACAAGAGCTTGAAGGAAAACGAACGTGTAAGTTTCGATGTGACTGACGGCCCCAAGGGCAAACAAGCATCCAACATACAAAAGGTTTAATCCTCACAGGATTGATTTTTTAGTATCGAGTTACACAAAATTCGTTAAAACGGCCTGTGGGGTAAAATCCACAGGCCGTTTTTATTTGTGCATCTCCCGGGAACAGACATGCGTGACAAATCAACAGAGATCGGAGCCTTGAAATCAGCCGTCAATCTGGCGCTGAACGATGACTGGCATGCGGCACACCATATCGCCCAGGACTCAGATCACCTGCTGGCGCACTGGATCCATGCCGTGCTGCATAAAATTGAAGGCGACGAGTGGAACAGCCGCTACTGGTACCGGCGCACCGACCGTCAATATGAGGACTATGCCGATCCGCGCGCCGAGCTGCAGGCTATCCTGCAGCAACTCGATGCTCAGTCGTAACGGCCCCACTCTAGGTGGAAGCCCCGTTCGGCAGCCATTGCGTGCATGCCGCGGATGGCATCTTCCAGATTGTCCAGATAGACGAAAGCGGTTTCCTGATGAAAGCCGGTGACCATCACCGGCTTTTTTGCATCCAGCAGCTGCCGGAAGATGTCCAGCAGTTGCTCTGTGCTGGTGTAATCCATGAGGCTGGCGTTGTTGGGAAACTGCATGAGACCCGGCAGCAGTTGTCGCGGCTGGTCGAAGATGGAGGCGTCGGTATGCAGCTGGCGCAATAGCTGCACCAAGCCGCTGTCCTTGCGCCATTTGGGGAGCAGCAGGTCGGCGTCCAGGCGTGAACTGTCCCAGATGAAACCGTTTTGTTGCAGTGCGTTCGCCAGTTTGGGGCCGAGCTGCCAGCCGCCGGCACGGAAATGACGCGGGCGCTCGAATCCCTGTTGTTGCAGCACCTCGTTGCTGCAGGCGACCAAGGCTTCCAGTTCGGCAGCACTGTAGGCAAATTCGAGGCTGACGGTATAACCGCATTCTTTGCCGGGGCAGGTCTCGTCCGTGTCGGCGAAGGAAGGTGTGGTGCGGTAGGGGAGCTGACAAGACTGTAATAATGTTTTCCAACCGTGCAGATGTAAACCAACGGTGTCGATCGGCAGCAGGGTTGAGCGAATCAGTGCGGTGATTGCCTGCGCATCTGCTCCCGGCCGCAGGTAATACACCGGGTTCAGCAGATGCAGCATGGGGATCTGTGGATGCCGCAAGCGGAAGTCTCGCATGGCCTGCAGGTTTTCTTCGTCAAG
>DLMX01000086.1:21205-21600 GCA_002479405.1 Methylophilaceae bacterium UBA7525
CGCATTGGCGGCCGGCACTGCCGGCAAAAGGCAGAGCAAGACCAGCAGACAGTGGAACAGAGAAAAGCGTTTTGACATGCCGCTCATCTTATCAAACTGAGGCCGACAAGGCGGTGGCTGTGAAGGTGCTCAACAAGAGTTAGTGCGCCCAATCTATATCGGCAGAGTCGCACTGGGTCAACGACGACTCATCAGCCCGATAACTATTAGTTGTTAACCTGGCCTACTGCCTTATTCACTGCACTAACGTGGCTATTTTACCGTTATCATTCAGCCTCTGTTCCTGATTTTTCATGTTCCATGCCCTTGCCGCCGCATCTCAATCGCAAGTTTCTGCAGCTGCTCGCCTTTCGCGTGCAGCTGGTGCTTGCCTATCAGATCATGGCGGTGGTGGT
>DLMX01000086.1:21842-22244 GCA_002479405.1 Methylophilaceae bacterium UBA7525
TGTTCGGCGTGATGTCGGCGCTGATACTGTTCTGCATCGCCCTGACCTTGGTAGCCGTATCGCGCGGTTGGCTGCAGAGCGAAGCGGCGATGTGGATCTACGGTGCGACGGCGGTCACTGGCTTCGCCCGTGCATTTATCGCGCCCAGCTACGGTGCCCTGTTCGCATTGGTGCTGCCGCGCAGCCAGTATGCCAAGGCCGCTGGCCTTGGCAGTTCCATGATCCAGTTCGGCATGGTCGCAGGCCCGGCCGCCGGTGGTTTGCTCGTGGGCTTTTCAGGCACGACGACGGCTTATGCGGTCGCCATGCTGTTATGCCTGGGCGCTGCTGCGGCACTGTTCATGTTGAAGGTCGAGGAACCGCCGCCGGCTGACAGCGCGCCGGTGTTCCGCAGCATCGGTG
>DLMX01000086.1:22450-26639 GCA_002479405.1 Methylophilaceae bacterium UBA7525
GTGCTGTTCGGTGGCGCGGTCGCGCTGTTGCCGGTCTTTGTGCAGGAGGTGTTCGACTATGGACCGGAGGGGCTGGGCATCCTGCGCGCGGCGCCCGCCATCGGTGCCGTTATCACCGGCCTCTATCTCGCCCGCAACCCGATCGACCTGCATGCAGGCCGCTGGTTGCTGGGCGCAGTGGCCGGCTTCGGTATCTGCATCATCATTTTTGCGCTCAGCAGCAGTTTCTGGTTCGCCGCTTGCATGCTGTTGCTGGCCGGTATCTGCGACGGCATCTCGGTGGTGCTGCGCGCCACCATCTTCCAGCTGGTGACGCCGGATCACATGCGCGGCCGTGTCTCTGCCATCAACGGCATTTTCATCGGCTCTTCCAATGAGCTGGGCGCCTTTGAATCCGGCGTCGCTGCGCGACTGCTGGGGCTGGTGCCGTCTGTCGTGTTCGGCGGCCTGATGACGCTGGGAGTGGTTGGCGTCACGGCCAGATTCGCGCCCAAGCTGCGCAAGCTGGAGCTTAGCCAGCTGCAATGAGGTGAGCCTTGTGAGAGAACTGGAAGAACTTTTTGCGGCATTGAAAAAATCGGCATTTCGTCGCAGTTTTCAGCTGCGCGGCAAGGATCTCGCCTATCTGCAGGACAAGGGCTTGCCGCTGGTCATGCTCCATGCCGAGGATTTCATGCGCAAACGTCTGGCACCGGCATCGATTCCGAACGACGGCAAGCAGACGCCGTTTCGCGGGCATCCGGTCTTCGTTGCCCAGCATGCCACGGCCTGTTGTTGCCGCGGCTGTCTGGTAAAATGGCATCGCATAGAACCGGGGCGCGAGTTGAGCCGGGAAGAGATGGCTTACATACTGGCGGTGCTGCAGCGCTGGCTACAGGAACAAGCTTCACCTGCCAGTCCGGTTCAGAAGGATCTCTGGTTCTGACCGGCAGGTGGTTAGCCGAGACTGGTGTCCAGTATCATCATGATGGCAAAGCCTGCCATCAGTCCCAGTGTGGCCGGGGTCTGATGACCGTTGCGATGGGTTTCCGGAATCACTTCATGCGAAACGACGAAGATCATGGCGCCTGCCGCAAGGCCGAGGCCAACCGGGTAGGCGAGCGCAAAGCCGCTGGAAAGCCCGACGCCGAGGAAAGCCCCTACCGGTTCCAGCAATCCGCTGAGTACGGCGACCAGCACCGCCTTGCCAGCCGTGAACCCGGCACTGCGCATGGCCAGCGCTACGGCCAGGCCTTCCGGGATGTCCTGCAACGCAATGGCGGTGGTCAACGGCAAGCCTACAGATAAGTCGGCTTGCGACATGCTGACGCCGATGGCCATGCCTTCCGGCAGGTTGTGCAGGGCGATGGCAAAGATAAACAGCCAGGCGCGCCCGCAACGCTCATGTCCGGGGCCGCACGGGCCGTTCTTCTCATGTTCATGCGGCGTGAACTCGTCCAGCCCCAGCATCAGCAGCACACCGAGTGCCATGCCGAACACCACGACCAGTGCGGCCGGGAACTTTGCATCCAGCAATCCTTCACCAGCCTCAAGGCCGGGCAGCAATAAAGAGAACGCACTGGCTGCCAGCATCATGCCTGCAGCCAGGCCTAGCATGGAATCTTCCATTTTTTGCGGGATACCGCGCAAGCCGAGAGCCGGTAATGTGCCAAGTGCTGTGGCACAGAAGCCGGCAAGACCGCCCAGCATCGCATAGCGCAAAGCCAGATTGGCCTCGCCGGAGAAAGCCTGGATCAGGCTCTGAACCAGCAGGGCAAGGATAGTCAGTAGCGCGACACCGAAGCCGATGGCCGTGATGCGATGTTCGCCGGCATGGACGCGAATGGCCTCGAACCAGCTTTGCGGAGCCGGGCTGTTTGCCGTGGTTTGCTGTGCGATTTCCATAGGTGTAACCTGTCTGATTCTCGGATGAATTGAACCTTGTCACAATATTTCAATCATCATAACGCTATACTCGGTGCGCTGTGCCAAGGTCGCGGCATTGTTTTTTCCAATGATGGCAATAGCTTGGCGTTAATAGAATTTTTCAATCTCTGCATTATAAACAATCAATTTTGTTTATTGTTTCGACTTCACTAGAATTGCATCTGTTCCAATTATCAACCAACCAACAAGGAGGCAAAATGTCATCTCTTATCAATACACAGGTTCAACCGTTCAAGGCCCAGGCTTTCCATAACGGCCAATTCGTCGAAGTGACCGAAGCCAACCTGAAGGGCAAGTGGTCCGTCGTCATCTTCATGCCGGCTGCCTTCACTTTCAACTGCCCGACAGAAGTTGAAGATGCTGCGGACAACTATGCTGAATTCCAGAAACTGGGCGCTGAAGTCTATATCGTCACTACCGACACCCATTTCTCCCACAAGGTGTGGCATGAGACTTCTCCTGCCGTTGGCAAGGCGAAGTTCCCGCTGGTCGGCGATCCGACTCACCAGCTGACCCGCGCTTTCGGCGTGCACATTGATGAAGAAGGTCTGGCACTGCGCGGTACTTTCGTCATCAATCCGGAAGGCGTGATCAAGACCCTGGAAATACATGACAACGCCATCGCCCGCGACGTCAAGGAAACCCTGCGCAAGGTCAAGGCTGCCAAGTATGTGGCTGAACACCCGGGCCAAGTCTGTCCTGCCAAGTGGAATGAAGGTGCTGCCACTCTGACTCCGTCTCTTGACCTGGTCGGCAAGATCTAAGATTAATCATCATTAGACGTCAACTAAATTTGCCCGGGCCACAAGCCCGGGCATTTTTAAATAAACACTCAAGGTTCAAAAAGGGAAACTATGCTCGACGCCAATATCAAACAACAGTTGCAATCCTATTTCGGCAATCTCACTCAAAAGGTCGAGATCACCGCTTATCTGAACGAGTCAGACAAGTCGCGCGAAATGCTGGAGCTGCTGCAGGACCTCGCTGGTATTTCCGGCAATATCAGCCTGACTGAACAGCGTGATCCGGCAGAGCGTAGTCCCTCGTTCAAGCTGAACCGCCCAGGCGGTAATATCGGAGTGCAGTTCGCCGGTATTCCCATGGGCCACGAATTCACTTCGCTGGTGCTTGCCATTTTGCAGGTTGGCGGCCATCCGCCCAAGACCAGTGAGGACATCATCCAGCAGATCCGCGATCTGCCGGGCGAATATCATTTCGAGACCTACATCTCGCTGTCCTGCCAGAATTGCCCGGAAGTCGTGCAGGCGCTCAACCTGATGTCGGTTATCAACCCCAACATCACGCACGTCATGATCGACGGTGCGCTGTATCAGGATGAAGTCGCCGAGAAGCAGATCATGGCGGTGCCGACCATTTTCATGAATGGCCAGCATTTCGGCCAGGGCCGCATGACAGTGGAAGAAATCCTTGCCAAGCTCGACACCGGTGCTTCGGCGCGCGAGGCTGGGAAGTTGAATGCCCGCGCACCGTTCGACGTGCTGGTGGTGGGCGGCGGTCCGGCCGGTGCCTCGGCGGCGGTCTATGCTGCGCGCAAGGGCATCCGCACCGGCATCGTGGCTGAACGTTTCGGCGGCCAGGTGATGGATACCAACGCTATCGAGAACTTCATCTCGGTCAAGGAAACCGAAGGGCCAAAGCTGGTCGCAGCACTGGAAGAGCATGTGCGCAGCTATGAGGTCGATATCATGAATACACAGCGCGTGGAAAAACTGATTCCGGGCGACATGATCGAAGTCGAGCTGGCCAACGGCGCCAAGCTGAAGAGCAAGACCGTCATCATCTCTACCGGCGCACGCTGGCGCGAACTCAACGTGCCGGGTGAAAAGGAATATCGCGGCAAGGGTGTGGCCTATTGCCCGCACTGCGACGGTCCCCTGTTCAAGGGCAAGCCGGTTGCGGTAGTCGGCGGTGGTAACTCCGGTGTCGAAGCTGCAATCGACCTGGCCGGTTTCGTCAGCCACGTCACGCTGCTACAGTTCGACGACACCCTGAAGGCGGATGCAGTGTTGCAGAAGAAGCTGTTCAGTCTGCCCAACGTCAAGGTCATCTGCCAGGCGCAGACCACCGAAGTGAATGGCGACGGTAGCAAGGTCAATGGCATCACTTATACTGACCGCGCCACCGGTAGCTCGCATACCGTGGAAATCTCTGCTGTGTTTGTGCAGATCGGTCTGATCCCGAACACCGACTGGCTCAAGGGCACGATAGAACTGAGTCAGTACGGCGAGATCATCGTCGATGA
>DLMX01000086.1:26811-31063 GCA_002479405.1 Methylophilaceae bacterium UBA7525
CCGTACAAGCAGATCGTCATCGCGCTGGGCGACGGTGCCAAGGCTTCCTTGGGCGCGTTTGACTATCTGATACGGCAATAGTGGATACGAGTCGACGGGCAAGTCTGCCAATCCTGCCCAACGGGGGCTTATGCCCCCGTTTTTTTATCCGATGGCCTGCATGGTCGGCAACTTCATGGAGATGCCGGGCATGCCGATGAAATGCCCTTGTGCATAGTTGATGCCCATCGCCTTCACTGCATCCAGTGTTTCCTGATTCTCGACGAATTCGGCCACAGTACGGATGCCGATATCCTGGCAAAGGTTGGAAAGATTCTGAACCAGCGCGAAGTCGATCTTGGAGTGCAGGATATTGCGCACGAAAGTGCCGTCGATCTTGACGTAATCGAAGTGCAATTCGCGCAAATAATGGAAGGAATTGTAGCCGCTGCCAAAATCGTCCAATGCAAAGCCAAAGCCCTTTTTACGCAGGCTACTGAGGAATTTGCGCATATTGGATATGTCACTGATGGCATCACGTTCGAGTATCTCGAATACGATACAACTGGGTAGGATGCTGAGTTGCACGCACAATTCCTCGACATAAGCGAGGATGCCGCGCCCTTGGATTTCCTGTGCAGACAGGTTGACGAAAAGTTTGGTCTGATGACCCGCTTGCATCTGATGGCTCTTGTATTGCAGTGCATTGCTGATGATAGCGCGGTCGAGTCCGCGGCCGAGACTGTATTTCTCCATAATGTCGATAAAGCTGCCAGCCATTATCAGTTCGCCGTCAGGTTCCATTAGTCTTGCCAGTGCTTCATAAGCGAAGACCTGGTCGTTTTTGCAGTCGATGATGGGCTGATAAAAGGGCAAGATGCGGTTTTCATCTAGGGCGTCTCGCAGTTTCTCGGCAAGATCTCGTGTGTTGCGATTTGCTCTTATGCTTTCCCCACCCAGTGCCTCTACTGTAAATGCACCGTCCTTGCCTAAATTTTTGGCTCGATACATCGCCAAGTCCATGCCGGAAAGGAGTTCGGTGACGTTTTCGGAATCGTGCGGATAGGTAACGATGCCGATAGATGCGGTCAGGTGAAAGTGTTTGCCGCTTTCTGTTTTAAAAGATTTGTCGCGTATAGTCTTGCCGATGTTGCCAGCCACCTTGATTGCGCCGTCGCGGCCGGTTTCCGTCAGCAATACGACAAATTCGTCGCCACCGATGCGGCAGGCTATATCTCCCTTGCGTAGATTATCTCGCAGAGCCTCGGCAATCTCGCATAGTGCGCTGTCTCCGGTTGGGTGTCCGTAGGAGTCATTAATGTCCTTGAAGTCGTCGAGGTCGAGTAGCAGGATTGAAAACTCGTGATTATGGCGCTGTGAGCGGCCGATTTCGTAATCAAGGATGGCATTGAAATGGCGTCGGTTGTACAAACCCGTCAGTGGATCGTGCATGGAGTAGTATTCCAGCTCAGATAGTGTGCGTGACAAGGCCTTGCTCGAACCTACCACCATGACCATGACGGCAAGAATGGAACGAATTACGCTTTCTTCCCGGGCGCTGAGCGTGCTGGTCGATGTATAGGCTACGCCAAGCAGGCCGGCAAGTTTTGGCCTGTGCTCAGGTATTGCCAAGGTAATCAAGCTGGCATTATTTATATCCTGTACCGGGCGCTCTTTTTTGATAGTGGATTCTTCAATTTCAAGGGGCGTATCCTTTGGAAGGTTAAGGTCCGTAATGACCTGTTGTGCCATCATGTTGCGTGCCTGATCCTTGACTTCATTGCTGTAGTCGTCAAAGTAGTACAGAGAGAGCGCGAGGTTCTTGTCTTCCGCAAAGGCGATATAGAAGAAGTTGAATGGGAAGATGGCGTGGAAGTCAATCAGGATGTGCTTGACGAACTCCCTCCATTGGCTGACGTTTTCGTGGGACAGTATGATCTGTTCCAGTACGCGGCTTTGGCGTTCCAACAGATCTTTTTCGATAAGCGTGGAGGCGAGGTCTGTCAGCGTTTCGTTGAATTCATCCAACAATGCCTGCACATATGCCCCGCTCTTGTTCCATTGTCGTTGTCGTTCGTTGAAGAGCAAGTCCAGGGACCGGTCAAGCCGACCGCACTCATTCAGAACTTTTTGTATACTTGGTGTTGACGCTGAGTCGCCTGCAAGCTGAAGGCTGCATTCCAGTTCCTGGATGATTTCCTCGTGCGAAACGCGGATGAGTCGCGTCGGGTTTCTGCCGAATATTTTGTTGCGCGTCTGGGTTTCAAGTAGTTTTGCCAGACGGTTGACGACCCGGAGGCGAACCTCTTCCAGTTGTTTGGATACGACTGCCATTAGAGGATTTGCTGCGGGAAACGGCCGCCGCTTTGCATGATGTCCACGCCACACTGCAGATATTTCAGCCAAGCGAGGAATTCTGTTACTGCGGTACCGCGATAAACCGGCCCGTGTTGTGGCGCAATGATGTCGATATCCAGGTCGGAGATAGTTTCCAGCCAGCAGCGAATTGCACGGTTGGAACACATGTAGCGCCGATGAAAACCTTCGATGTATGGCAGGTGTGCCGCAAAGTCATCCACATAAGCATCATCTTTGTCCATGGGCATCATGGCTGCGCCGATATCGCCGCTGAAGAGAATTCTGGACACGGGATCGTAGACATTGATCTGGCCCTCGGAATGCAGAAAGTGTGCAGGAACGATGTGCAGCTTGAAATCGTTTGTCAGCTCCCATGTCATGCCATGGTCGGGTACGCCGACGAAGCGGCCCATGTCGGTGAAGCCATAATGTGGCAGAAAGCGCATCCAGATGCGTGATACGTAAATTGGGCATGAGGTGAGTTCCAGCCAAGTGGTGAGGCCACCTACGATGTCCGGATCCTGATGCGATAGAAAAATACCCTGAATCTGGCTGGGAGATAGGTAGTGCAGCATTTCTGCCAGCACATTCGGCATTACACCGAAACCACCGGGGTCAAGTAAAACACCGGCATCGTCATGCATGATCAGATATTGATTGGAGCGTATGCCGTCCTCTTCACCCGGCTCACTTTCATTGAGCAGGACAAACTTGTGCCTGCTGTCGTCATACAGCCTTATGTTTTGCATTCCCACCCCGAGTTTTGCAGCTGAATTTTTCTTTAATATCCATAAAATCTTTATGGATATTAGACACTTAATCTAATTTTAGCAATCGAATTATACCGACTTTGCTGGGGGGCTGCGCTGTTAAGCAGTGCTTTATGTAAATTGTTCGCTGATACCCAGCAGGGGGAAAATAGGTGTAAGCTAATTTGGAATGAGATTCATGCAAAGGCTAGGACTTGGCCAAGTTCAAAATCCGCGAAAAAATCACCGGGCTGCTGGTGTTTTATTTTGTCATCGCGATGACAGCTATCGGCTGCACACTTTATGTTTCTTGGCAGCTCGAAGGAGCCGCTGCCGCCATCAACGATGCAGGCAAGGAACGCATGCGTACCTACCGCATCGCTTATTTGCTGACCCAGTATGCGCAGCAACCTTCTCTGGATCAGGAAAATGATATTCGCCGAGAGGTTGGCCGCTTCGAAAAAACGCTCGCTGAATTGCAGCATGGCAATCCGCAGCGGCCTCTGTTCATTCCCGACGATCCGATGATTCAGGGACAGATGCAGACTTTGCTAGAGAGCTGGACGCAGGACATCAGGCCGCGTATCGAACAGATACTTGGAACAGATGCGGAGCATGAACGCCGGCAGCTTCTGACCGAATATCGACCTGTCATCGAGCGCTTTGTCGATCAGATCGATGCGTTGGTAGCGATGGTGGAAAGCAACAATGCGCGTTCTACCACGTTGCTGCGTTCGATACAGATTGCGTTGATGGTCGTCGCGTTGCTGGGCACGATATTGCTCGATTATATTTTTTCGCTATTGCTGGTGCGTCCGGTGCAACGTCTCAATCAGGGCCTGCAAAGCCTGGGCCAGGCTGATTTCAGCGTACGTTTGCAGACCTCCAGAAACGACGAGTTGGGCCAGTTGGCTCGCGGCTTTAACCAGATGGCTGAAAAGCTGCAGGACATTTATGCCACCCTGGAACAGCGCGTGGCGAACAAAACGCGCAGTCTTGATCTGAAGAACCGGGAATTGAGTGCACTTTATGAAGTGGCTTCATTTCTCAGCTCCAGCAAAGCGGCAGAGCCACTGTGCGACAACGTGCTGGATCGCATGATAGCTTTGATGGATGCCATCGGCGGCGTAGTCAGGCTGACGGATCCCAAGGGGGAAAAAATGCAG
>DLMX01000086.1:31179-37604 GCA_002479405.1 Methylophilaceae bacterium UBA7525
GTGAAAAATTGCAGATAGTGGCGGCACGCGGTGTATCTGAAAAATTTCTGGCGGACGAAACTTTTCTTGATATCGGCGCCTGTATCTGCGGTGAAGTGGCGCGTGACGGCGTGGCTGTCAGTTCGGATTTCAGTGTGGCACGGCCGTCAATCATGATGCATAGCTGTAGCAAGGAAAAAATACGGGCGGTGGCTGCTGTTCCTATTCGCTCCAGACAGCGCGTATTGGGTACGCTCAATCTGTTTTTTGACAGCACGCGCATATTGCCGCCAGCGGAGGTGCGCCTGCTCGAATCAGTCGGTTTGCATCTTGGCATTGCCATCGAGAACCAGCGCTTGGTTGCCCGCGAGCGTGAAATGGCAGTATCGGAGGAGCGCAATCTGCTGGCGCAGGAATTGCACGACAGCATTGCGCAGTCGCTGGCTTTTCTCAATATTCAGGTGCAGATGTTGCAGGACGACTTGAACCACAGCAAGGTAACGGATGCAATGCAGGTGCTGGAGCAGATTCGTGCGGGGGTGCAGGAAAGTTATGATGATGTGCGAGAGCTGTTGGTACATTTCCGCACACGGTTGGAGCATGCTGATCTGGAAAGCGCCATTGCCGGTGCCTTGAAGAAATTCGAAGGACAAACCTCGATTGCTACAGAGTTCATATGTCTGGGGCCGACGCTGGAGATGCAGCCCGAGCACGTGCTGCAGATACTGCATATTCTGCAGGAGTCGCTTTCCAACATACGCAAGCATGCCGGCGCCAACCTGATCAAGGTCACATTGGACACCCGTGGTCCGTGCAGTCTGACCGTGGAAGATAACGGCCACGGTTTCGACAGCAGTGTGCCGGCAACTGATAACCATGTCGGCATCAACATCATGCGCGAACGGGCCAATCGTTTTGGCGGGCACTTTTCAATTCATTCGGCAGTGGGGTGTGGAACGCGCGTATTACTGAGCTGGAGCCCGGTGCCACTTTCCACCAAGGAACACAGCGCAGCATGAAAGCGATACGCGTTCTGGTCATAGACGACCATACACTGTTCCGTAGCGGCATCTGCCTGCTATTGCAGCGCCAGAAGGGCTTCGAGGTAGTGGGCGAGGCCGGTGACGGTCTTGAAGGCGTAAAGCTCGCCAAGCGGCTTAAACCGGAAGTCGTGCTGCTGGATCTGCACATGCCCGGTACCGGTGGTCTGGAGGCGCTTCAGCTGTTGCGCGAGGATTTGCCGCAGACACAGGTGGTGATGCTGACCGTGTCGGAGGATGCGCAAGATTTGCTTGAGGCCCTGCATCTCGGTGCGCGCGGCTACCTGCTGAAGAATATCGAGACCGATTTTCTGTTGGATTCGATCAGGCGGGCGGCCAGTGGCGAATCGGTGATGTCGCCGCAGATGGCGACCCGGTTGGCCGATGCGGTTCGCCTGCCGCAGAAGAATCCGAAAGCTGCCGTAGTGGAGACCAACAAGCTCTCTCCGCGTGAGGCGGAAATCATCGTCATGCTGGCGGCTGGTGCCAGCAACAAGGAAATTGCCCGCAAGCTGGAACTGGCCGAATCCACAGTCAAGATTCACGTTCAGGGCATACTCCGCAAGCTCAATCTGACGAGCCGGGTGCAGGCCGCGGTCTTTGCCGTAGAGCATGGGCTGGTCGAGGCCAGATAGCTTACATCGGCTGATGTTGGTACACGTATAACCCTTGCCATAGTTCTTTCGAACTAGTTCCAAAAACTGCCAATCACGTACTTCAGAAGAATGGTCTGGGCCGCTGGCCGGGCCTAAGCTTGCCTCATGTTCCAATTCCGGAGGCAGGTCATGCCCACGCAACAATACAAAGCCTGGTCGGTAGTAATCGCCAGCACATTCGCGTTTACCGTCTGTTTCATGATCTGGATGATGTTTGCCGTGATCGGTATTCCGATCAAGGAGACGTTGGGGCTTAATGAAACCGAGTTTGGCATCCTCATTGCCACGCCAGTTCTGACCGGATCCCTGATTCGTTTACCACTCGGGATGTGGACGGACCGCTTTGGCGGCCGCATCGTTTTTTTCGTGCTGATGCTGTCTACTGTCATCCCGGTATGGCTCATCTCCTACAGCACAGCCTATTGGCACTATCTGCTTACCGGCCTGTTTGTCGGGGTTGCCGGCGGCTCCTTTACGGTCGGGATTGCCTATTGCGCACGCTGGTTTCCGAAAAACCGTCAGGGTCTGGCCATGGGCATTTTCGGTGCCGGTAATACCGGTGCCGCAGTCACCAAGTTGGTGGCTCCGGTAATTGTGGTCGCATACGGCTGGGCCATGGTTCCGCAGGTCTATGCCGTACTGATGCTGGTGACGGCCATCCTGTTCTGGCTGTTCACCTTTTCCGATCCGGCACACAAGATCGCACAGACTGTCACCATGCGCGAGCAGCTGTCGGCACTGAAAGATCCCAAGGTATGGAAATACAGTCAGTACTATTCCATCGTCTTCGGCGGCTATGTGGCGCTGGCGCTATGGATGACCAAGTATTACATCAGTGAATACGGTTTCGACCTCAAGACTGCTGCGCTGCTGGCTGCCGCCTTCAGCATACCCGGTGGCGTGTTGCGTGCCATGGGCGGCTATTACGCAGATAAATTCGGCGCGCACACTGTCACCTGGTGGGTGCTGTGGGTGTCGCTGGTCTGCCTGTTTTTTCTGTCTTATCCGCAGACACAGGTCAGCATTCTCACGGTTAATGGCTTGCAGACCTTTCATGTCGGTCTTAACGCCACCATGTTCACCGTCATCATGTTTACCATGGGCATTGCCTTCGCCATCGGCAAGGCTTCGGTATTCAAGTACATCTCCGATGATTATCCGCACAACATCGGTGTAATTTCTGGTGTCGTCGGACTGGCTGGTGGTCTCGGCGGGTTCCTGCTGCCGATTATGTTCGGCGCCTTGGTCGATTTCACCGGCATTCGCTCCTCCGCCTTCATGCTCATGTTCGGCATCGTCTGGGTTTCATTGCTCTGGATGTACTGGACCGAAGTCCGGCCGGTGAAGATCGGCCGTCATCACGAACGTCAGCTCGCCAAACAAGCCGTATCCAGCTAGGAGAAAAACATCATGCCAACCAACATTAAAGACTGGAACGTCGAGGACGACAGATTCTGGGAATCTACCGGCAGCAAGGTTGCCTACCGAAATCTGTGGATCTCGGTGCCGGCGCTTCTGTGCGGCTTCGCTGTCTGGCTTATGTGGGGCATCATTGCGGTGCAGATGAGCAATCTCGGTTTTCCGTTCAGCAAGGACGAACTTTTCACGCTGACGGCGATTTCCGGGCTGGCCGGCGCCACCATGCGCATCCCCTCTTCTTTCTTCATCCGGCTGGCCGGCGGGCGCAATACGATATTTCTCACCACCGCCATGCTGATCACGCCGGCGGTCGGTACCGGTATCGCCTTGCAGCATCCGGAATGGCCGCTTTGGGTGTTTCAGCTGATGGCGCTCTGGTCCGGCGTCGGCGGCGGCAATTTCGCCAGCTCCATGAGCAATATCAGCACTTTCTTTCCCAAGCGCTTGCAGGGTACGGCGCTAGGACTCAATGCCGGCTTGGGGAATTTCGGCGTCACCACCATGCAGATCCTGATCCCGCTGGTGATGACCATGGGAGTGTTCGGCGCGCTGGGCGGCGAGCCTATGACACTGGTAAAGGATAGCGGCTGGATTCTCGGCAAGATCACTGCCGGTACACCGACTTTTATCCAGAATGCCGGTTATATCTGGATACTACTGTTACTGCCGCTGGCTGTTGTGGCTTGGTACGGCATGAATAACCTGCTGCCGATCTCGCCGGATGCGGAGCGTACCTTGTGGGCATTCATCAAGGTTACCTGGCTTTATACACTGGCTTTCGTGCCCGCCATCGTCGGCCTCTATCTCTATCTGCCTGCACCCACCGGGCTCGGTGTGCTCAATATGTGGGTAGCGCTGCCGCTCATCATCGCTTCCACCCTGCTGGTGATGAAACTTGCCGCCTTCGGCACCATGAAGGAAAACATCCAGAAGCAGTTCGCCATCTTCAGGAACAAGCACACCTGGTCGATGACCGCGCTCTATGTCGTCACCTTCGGCTCCTTCATAGGTTTTTCCATGGCGTTGCCGCTCTCCATCACAGTGATTTTTGGTGACCAGCACATCTACGATCCGGTCGGCCAGGTCTGGACCCATGTCAAGAACGCCAATGCGCCATCGGCACTTACTTACGCCTGGATCGGCCCTTTTGTCGGCGCGCTTATCCGTCCGGTCGGCGGCTGGATTTCCGACAAGGTTGGCGGTTCTATCGTCACCCAGGTCATCTCGGCAGTTATGGTGGCTGCTTCCGGTTATGCCGGCTACATCATGATGCAGGCATACCAGTCGATGACGCCTGAAGTCTATTTCACCGAGTTTCTGCTGGTGTTCATCATTCTGTTCGCCGCAACCGGCATCGGTAACGGTTCCACTTTCCGTACCGTAGGGGTCATTTTCGACCGTACCCAGGCCGGTCCCGTACTCGGATGGACCTCGGCAGTCGCAGCCTATGGCTCTTTCATTGCGCCGGAGGTGATCAAGGGCCAGCTAAATGCCGGTACGCCGGAAATGGCGATGTATGGGTTCGCCGTGTTTTATGCGCTCTGCCTGATTCTCAACTGGTGGTTCTATCTGCGTTCCGACGCAGAGATCAAGAACCCGTAAGCGGGAAATGCAGGGGAGTTAAGCGTTCATGTCGTTACCGTGTGGGCAACTTGTTGCTCACGCTACGAAAACTGTTACGAATCAAAAAAGGAGTCAGTACCATGAGTCACTTTCTGGATCGCCTGAAATTCTTCGACAAGGTCAAGGCCGGCTTTTCCGACAGTCACGGCATCGTCACCAATGAGGATCGCCAGTGGGAAGATGCCTACCGCCATCGCTGGCAGCATGACAAGGTGGTGCGCTCCACTCACGGTGTCAATTGCACCGGCGGTTGCAGCTGGAAGATTTTCGTCAAGAACGGCCTGGTCTCGTTCGAGATGCAGCAGACCGACTACCCGCGTACACGCGACGATTTGCCCGACCACGAGCCGCGCGGTTGCCAGCGTGGCGCATCGTTCTCCTGGTATCTGTATAGCCCGCACCGTATCAAGCATCCGCTGATACGCGGCCGTTTGCTCGACCTCTATCGCGCAGAAAGAAAATCGGGCAAGGATCCGGTGGATGCCTGGGCGGCAATTCAGGCAGATGCACAGAAACGCAAATCCTATACCGCAGTGCGCGGCCTCGGCGGTTTCGTGCGCGCCCATTGGGATGAAGTCAACGAGATTATCGCCGCTGCCAACGTATATACGATCAAGCAGTGGGGGCCGGATCGTATTTTCGGTTTTTCGCCTATCCCTGCCATGTCCATGATTTCCTATGCTGCCGGTTCGCGCTATCTTTCCCTCATCGGCGCTGCCTGCGGTTCTTTTTACGATTGGTATTGCGACCTGCCTGCCGCCAGCCCGCAGACCTGGGGCGAGCAGACCGACGTGCCGGAAGCCGCAGACTGGTATAACTCGACCTACATCATCATCACTGGCGCCAATCTGCCGATGACGCGTACGCCGGACGCTCACTTTGCCTCGGAGGTGCGTTACAAGGGCGCCAAGATCGTTGCCATGGCGCCGGATTACGCCGAGTTCGTCAAGTTTTCTGATCTCTGGATGCCGATCCGCCAAGGCACTGATGCTGCAGCTTTCCTCGCCATGGGGCATGTCGCCCTGAAAGAGTTCTTCATTGAGAATCAGGATCCCTATTTCCAGGAATATGCCCGCAAATATACTGATTTGCCGATGCAGGTCATGCTAGGTCCGCAGGGTGATGGTTATGTCTCCGACCGCTTGCTGCGTGCCTCCGATTTCGATGGAGCCATGGGCGAAACCAACAACCCGGATTGGAAGACCGTGGTGTTCGACCGCAAGTCCTTCGGTTTTGTGGTGCCGAACGGCAGTATCGGCTTCCGCTGGGGCGAAGAAGGCAAATGGAATCTGCTGGAAAAAAATGCCGCCACCCAGAACCCTATCGAAGCTGAGCTTTCCTGCATCGATGACCGCGACGAGGTGGTGTCGGTCGGTTTTCCGCACTTCAATCACGGAGAAGAGGCTTTGCTGTACCGCAACGTGCCTGCTCGCAAGATCAAGTTAGCCGATGGCAGCGATGTGCTGGTTGCCAGCGTGTTTGACCTGCAGGTGGCGCAATATGGCATCGACCGTGGTTTGGGCGGCGGCAACGTGGCGAGCGATTATGCCGATGCCAGCGTCGCCTACACCCCGGCCTGGGCCGAGAAGGTGACCGGCGTCAAGGCGGCCGACATCGAGCGCACCGGACGAGAGTTCGCCTATAACGCCTCGAAGACCAAGGGCAAATCCATGGTCATCATGGGTGCCGCCATCAACCACTGGTATCA
>DLMX01000086.1:37751-45478 GCA_002479405.1 Methylophilaceae bacterium UBA7525
AACGACCTCGCCTATCGCGCCATCATGAACCTGCTACACATGTGCGGCTGCGTCGGTCAGACCGGTGGCGGCTGGGCGCATTACGTCGGTCAGGAGAAGCTGCGGCCACAAGCAGGCTGGGCGCCGATCGCTTTCGCTCTGGATTGGCACCGCCCGCCGCGTCACACCAACTCCACATCCTACTGGTATTTCCACACCGACCAGTGGCGTTATGAAACTCTGGATGCCGACAGTCTGCTGTCGCCTGCGGGCAAGGGTAAAAACAAGGGCAACTCGCTCGCCGACTATAACGTCAAGGCCACGCGCATGGGCTGGTTGCCTTCCATGCCAAACTTCAACCGCAATCCGATCGAACTGGCAGAAGAAGCGGTTGCCAGCGGCGCTACGGATGAAGCCGCAGTCGCGCAATACATCGCCGGACAGATGAAATCCGGCGCGCTCGACGTAGCCTATGCCGATCCCGACAATCCGGTCAACTGGCCCCGCAACCTGTTCGTCTGGCGCGCCAACCTGATCGGTACCTCGGCCAAGGGCCATGAATATTTCCTCAAGCACCTGCTGGGTGCGCAGAACGGTGTCCTGCAGGAAGGCGGTAGCGGGCGCAACAACAAGGAAGTGAAATGGCACGAGGATGCGCCGATTGCCAAACTCGATCTGATGGTGGACATCAATTTTCGTCTAAATTCCACCGGCGCCTATTCCGACATCATCCTGCCGACTGCGACCTGGTATGAGAAGAACGATCTCAACACCACTGACATGCATCCTTTCATTCACCCGCTGTCGGAAGCGGTCAGTCCCGGCTGGGAGTCGAAGTCCGACTGGCAGATATTCAAGACCCTGGCCAAGGTCTTCTCGCCGCTGGCAGAGAAGCATCTGGGCACGAAGAAGGAAGTTGTCGCGCTACCCATGCAACATGACTCTGCCGCCGAGCTGGCGCAGCCATTCGGCGAAGTGAAGAACTGGAAAGAGGGCGACTGTGAGCCGGTTCCAGGCAAGACCATGGCCATCATCAAGCTGGTCGAGCGTACGTATGGCGATACCTATCGCAAATATATCGCACTCGGCCCGCTGATGACCAAGCTGGGCAACAACATCAAGGGCATCGACTGGAACACCGAGCAGGAATATGAGGAGCTGAAGCACCACAATGCCATGGTCAAGGAACGGGGCATCTCCTACGGCATGCCGTCGCTGGAGGAAGATATCTACGTCTGCGACGCAGTGATGCGCATGGCACCGGAAACCAACGGCGAGGTGGCCCACAAGTCATGGAGTGCACTGTCGAAGAAGACCGGCATCGACCATCATCATCTCTATGCCGGCCGTCATGAAGACAAGATTACCTTCAAGGATATCCAGGCCCAGCCGCGCAAGATCATCACGGCGCCGACCTGGTCCGGGATCGAATCGGAAAAGGTTTCCTATACCGCGGGTTATACCAATATCCACGAGCACATTCCGTTCCGCACGCTGACCGGCCGTGCCCACTTCTATCAGGATCACGAGTGGATGCTGGATTTCGGCGAAGGCTTCTGTGCTTACAAGCCGATGGTCGATCTGGGCGAACTCAATGCATTGCCGGCCAAGGTCAAGGCCAAGCCGCATCTCGAGCTGAACTGGATAACGCCGCATTCGAAATGGGGGATCCATTCCAGTTATCAGGACACATTGCGCATGCTGACTTTGTTCCGCGGTGGACCTTATGTCTGGATTTCGGAAACCGATGCCAAGGCGGTTGGTATCGAGGACAACGACTGGGTCGAGGCCGTCAATCATAACGGCGCAACAGTGGCACGGGCCGTGGTCTCGCAACGGGTGCCATCCGGCATGGCGATGATGTATCACGCGCAGGAAAAGAACGTCAATGTGCCCGGATCGCCTTCAACCGGCAAGCGCGGGGGCATCCTCAATTCCGTCACCCGCGTCATCATGAAGCCCACCAATATGATCGGCGGTTATGCCCAGCTGGCTTACGGTTTCAATTACTACGGCACGGTCGGTTGTCAGCGCGACACCATGGTCGCCATCCACAAGATCGCGGACAAGGATGTTGATTGGCTCGAACGGCCGCTGACGCCTGAACGTGAGGTACAACTTAACCCGGTCGGCGTCGGCGCCAAGTAACAGGACACAGGAGAACATCATGAAAGTACGCGCACAATTTGCCTTCGTCTTCAATCTGGACAAGTGCATCGGTTGCCATACCTGCTCGGTCACTTGCAAGAACGTCTGGACCAATCGCAAAGGGGTGGAATACGCCTGGTTCAATAATGTCGAATCCAAGCCAGGCGTCGGTTACCCCAAAGCCTGGGAAGATCAGGAAAAATGGCACGGCGGATGGGAACTCAAGAACGGTAAGCTGGAGTTGAAATCCGGTAGCCGCGCCAAACGACTGCTCAATATTTTCGCCAATCCGGACATGCCGGAGATAGACGATTATTACGAGCCGTTCACCTATAACTATGCACACCTGCAGAACGCCAAGTTGTCCGAGGCAGCACCTACCGCGCGACCCTTGTCGCAGATCACCGGCGAAAGCATGGAGAAGATCACCTGGGGTCCGAACTGGGAAGACGATCTGGCCGGCGAATATGCAAAGCGCAGTAAAGACCAGAACCTGCACAACATCCAGAAGGAGATGTACGGTCAGTTCGAGAACACGTTCCATATGTATCTGCCGCGCATCTGCAACCACTGCCTCAACGCCTCCTGCGTGGCTGCCTGCCCGTCAGGCTCCATCTACAAGCGCGAAGAAGACGGTATCGTGCTGGTTGATCAGGACAAGTGCCGGGGCTGGCGTATGTGTGTCAGTTCCTGTCCGTACAAGAAGGTTTTTTACAACTGGGAATCGGGCAAGGCAGAAAAGTGCGTGGGCTGCTACCCGCGTGTGGAAAGCGGCATGCCGACGGTCTGCTCTGAATCCTGTGTCGGCCGCATCCGCTACAACGGCATCATGCTCTATGACGCCGACCGTATCGAAGAGCTGGCCAGCATGGAAGACGAACAGGATCTCTACGAAGCGCAGTGCGAAATCTTCCTCGATCCCAACGATCCGGAAGTGATTGCTGCCGCGCGAGCCGAGGGCATCAACGACGACTGGATCGAAGCGGCCCGCAAGTCGCCGATCTGGAAGATGGCGATGGATTGGAAGATTGCCTTTCCCATGCACCCCGAGTTCCGCACGCTACCGATGGTATGGTATGTGCCGCCATTGTCACCGGTGCAATCGCAGATCGATCAGGGCAATCTGCCAGTCGGTCCGGACGGCGCGATTCCGGTTTCCGGCACCATGCGGCTGCCGATCCAGTATCTTGCCAACCTGCTCACGGCAGGCAAGGAGGCGCCGATCGAAAGCGCGCTTAACCGTCTGATTGCCATGCGCAGTTATCAGCGTTCCGTGCATGTCGAGGGCAAGGCCGATACTCGTGCGCTGGAAGCGGCAGGAATTAGCGAAGAGCAGGCGCTGGAAATGTACCGCTATCTGGCCATCGCCAATTATGAAGATCGTTTTGTGATCCCTACCGGCCACACCGAGGAAACATTGGATGACGCCTTCGGCTTCCAGGGTCAGAACGGATTCACCTTTGGCAACGATACCTCCGCCGGCGTCAGCAAGATCACCTTGTTTCCGCGCCGTCGCAAGGACACGGCAGAACCCAAGGAACTGGCCCCAGCGGCTGATGCATAAAGGAGAACAACATGCAAATCTATAAATTGCTTTCTGTACTGCTGGAATATCCGGATCAGGAATTGATTGATCATTTGCCGGAAATTCCTGAAAAATTGGCGCAATGCGTCGACATCGACGAGGCGGAACAGCGTGCACTTTGTGAATTCATCGATTATCTCGCCAGACGCCCGCTGACCGAACTGCAGGCGACTTATGTGCAGACTTTCGACATGACCGCAGAGAATAGCCTTCATCTGACGCATCATTTATTCGGTGACGACAAGAACCGCGGGCCGGCGCTGATCGATCTCGGTGAACTGTACAAGGATTACGGCGTCGAGGTTGTCACCAATGAGCTGCCGGATTATCTGCCGCTGATTCTCGAATTTGCCGCCTATCTGGATGATAACGAAGCCATGGTCTTCCTTTCGGATGCTCACAAGGTACTGAAAGTGCTGGCCGAAAACCTGAATAACGCCGGCAGCCCCTATGCCCGCCTGCTATCCATCGTCGAAGGGCGGGCGACCTTGACGCGCCTTGCCGCCTGAGGAGAACCATCATGACCTTGCACAATTTTCTCTATGGAGTTTATCCCTACATCGCACTGACAGTGTTTCTGCTTGGCAGCGTACTGCGTTTCGACCGCGAGCAGTACACATGGAAGAGCGACTCCAGTCAGTTGCTGTCAAACAAAAACATGCGGCTTGCCAGCAATCTGTTTCACATCGGCATCATTGCCATTTTCTTCGGTCATGCCGTCGGTTTGCTAACTCCACATAGCGTTTTTCTGGCAATCGGCGTTTCAGATATGGCGCACCAGATGATTGCCATCTGGGCCGGTTCAATTTTCGGTGTCATCTGCCTGATTGGTGGTGCCATGCTCTGGTTGCGCCGCATGTTCAACGCACGGGTGTCGGCGGCCAGCCGCGGCTCGGATAAATTGATTCTTAGCTGGCTTCTGGTTACCTTGATACTTGGGCTCTCCACCATTCCAGTGTCGTTGAACCACGCCAATGAGGGCAATCCCGGCGTCATGATTGCGCTGGCCGAGTGGGTGCAGAGCATTGTTTACCTACGCCCCAATCCGGCCCTGCTGACAGGCGTCGATACCGTGTTCAAGATCCACCTGTTCTTCGGCATGACCGTGTTCCTGCTGTTTCCTTTCACGCGACTGGTACATGTCTGGAGCGTGCCGTTCGGTTACCTGGCGCGGCCTTACCAGATTGTGCGCACGAAGAGAGGTCATTAAAAATCTTTTGCCACAGAGCTCACAGAGGTAAATCCCCAAAGATTTTCTCTGTGGTCTTTGTGTTCTCTGTGGCGGATAAGGGTTTGATCTTGTGAGAGATGTATCCAAATTCCTGTCAGGTTTCAAGCGCTTCCAACAGCATTATCTGGGCGAACGGCATGCACTGTTCGACCGCCTGCTGGCCGAGGGCCAGCGTCCACGTGCGCTCATGATCGCCTGCTGCGATTCGCGTTGCGATCCGGCACTGCTGACCGACTGCGACCCCGGCGATATGTTCGTTGTGCGCAACGTGGCGAATCTGGTGCCGCCGTATGATCGGGCGCGGTTGTTTGCCGCGACCAGTTCAGCCATGGCATTCGCCATCAGCAACCTGGAAGTTGAACACGTCATTATCATGGGACACGCCCGGTGTGGCGGCATCCGTGCCCTGATGGAACACAAGCCGCCGCAAAGCGATGAGGAAAAGCTCATCGCCCAGTGGATCGGCATTGCAGAAAGCGCGCGTCTGCGGGTACAGGAGGAATTGCCCGGCAAGCCGGAGGAGGTTCAATGCCGTGCCTGTGAACAGGCCGCCATTCTGGTGTCGCTGGAAAACCTGTTGTCATATCCGTGGATCAGCAAGCGTGTGGACCAGGGCAAGCTGGCATTGCATGGCTGGTATTTCGACATGACGTCCGGTGAGCTGCTGCAATACCAGCCGGCCAAGGGCGGATTCGAAGTGCTGGTGGCCAATGCGCACGTGGCAGCTCGCTCCCTTGCCGCCAACATAAATCCGGCAGATGCCGTTTGATAAGTACATAACTATGGAGTCCATCATGTTTATCAGGAAATCATCATTTACCGGACTTTCCCTGGCACTTTTGCTGGCAGCCTCACCGGCGCTCGCGGCGGAAGATGTCGCTCCGGCGGCCAGCCTGTCCGAGGCCATCACGCAAGGCAAGTCCATCAGCAGTTTCAGGCTACGCTACGAATATGTCGATCAGGCAGGCAAGAACGAAACCGCCGATGCATGGACGCTACGCAGCCTCCTCGGCTGGCAGACCAGACCGTTTCATGATTTCAGTCTGACTGCGCAGCTTATCGGTGTTTCACCTTTGAACCATCAATACAATGATCTCGATAAGGGTGTGCCGGACCCCAACAGGCTCGATTATCCGGTGGTTGCCGACCCCGAGGATTACGACATCAATCAGCTTTATCTGGAGTGGAGCGGCCTGCCTGCCACGAAAATCCGGCTGGGACGACAAGCGGTCTTTTTGGACAACTGGCGCTTTGTTGGCGATGTGCGTTTCCGTCAGGTGATGCAGGTGATGGACGGCGTTGCGCTGGAAAACCGCAGCTTGCCGGACACCGAAATCTATGTCGCACACTTTGAACGCATCAAGCAGATCACGACCAAACGGCAGAACGTCAATGTCGAACTGATGAATGTCAAATACCGCTTCACGCCGTCTGAAAGTCTGACCGGTTACGGCTATCTGGTCGACTGGAACGGCAGCGCTCTCGAGGCCAACTCCAGCAAGACCTTCGGTCTGAGGTTGGATGGCGTTCGCAAAGTGAGCGATCACTGGAAACTGCTTTATACCGTTGAATACGCCAAGCAGGATGATTACAGGGACGGTCATCAGGACATCGATAACCATTATTACCGCATCGGCGCCGGTCTGGGCCGTGGCGACTGGTTCCTGCGGCTGGATCAGGAAAAACTTTCCGGCAATAGCAATGGACGTGCTTTTCAGACTCCGCTGGGTACCAACCATCTGTTCCAGGGCTGGGCCGATGTTTTCCTGACTACACCAGCAGAGGGCATTGAGGACAGCATGTTGATTGCCGGCGGCAAAATCAGGGGTGTGACACTCAAGGCTGAATATCACTGGATCGATGCCGACCGCAATTTTCTCAAAGCTGGTGGCGGACGCGGTGACCGCTATGGCGAAGAACTCGATCTCAGCGCCGGTTATAGCTTCGGCAAGCAATGGAACGGTCTGGTCGAATACGCCAACTTCAGAGAAAAAGACGAGTACGCAGTTGCACGCAAGCGCAACATCGAGAAGATATGGCTAACTCTTATGTACTCTTTCTAAGACTCGGCGCAGTTGAAATTTAAAAGGCAAAAGGAAAAATGCAATGAATCAGCCTCCTGTACTCGGCATCTGCGCGCAAGCCAGCGGCATGGGAAAAACCACCTTACTGACCAGATTGCTGCCGCTTCTGGCCGAGCATGGCATCAGGGTTTCTGTCATCAAGCAGACCGGTGATGGCTTTGACCTTGATCGTCCGGGTAAGGATAGTCATCGGCTGCGTGAAGCAGGTGCTGCTCAGGTGCTGCTCAGCGCGCCACAGCGATGGGTATTGCTGACAGAAAACGAGGTTGATAAAAGTGATGATCGTCTGTTGCCGCTGATCCGGCATCTGGATAGTCGTCAATGTGATCTGGTGCTGGTGGAGGGTTTTCGACATGCGCCGGTTCCCAAGATTGAAGTCTATAGAGCGGCTAACGAAGTTTGCTTACTGGCTTGGGATGACTCTCATGTCATTGCGGTGGCAAGCGATATTTCATTGCCTGTGCCGGTTCCCTTGCTCGATCTCAACGATTCTGCAGCCGTAGCCCGGTTTGTTGTGGCATGGTTGAAACAGGCGGCAGATCAGTCTGTAAGCGGAGCACAGAGGCTACAGGTCAGTGCGGCCTGCACTGCCTGAATCAGGCGGGAAACGTCGTACAACAGAGGATGGTTGGCGGAGTGGACGGGACTCGAACCCGCGACCCCCGGCGTGACAGGCCGGTATTCTAACCAACTGAACTAC
>DLMX01000086.1:45559-47527 GCA_002479405.1 Methylophilaceae bacterium UBA7525
AACCAACTGAACTACCACTCCTTATCGCAGCCACTTGCAGTTGCTGGCGAAGGCGCGCATCTTACCTCAAAGCAGGGGTAATAATCCAGAGGTTTGCAGCATGGATATTCAATTCTTTGTTCGGTTGTCAGGCATTGCGCCGGTTTGGCTCATGCAAGTGCCTGAATTGCTTTAGAATGATCGCTTTTCAGAACTGCCGTGCCGTCAGGCCGGTTTCCCAAGCCGTTGAAAAACGTAGCGAGGGTGGCTAGATGCAAGGCGCACGGCGCGCAGCGACCGAGACATAACAAGGAGTCAGGCGAGGGAGCGAGCACCGCGCAACGCCGCAGATGGCTAGCCGCAGTAGTTTTTCAACAGTCTGTTACAGAGGAAAGCCATGAACAATATTACAGTAGAGCACAATCCATCCGAACAGCGCCTGCAGGAACTGGGCGTATCCAAATGGCCGACCTGGCAGAAAGAGGTTTCGGTTTTCCCCTGGATATTCCCGGAGCAGGAAGTTGCCTACATTCTTGAAGGACATTGCGTCATCACCCCTGAGAACGGGGCGCCCGTTACTTTCGGCAAGGGCGATCTGGTGACTTTTCCTGCCGGTACCAAGGCCAGTTGGGAAGTCAAACAGCCTTTGCACAAGCATTACAAGCTGGATGGCAATATGCTGACGCAGGTCTGGGCACGTTTGAAGTTGAAGTTTGGTTTGTAAGTATTTGACCAGCCGGACAATTCTGGGCAGTACCTAGCGTTAACACGTATTGCAAGCCTGCAAACTCCGGCGTATGGTTAGCGTGTAGTTTCCCGATGCTATCTGGCGGGAGGTCAGATCCAAGCCTCAATGACTGCCAGCGAGTTTCCAATAAAAGTAAGACGAAAGGAGATTTGCAATGAACAAATTCACAACCATTCAGAAATTGATCGCTGCGATTTTTGTTGTTGGCCTGTTTTCCGGCTGTGCTACCACCAATCGCGTAAACGAGCTGGAGGCGCGCCTGGATGAAGTCAGCGCAACTGCCAACAACGCTCAAAGCACTGCTGACCAGGCGCTTGCTGCTGCACGCGTTGCTGACGACAAGGCAACTCAAGCCAGTGCAGACGCTGCCGCTGCAATGCGTGCAGCTGAAGAGGCGAAACGGCTGGCAGCTGATGCAGATGCAAAAGCTGACAGAATGTTCCAGAAGAGCATGACCAAATAAGTCGTTTTTGAAATGGCTGATAGCGGGGCTGCCGGTTTGCACCGGTAGCCCCGTTTTTATTTCGTCAGCATTGCGGTAAGTTCGGGCCTTGTTTGGCCAGCCATGTTTTTTAGTTGGTGGCTACGGGTGTGATGACCGCATGATCCAGCGCGCCGTCCAGGATAGGGGTGGCGATGCCGGATTTTTTCTGGAGGACGGTCAGCGCCCGGTTCCAGTCGATCGACTCTTCCTCACCGACCTTTTCCAGCACGATTTGCATCATTTCTGTCTGCTCACCCAGTATCTGCTCATGCTCGGACAAAGGCTGGAATGTCTGCAGATACAGCTGACCTTGCCGCCAACCGGCAACATTCGCTTGATGGACGATTTTCACCGGTGTGCCGACCGGTACCTGCCGGAACAGTGATTCGATATCTTCCGGGTAAAGCCGGATGCAGCCGTGACTGACCCGTCTGCCTATGCCCCAAGGTTTGTTGGTGCCGTGGATCAGATATCCGGGCATGCCGAGGTTCATGGCAAATTTGCCCAGCGGATTGCTCGGGCCGGGCGGCACAAAAGCCGGCAATATTGTTCCTTCCTCTGCCCGCGATTTGCGGATGGATTCGGGCGGATACCAGGTCGGGTCCTTGCGTTTGGCCGTGATCGAAGTGCGGCCGTAAGGCGTGCCCAGATATTCGCGGCCGATGCCCATCGGGTGCGTGATGACCTTGCCGGGTTGTCCGTTCTTCGGTTCGATGAAGTAGAACAGGCGCATCTGCGGGATGTTCAGCACCAGGCC
>DLMX01000086.1:47700-56098 GCA_002479405.1 Methylophilaceae bacterium UBA7525
GGGTCGACACCGGGGTTGGCGCGGGTGATCTCGTTATAGCCGAGCCCGTGCCGGCGCGCGATATCAAGCAGGGTGTCGGATTCGCCGGCGACGACAAAGCGCATTTCGCCGATGACATCTTCCCCTTCGGGCGGCAGCTCGAAAGTCGCGGCAAGGCTGGCCGGCATTCCTGCTGCAAGCCAGCTGAATGCGAGACTCATCAGTAATATGAAGCGTTGGATTCGCATGAGCATCAATCAGGGTTGACGGTGTCAGAATAGCATTATGCCTGTGATTCGACCATTCACTTCTAACTCCGCCTTGCCTTGAACCAAGCCTCGCTGCATCATGTCGATTCATGTAATTACTGCATTTTTCACCGCATCAAGGAAACACCATGACCCAAGCCTCCACCACGTTGCGCGAACTGCTCGGCCTCGGCCTGCAACCAACCCCGCTGAAGGATTCCGCCCTGATCATGATCGATTGTCAGAACACCTATCGCAGCGGCATCATGCAGTTGACCGGCGTCGAAGCCGCCTTGCTTGAAGCGCAAAAACTGCTGAACATTGCGCGGACGCTGCGGATTCCTGTTTTTCATATCCAGCACGACGCCGGGCCGGGCACGCCGTATGACATCACGGCTCTTGTCGGCGCCATTGCCGATGAGGTTGCGCCCATCGCCGGTGAACCGGTGATCGTCAAGCATTACCCGAACTCTTTCGTGCAGACCGATCTGGATCAGCAACTCAAATCTGCAGGCATCAGGAATCTTGTACTGGCGGGATTTATGACGCACATGTGCATCAATTCCACCGCACACGGTGCGTTCAACCTGGGTTACGCTGTCAGCGTGGTGGCAAGCGCAACGGCTACACGACCGCTACAGGCTGCGGATGGCAAGGTGTTGACTGCTGCAGAAGTGCAGGACGGCGCAATTGCTTCCACCCGTGACCTTTATGCGGCCATCGTCAACAGGGTCGAAGATCTTGCAGCCGGTTCCTGAGATCCTACTCACACGCCCTGATCAAGTGACGACCAGATGCTAGAAGTTCTATTTCCTTTTGTCGGTGGTTTGGGCCTGTTTCTCATCGGCATGATGTTGCTGTCCGATGGCCTGGTCGCCTTTGCCGGCTCCAATCTCAAGCGTGCGCTGGTGCGTTTTACCGGAACGCCATACAAGGCTTTTGCTTCCGGTACGTTGGTAACGATGCTGGTGCAATCCTCCTCGGCCACGGCAGTGACGCTGATCGGTTTTGTCAGCGCCGGTCTCATCACCTTTTCACAGGCCATAGGCGTGCTTATCGGTGCCAGTCTCGGCAATACGGCCACCGGCTGGATCGTCGCCGAGCTGGGCCTCAAGGTCAATCTGGGCTTTTACACATTGATCATGATCGGTATCGGCGCACTACTCAAGCTGCTGGGACGTGGCCGCTGGGCAGAGATGGGACTGGCGCTGGCAGGCTTCGGCTTGTTGTTTCACGGGCTGAGTGTGCTGCAGCAAGCGATGGCCGGATTGTCGGGAGTGTTCAACCTCGCCGATCTGCCGGTAGGCGGCTATGGTGCGCGCATCATCATCATGCTGTTCGGACTCGCGCTCACCGCGGTGTTGCAGTCATCATCGGCAGCCATCGCCACTACACTGACGGCACTATATACCAACACCATCAACTTCGATCAGGCGGCCTCGCTGGTGGTGGGGGCGGCTATCGGCACTACGGTTTCGGGGGCACTGGTGGCAATCGGTGCCACCGTCTATGCCAAGCGTACGGCGCTGGCTTACATTCTGTTCAATCTGGCAGCCGGCCTCATCGGCATCTTGCTGCTGCCAGCGTTTCTGTATTTGATTCAGCTGCTGGATAACTTCATGCAGATCGCACCGGACGCCACCATGCTGGTGGCGTTCCACACCTTTTTCATCCTGATCGGTGTCATCCTTTTTCTGCCGTTCACGGCAGGTTTTGCACGCGTCGTCGAGCGCCTACTGCCGGAGGTGGAAGACAGACTGGTGCAGCGGCTGGACGACAGTTTGCTTAACATCCCGGCGGTCGCGCTCGAAGCTTCACAGCGCACCATAGAACAGCTGGCCGGTGTCCTGTTCAAGACTTATGGGGATATTCTGGCCATGGCGCAATCGGCCAGAACCGATAACGAACTGAAACAGGCGGAACTGGCGCTGGACCACACATTTGATTTTGTCACGCGCATCCAGTTGCCGCCTGAAGAGGACGTGCAGGCCGAGCAGCGCATCGCTCAACTGCACGCCATCGACCATTTGCTGCGTCTGCGTAATCGCCTGGGCGATATCTCCAAGGCCAATATCGACTTCGCCAACCCGGTTTATCAGTCGGCCCAGCAGAGCAGCCGCAGTATGATTCATCTGGTGCAAAGAGGGTTGGCAGAGAAAACGCTGGCGCCTTATCTGGAGGAGATCGACCATGAAGCCGACCAGCTGGCCGTTTACGTGCATCAGGCGCGGCACGAGATCTTGCAGAAGGTCATGCCCAGCAGCAAGGCGCTGAGTACCTTGCACACCACTGACGTTTTTCGTTGGATGGAGCGCACCGGCCACCACATCTGCCGCATCTGTTTTTATCTGGCGCAAGGCCGGCCGGCTAACGGAAATGAGGTAAAATCCGTGTCCGAACCCGGGGGCAAGAGCGACATGGCGGCGGACGAAAACAATGGCAACACCTTTGCCGAGGATATTCGCGTCAACGGGCAATAGCTCTCCCCAGCGGTGTAAAAGCGCCGCATCCTCAATCAGTACATCATCCGAACATGAATATTCTGAAATTGTTGCAGGCGTCTGCGCAGCATTACCGGCAGACGCAAACCCCCTTGCGCGAGAAGCTCCATTCCTCGCTTGCTGCTTTTTGCGGCATTCTCCTGCTGGTGCTGGCCGAAAGCCTGCTGGCCAGTGAGTTCACATTGTCGCTGCCGGTGCTCGCCTCCATGGGCGCCTCGGCCTTCCTGCTGTTCGTCGTGCCGCACAGCCCGATGGCGCAACCGTGGCCCATGTTCGGCGGCCATCTGCTGGCCTCCATCATCGGCGTCCTGTGTGCGCAAAGCATCGCGCAGCCGGCGTTGGCCGTGTCAGCGGCCGTCGGCCTCGCCATCTTCTGCATGTACTGGCTGCGCTGCCTGCATCCGCCCAGCGCCGCCACCGCCATGATCGCCGTACTCGGCGGGCCACAGGTGCACGCCCTCGGCTGGAGCTTCTGCTATGAAGTGGTCGCCCTCAATGCCGGTATCCTGCTGCTGCTAGCTTTCATCATCAACAACCTGGTGCCGGGCCGGCGCTATCCGCTGCGCCACAGCCACCACCCGCACCATGCCAAGTTCGTGCAACAATCGCACCCCGCTGCGCTGGAGCTGGACGAGTCCGATTTTGAGGCGGCGCTGGCGCGCATGGACGGTGTCATCGACGTCACGTCGGAAGACCTGGTGGATATCTATGAATTCGCCGTGGAGAACGCCGAGGTGCGGCGCAAGGCGGTCTGACGCCAAATGAAAAACGGGGCCGCGGCCCCGTTTTTTGTGGATGAGAGTTGTTGCAGCCAAAGTTCTATTTCAGCTCGATCGACTCGATCACCACCGGCTGTGTCGGCACATCGCCCGGCCACACAGGTGCACGCGAAATCTTCTCTACCAGCTCCATGCCGCTCGTCACTTTGCCGAACACGGCATAACCCCAGCCTTTTTCATCCTTGGATTTGTGGTCCAGAAACGCGTTGTCCGCCACGTTGATGAAGAACTGCGCGCTGGCTGAATGCGGGTCGGCGGTGCGCGCCATGGCGATGGTGCCGGTCAGGTTCTTCAGGCCGTTGTCCGCCTCGTTCTGAATCGAAGGCCCGGTCGGCTTCTCCTGCATGTCCGCCGTCATGCCGCCACCCTGAATCATGAAACGGCGGATGGTGCGGTGAAAGATCGTGCCGTTGTAATGCTCGCTCTTCACATAACCGAGAAAATTCTCCACCGTCTTCGGCGCCTTGACGCTATCCAGCTCGACGACGATAGGCCCGAGGCTGGTGTTGATTTGCACCGTGGGTTCGGCGTGGGCGGTGAAGGAGAGTAAACAGGCGAGGATGAGCGCAGCTAGTTTTGTTGGCATGTGAAATCCTTGTTAGGTGACAGTAAAAGCCAGCGCAAGGTGCGCTGGTTGCGATTCTATAGACAGGCGATGTATGTGGACATAGTGGCATCGAGTGCCTGTCCGCCAGTCAAGTAACTTGGTTCACTTTCCCATACAAATCGTTCGAAATTTTTTCAGCGGTTTGTTGCAACTGGGTCAGGCAGTTTTGCCACTGTACTTCGTTTAGCCAGCCGGTGATATAGGTCGTCCCGATACCTGCGATCGGGTAACCATCGGGGTCGCAGATCGCCACGCCGATCGCGCTGGTCGTGCGGTCCAGAATGATGCTGTCGTAGGTGCTGTATCCGTTCTTGATGGCTTCATCGACCGCTTTGCGAAACCCGGTTTCATCAAACCCTTCTATCCGGTGATAACGTGACAGATTGGCTTCGATGATGGATTCCACTTCGTTGCGTGGCAGGCGCGACATCATGGCCAGGCAGCTGGGACTCATGCCGAATGGACCGCGCATGCCGACACGCCCTTGCCCTACCTGTATCTGTGACGAGCTCTCATAGCGGCCGATGCACACCATGTCGAGGCCGGAACGCACGCCCATGTAGACCACCTGATTCAGTTGTTCGGCCAGCACGCTCAGATGGGTGGTGGCGATTTGCTCAATCGGATTGCGGCTGATCGCGGAATAACCGAGCGCGGCCAGGCCCATTGCCAGGTTGAAGCGCGCCGACGCTTCATCCCGGCGGACCCAGCCATGCTCGATCAAGGTATTGAGTACACGGTGAATGGTGGGGCGAGGTAGCGATGTTCGTGCCACCAGCTCGGTCAATGAGCTGCCTTTGCGCGACCCGCTGGCGATGGCTTCCAGCAGCAGAAAAGCCCGGTTCAGGCTGCCCGGCTGTGCATTCTTATGCTGTGGGTTCGTTTCCATTTAATCCTTATGGTCCGATTATCGGACATATAAATTCACTGCATGGATTGACTGAAATATTTATTAATCAATAAGATTGTATCAAACAGTCAGTTTGTTTTTATATAAAAGTCCATTAATCGGACAAGTGAAAGGGAGGGTTCATGCAGGGACTTTATGGCAAACAACACCGGGCGTTACAGCAGGACTTTGATACGGTGAAACTGGCGGATGCCGTACACGGCAATATCGTCTGCGCTGAAATCGGCGAAGAGCATCGCGGCTTTATTGAGAGCCGCGACATGTTCTTTCTGACGACCATCGATCATCGTGGTTATCCCACTTGTTCATACAAAGGCGGAAGTCCGGGATTCCTCAAGATCATCGACAGTAAAACGCTGGCGTTCCCGAGTTTTGACGGGAATGGCATGTTCCTCTCGATGGGCAACATTTCCATCAACAACAAGATCGGCATGCTGTTGATCGATTTTGAAACGCCTCACCGCATTCGCATACACGGCAAAGCTTCGATTCATCGTGATGAACAATCGCTCAAGATGTTTCTGGGTGCGGAGGTGGTTGTTCTTGTCGAGGTCACTGAAATTTTCGTTAACTGTCCGCGATACATCCACCGTTACAAGCGCGTCGCCAGCGCAAAGCACGTGCCGCAGGAAAACGTGCCTGTCGCCTTGCCGCAATGGAAACGGATAGAGGGCCTGCAGGAAGCGCTGCCAGCCAGGGACAAACATATCGCTGAGACCCTGGGCGGCACGATCACCCCCGAACAATATGTCGAGATGGTCATGAAAGGCGAGGCCTGAGACAGGGTGGCAGCGACTCAAAAGTCAGCCGCCGATAACCGATAAAGCGGATTTTAAGAATCACTGATGAAAGGATAGACATGACTCAACTCAATGCAGCGACATTCAGCGCATTCGCACTGACGACAATCGTGCTTTATGCACTTGGATTCTTCACCTTTATCCCACCTTGGGCCGTGTTCATCACATGGGCGTGTTTCTTTCATATGAATGGCGGCGCCGACCGTAATCAGGCATTCGTCGCCACCATCACGCATATGGCGCTCGGCGCATTCGCAGCGTGGATATCGGCCATCGTCCTGTTGAACAACCCGTTCGAAAGCGCATTGGGCCAGCAACTGTGGGGTCCGGTATTCATCGGCGCAGTCATCGCGATTCTGGCAAGAATGGGCACGATCGCCCGGTTCAGCGTGACCCCGGCGATCATCTACGGATACGCCAGTGTTTTTGCCTTCGCCAGCACCGCCGGGATGTTCTCGCCGGAACACCTGCTCTCGGTGTCGTTCAATAATGCATTGTTCGCAATATTGTTCAGCGTCGTGGTCGGTGCCTCAGCTGGATACCTGAATGCTGCACTGGTTGGTGTATTAGCCGGGCTGAAATGGACGAAGGCGTCTACTCAACGGGGTGGACTTTATTAACTTATGGGCACCTCGAAAAACCTGCTGCGCGGTTTGATGGCGGCGTTGCGCGGTGCTCGCTTCCTCGCCTATCTACTTGATATGTCTCGGTCGCTGCGCTCCGGGCGCCTTGCCCTCCAACCGCTCGCGACGGTTTTTCGAGGTGCCCTTATATTTGATAGGCGCAAGTGGGGGTTGCCACTATCGATGTACCGCTAAAGCACGATGGCCAGAACCACCGGGATGATCACGATGGCTGCGATATTGCCGGTCAGTACAATCGCAGCGACTTTATCCGGGCTTTGCTCATGGCGCTCCGCAAATACATAGTTGATCACTGCCGGGGGTAGCGCGCCAAACAGGATCAGCATGGCTTGATCCTGGCCCTCAAGACCTAGCAAGATACTCAGCATCCATGCGACAAGAATGCCGGCCAGGGGCCTGACAACTGCCCCGAGAAAGCCGGTGTTCATGGATTTTGCATGCGATTGTGCAATCCGCACCCCGAGTGCAAGTAGCGCGAGAGGGATGGAAACATCTCCCAGCATCTTGATGGAAAGTTGCAGCGGACCCCACAAGTCCAAACCGGAAAGGCTGACACCCAGCCCGGCCAAGGCAGCGAGAATGACAGGATGACGCCATGCATCCCACCATTTTGCATGGTGATCCAGCAGCCAGTTGCCGAATGAAAAATGCAAGAGATTGGAAATCAGGAACATCACCACCATTGCGGCCAAACCTTCCTGCCCGAATGCCAGAAAGGCAAGCGGCAGCCCCAGGTTTCCGCAGTTGTTGAACATGGTGGTCGGTACCAGCACTTTGTGTGAAATGCCGGTGAGCTTGGCCACGCCCCAGCCAATGAGGCCACTACCCACGATGATCAGGAATGCCGCCAGCGCAAACATCTGATGCCCGACCAGGTCGAAGGATTTATCTGCCAGCGCAGAAAAAACCAGCGCTGGAATGAAGATATCCATGTTGGTCTGGTTGGGCGCTGCCATGTCCACCGCACGATACCTGCCGTAAAACCAGCCAAGCAAAACGATGACAAAGACCGGGAATACGATCTGGATGATGCGGAGAGGGAATGCAGGATCGATCAATGTGAGTTCCTGGGATTGTATTGGAGAAGGGTATTCAAAAGCGATTCAGCAAGTAGATGATATCTATTTTTAAGATTAGCAGATGCAGAGATCGGAACCGGCTAACTGAACAGCCAGCTCCGCAATAATTTTGTACAGCGCGGCATCGCAATATATACCATCAGGACTACGATCAAGATTTCACCATGCATTGCAAGCGAGAGCACCCAACGCTGGCTATGGAGCACAAGCATTGGAAGGAGAGAGTGTGAAGTTACAGTCACTTCCTTCAACTTGCCACAAGTGCTTGTCCATTGCAGCGGTGCATCCAATGTCCTCGAGCAAGCCCAAAATGCCGTCCTTGGAACAAACAAGCACTACAGCATGACGGTCCTCGCGTAGCACTCTGACGGTATATCCTGAAAATGGAGTCATCAGAGACGGGTCGTGTTCTGTCGCAAGTTGAAGCAGTTCCTCGTCAGAAATGTTTTCGGGCGGGTTTTTGTATCGAACCGTCGATTCCACGCTGGCGCTGAGTTTGGTCAATGCCGAGGCGGTGATATACATCTCGTCCGGATTTTTCGTGGAGCCGTCCGTGGCGCACCCGGTAGTCAGGATAAAAAGGCTTGCGAGCAGAACGATTCGTTTAAGCATGCCATCAGCTCCAGAAAACATATTGGTCATTGGTGTCTTTGCCGGTATCCAGATTCCAGTGGCCGATCTGGGCAAGATACGTGCTGTCGTTGGCGAATATCCCTTTTGCAACGAGTGGCCAAACAGATCCCACACTATCGATAGCCTTATCGAAAATGGGGTCGTAATCCATGCGGCCATTCGGCACCTTGAGGGATTTGATGAATTGTTGATCGATGTGATTGCTGGCTGGGTAGGTC